>CAJXTG010000082.1 GCA_913060655.1 uncultured Nitriliruptoraceae bacterium | reverse complement strand
CTCGTCGTCGACCGCACCGGCCAGACCCCGCCCCGCGACTTCGACGACCCCGCCCCCGTCCTCGGCCCTGACGTCACCCCGCGCACCCGTGCGGCCGCCGAGGCGTCCGTCGCGACGGTGCGGGAGCTCGTCTTCCCCCGCCACGGCATCCGCTAGCACGGCATCCGCGAGCGCGCCCGCCGGGCTCACGGCTGCTCGAGGACCGCCTCGACACGGGGAGCGCCGTCGGCACCGCGGGCCGTCCAGAAGATCCGGAGCGCGCCGCGGCCCGGCACCGCGAGGCGGAGCACGATCCCGCCCGCCGTCGTGATCGCCGACGACATCGCCTGCGCACGCCCGGGATGGTCGAAGATCAGCCCACACAGCGTGAGCACGTCCGCGTACGCGTCCGGGTCGGCCTGCTCCAGCGCATCCAGCTGCTCGTCGGCGACCTCCGAGTACGCCTCGTCGAACGGGCCGGGCCCGTCGCCGCTCATCCGCCTGGTCGGGCGCCGGGTGGAGGCGCAGGGGTCCGCCGGCGTCGCCGCACCGTCGCCGACGCGACCGCCCGGTCGAGGAGGTCGCGCAGCGCCGGGTCACGGTCGTAGACCGCCTGCGCCTCGGACACGACGCTGGCCGGCTCCAGCAGCAGGCTCCCGTCGGCGTTCTCACGCAGCAGGAACGTCGCGTTCGGATGGCCCGGCAGCACGACACGGCTGCGGTCGTCGGTCGTCACGAACGGCATCGGCGGTCTCCTCGCAGCGGAAGGGGGGAAGGGCGAAGGGAAGGGGCGTGGAACCGCACGGTAGCCGACGGACCCACGATGGGAAAGTGGGACGCTCCGGCTGTGGACGACGTCAGCGGGGGCGGCTCAGCCGAGGGCGAGGAACAGCTGGAACGCCGCCGCCCCGACGATGACGGCCAGCAGCAGGACGAGCCCGATCGCGGTCCCGTTGCGCATCGTCCCTCCGACGTCCCACCCCCGCAGGCCGACCCCACAGCCCCCGCGGGGAGCCGCCCGGAGGCTAGCGACGCGGCCCCGGCCCCTCCCTACGCTCGTCACGCCCCGGGCACCGTCCGCACCCCGGGGTCCGCGCGACGTCCGACCCGGGAGGCGAAGGTGGCAGCCGCACCGCGCCGTGCACGCCTGCGCCCCCGCGAGCTCGTCGTCTACACGCGGGCCCGCTGCGGCGTGTGCCGGGCCGCGGAGGCGCGGCTGCGCCGCGAGCTGCGCACCGTCGTCCCGTGGCGCCGCCCCCAGGTCCGCGTCGTCGACGTCGACGCCGACCCGGACGCGGAGGGGCTCGCCGACCGGTACGGCGTCCGCGTCCCCGTCCTCGTCCTCGACGGCGTCGAGCTGAGCGAGCTCGAGCTCGCCCCCGGCGTCGTCCGCCGTGCCCTGCGGGGCCGCCCGTGAACGCCCGGCCGACGTCGAACGCCATCCCCGAGGCCACACCCAAGGCCACCCCCAGGCCCATCCCGAAGGCGACCGTCGCCCGCCTGCCCGCCTACCGGCGGGCGCTGCGCGACGCCGCCGACGCCGGGGTGCGCACCGTCGCGTCCGGCACGCTCGCCCGCGCCGTCGGCGTGCATCCCGACCAGGTCCGCAAGGACCTGTCGCACCTGCGGACCCGCGGGGTCCGCGGCGTCGGCTACGACGTGGCGGCGCTGCTCGCGGAGACGTCGACGATCCTCGGCCTCGACGAGGAACGCGTCGTCGTCCTCGTCGGCGTCGGCAACCTCGGCCGCGCCCTCGCCGCCTACGAGGGGTTCGCCCCGCAGGGGTTCCGCCTCGCCGCCCTCCTCGACGTCGACCCGGCGCTCGTCGGCACGACCGTCGGCGGCCGCACCGTCGCCCACCTCGACACGCTCGCGACCGTCGCCCGCCGGGAACGTGCCGACGTCGGCGTCGTCGCCGTCCCCGCCGACGCCGCCCAGCCGGTCGTCGACCGGATGGTCGCCGCGGGCCTGCGCGCCATCCTCAACTTCGCCCCCGTCCACGTGGAGGTGCCCGACGGGGTCGCCGTCCGCCGCGTCGACCTGTCCACCGAGCTGCAGATGCTCAGCTTCCTCCGCTCCCGCCAGGCCACCCCCGGCCGGCCCGAGCCCGGGACGACCCGTGGCCGCTGAGCGGCCCCGCCGCCTCGTGGCCGCCGGGGTCGCCACCGTCCGGGCGGTGCATGCCCGCTCCCGGGCCGTCGCCGTCGACCAGCTCGCCGCCGGCATCGCCTACTTCGCGTTCCTCGCGCTCGTCCCGCT
>CAJXTG010000081.1 GCA_913060655.1 uncultured Nitriliruptoraceae bacterium | reverse complement strand
GACAGGTCGGCCCAGATCGCGCCGCCCTCCCCGGCGACGTTTGAGGTGAACGTCACGTTCTCGAGGGTCGTGTCGCCGAAGGCCAGCACTGCCCCGCCGGTGGCGACGCCGAGCTCGGCCTCGTTCCCGTCGAACGTGGTGCGGGTCGCGTCGAGCGCGAACGTGGAGATCGCCCCGCCGGCGTCGGCCCGGTTGCCCGTCAGCAGCACGTCGACGAGGGCGACGTCGTCGGCGAGGATCGCCCCACCCTCGACGGAGCCGAGCCCGTCGTCGACGAGGCCGGACACGTCACCGCCGGTGAGGACGAGCCGTTCGAGGGTGACGGTGACCGTGTCGGGGAACGTGTCGACGGTGAGGAGCCGGTGGTCGACCGCCCCGCCGGTGTCGTCGGCCTCGAGGCGGGCGGTGCCGCCGTCCGGGCCGGCGAGGGTCAGTGGGACCGGGTCGAGCCATTCGAGCGTGTCGGTCAGCGGGAACGTGCCGGACAGGTCGACCCGCCACGCGTCACAGTCACCGCCGGCAACCGGCGTCTGCGCGTCGGCGAGGGCCTGGATGAGTGCCGCCTCAGCCCCGGCACCTTCGACGTCGGCGTCGACGCTGCGCACGCACGACTCGTCGGCGGCCGCTGCAGCGGCGCCGGCGACGATCGCGCCGCCGAGCAGCGCCGCCGCGCCACGGCGGAAGGTCCGGGTCGTGCGTGCAGCAGCTGCTGTGACAGTGGCAGCAGTGGTCGGAGTCATCCCCATGGTCGCCCCACGGCCCCGCACACCCCCCGGCGCGCCCCCACGGCCGTGGTGGGAGTCTGCCCCCCGTCCCACCGCGTCGCAACCACCTGCGGGCCGCGCACGAGGCCATGTTTCGCCGCCCGACACCGGGCACAACCAGCCGCCCCGAACGCCGGCTCAGATGGGCAGCTCGACCCCCTGGATGAGGGGGCGGAGGGCGACCATCCAGCGCTGCCACAGGCCGGTGGCGATGGCGAGGCCGACCAGGACGAGCAGGGCGCCGCCGGCGACCTGGAGGCGGTGGCCGTGGCGGCGGAGCACGTCGAGGGTGCGGCCGAGCCGGCCGATGCCGACGGCGAGGAGGATGAACGGCAGGCCGAGGCCGAGCGCGTAGACGAGGCCGAGGAACGCACCACGGCCGCTGACGCCGCCGGTGACGGACGCGGACAGGGTGAGGATCGCGCCGGCGGTCGGCCCGAGGCACGGGGTCCAGCCGACGCCGAACACGAACCCGAGCAGCGGCGCGCCGGCGAGCGTGCCGGTGGGCAGCCGCCGGGTGAAGCGGACCTCGCGCACGAGCCGGCCGCGGGCGAGCAGCACGCCGAGGACGACGACGACCGCACCCATGACCGCCTGGGCGGCGGCGGACCGTTCGAGGACGTTGAGCAGGCCTGCGGCCCAGCCGAGGAGCGCGAAGGGGACGGCGAAGCCGAGGACGAACAGGGTGGAGCCGGCGAGCAGCCGGCCGCGGGTGCGCAGCCCGACGTCCTCCATCGCCTCGCCGGTGAGGCCGGTGACGAACGACAGGTAGCCGGGGACGAGCGGCAGGACGCACGGGGAGGCGAACGACACGAGGCCGGCGGCGAGGGCGACGCCGGCGGCGACGAGGACGTTCGCGTCGAGGACGATCAGCCGGATGGTCTCGGCCACCGCCGTCCCCTACAGGCCGGCGTAGGAGTGCAGGCCGACGATGACGTAGTTGGCGATCAGGTAGGTCGCCATCAGCGTGATGAACGCGCCGATGCCGATCCAGGCGGCCCGCCGGCCGCGCACGCCGCGGGTGGCACGGCCGTGGAGGTAGCCGGCGTAGGCGATCCAGGTGAGGAACGCGCCGGTCTCCTTCGGGTCCCACCCCCAGAACCGGCCCCAGGACTGTTCGGCCCACATCGCGCCGGCGATGGTGCCGACGGTCCACAGGACGAACGCGAACGCGACGAGCCGGTGGCCGACGGAGTCGAGCACGTCGGTCGACGGCAGGTAGGGGGTGAAGTGCCGGGCGATCAGCGCAGCGGCGACCATGACGACGTTGACGGTGAGCATGCGCGTGAGCCCCGCGCTGAACGGCTCGACGGACACGGCCCACACCCACGACACGAGCGACGTCCCGACGAACGTGCCGACCGTCAGGGTCACCGCAGGGATGCGGGCCCGCTGGGCGGCGACGTCCTGCTGGGCGGTCGCGACGGCGACACCACCCCGCTCCGCGCCGAGGCCGGCCTCGGGGCCGTCGGGCCCGTGGAC
>CAJXTG010000080.1 GCA_913060655.1 uncultured Nitriliruptoraceae bacterium | reverse complement strand
CGCTGTCCGCCGCATCGGACGTGGCGTCGGACGTGCTGCTCTCACCCGTGGTGCCCTCGGCGCCGTCGGCGCCGTCGTCCGTGCTGTCGGCACCCCCGTCCTCGGTCGACGTGTCATCGGTCGGCGCGGGTGCCTCGGCGACCTCCGCACCCGTGAGCGCGACGAGGGTGACGGCACCGGCGGTGCTCGCCGCGACGAGCGCGAGCACGACCGACGGGATCACCGCCCCGACCACCTGCGCCCGCACGAGGCGCACCACCCTGCGCGCCCGCCCCGGCGCACGTCCCGGTCCGCGTCGTGCCGTGTCCTGCCCCTCGTCCGTCCCCATCGTCCTACCGTCCCGTCCGCGGGCTGCCCCGGCCCGCACGCTGGCCCATTCGCTGGCCCGCTCGGCGACGCTCGCTGTCGGAGCGTCGGAGGTATTTCCTCATATCCCCACCGTACCGACCGTGCGTGACATCGCCCACGGTGCGCCGGTGGCCCGCTCGGGCACGCTGGCTACGCTCGGACGACGACCACCGGCCCGGGGCGGCGCACCGTCCCCGGTCGGACGGGGACCCGAAGGAGACGACATGGACGACCAGGAACCGCGCCGGCGCGGCTGGTTCGGCCGCATCCTCGGCCTGGCCGCCATCGGCGGTGCCGCGGCCCTGTGGCGCCAGCGGCAGCGGCAGCGCGACCTCGACGAGGAGCTGTGGGGCGACCCGCGCGACCTCGACGACCCGCAGCCGCCGGCCCCACCGGCCGACGGCGGGGCGGCCGGCAGCGACGCGTCGGACGCCGCGGAGGCCTCGGACGAGGACGCCTGACCCGACTCCCACGTGTGGAACAACACCGGTGTGTTCTCCACATGTCCACAGGGTTGTCCACAGGGCGTGAGCCCTGCCGTGCCGCGCCTCCGACGCTCAGCCGCCCTGCCCCTGCCGTCCGAGCCGCCGCTCCCGCCGCTCCCGCGCCTGCGCCTCCAGCCGCTCGCGCACCTCGTCCGGCCCCGGGGCGCCACCGCCGCGTGCCGCGGGCACCCACCACGACCCCTCCGGCGCACCCTCCTCGACGATCGCCCGGTCGACGAGCGTCCTGATGCGCCCCATCAGCTCGGCGGTCGCCTCCGCCGGGGGCGCCTCGGCGGGCCGGTAGGGGGTGCCGTAGCGGACCCGGACGGGGACGCCGCGCCCGGGCCAGCGGGCCGGCCGCCACTTCGTCAGCAGCCGCTGGCTGCCCCACACGGCGGTGGGCACGATCGGTGCGCCGGTCAGCCACGACAGCCGCACCGCCCCGCTGCGGCCCGTGAGCGGCTCCGCACCGGGCAGGAACGTCGGGTTGATCGTCCCCTCCGGGTGCAGCCCGACGATCCCGCCGGCCTCCAGGTGGGCGACCGCGGCCCGCAGCGCCGCCGCCGGGTCGCCGTGCGCGTCGACGGGGATCTGCCCGAGCGCCCGCAGGGCCCGTCCGACGACCGGCCGGTCGAAGAAGTCCGAGCGGGCGAGGAACGCGACCTCCCGCCGCGGGCGGGGCGGGGCGAGCATCACGAACGCGTAGTCGACGTAGCCGACGTGGTTCGCCGCGACGATCGCCGGGCCGGTGGCGGGCAGATGCTCGAGCCCGTCGACGTGCAGGTCGACGCCGACGACCTTGAAGCCGGCCTCGAACGCGCCGGACACCGCCGAGTAGAACGCTCCCACGCACCCCCCCGGGTCGGGCCCGGCCGCACCCGGTCGGGCCGGCCCACGTCCGCCGACGGACGCTAGCAACGGCCTAGGCTCGACCCCTTCGGGAGGAGGCGCCGGTGGCGGAGCTCACGTTCTTCTTCGGGACGATGAACTGCGGCAAGTCGACGCTCGCGCTGCAGATCCACCACAACGCGGTCCGTGCCGGCAAGCACGTCGTGCTGTTCACCAAGCACGACCGTGGCGGCTCCACCATCTCCTCACGCATCGGCCTCGAGCAGCCCGCCGTCATCGTCCACGACGACCTCGACCTGCACGCCTACGTCACCACCGTCATCGAGCACGGCAGCGCCGTCGACGTGCTCATCTGCGACGAGGCGCAGTTCTACTCGCCCGCCCAGGTCGAGCAGCTCGCCCGCCTCGTCGACGAGTCCGACGTGGACGTGCAGTGCTTCGGGCTGCTCACCGACTTCACCTCCGCGATGTTCCCCGGCTCGCGCCGGCTGATGGAGCTCGCCGACCGGCGTGAGGCGCTGCAGGTCGAGGCGCGCTGCTGGTGCGGCGAGCGCGGCGCGATGAACGCCCGCACCGTCGACGGGATCATCCAGCGGGAGGGCGAGCAGGTCGTCGTCGGCGACGTCGACGGCGGCGAGGTCGCCTACGAGGTGCTGTGCCGCCGCCACCACCGCGAGGGCGTCACCTCGATGATGGCGGATCGTGC
>CAJXTG010000079.1 GCA_913060655.1 uncultured Nitriliruptoraceae bacterium | reverse complement strand
GGCATCACCCCCGAGCTGTTCTCGTCGAGCCAGGGCGGCGGGAACCTGCGCTGCACCGACATCGACGCGTCGTACACCGGCTCCGCGCACTTCGAGATGGGGGAGGAGACGCCCGCCGTCCTGCTGATGAGCGAGGACGACGACCACGACCACCCCGAGCCCCCGGGGGAGCTCGACTTCACCGTCGACGGGTCGGTCGTGGACTGGACGGCCGACTTCCCGATCGCGGCGGTCATCGTCAAGGGCGGCAACCGTTCCCACGTGTACGCGTACCCGTCGACGGCGACGTCGGACGGGGGGTTGGTCACGCCCCTGAACAACGGCGGTCAGCCGGCCGACGTCAGCAACCTGCGGTTCTGCTGGGAGGATGACCCGCCGCCGCCGGACCTCGCGGCCCTGTGCGAGCAGGCCGCGGCGGCCGCCGGGGTGAGCGTCACCTGGACCGAGGGTCCCGTCGAGGTCCGGGGTGGGGCCGTCGACCCGACCACCGTGCCGGCCGGCTTCACCGTCACGTTCGACGACATGGGCGGCGAGGTCGGTTTCACCGCCCCCGGGCCGGTCGTCGCGGTCGTCACCGCGGCGTCGGAGCCGGTCGTGCACCTCATCGCCCCGCCGTCGGCATCCGGCACCGTCCCGCTGTCGACGAACCCCGGCGACGGTGACGTCGTCCTGTGCGGCGTGCTCGAACCGGTCGAGCCCGTCGAGCTGTCCTGCGACGGCATCGACGACGTCGTGCTCCTCGGTCCGGTGCGCATCACCGGCGGGACGACCGTGGGTGCGCTGCCGGCCGGCATCACGTCGGTGACGCCGAACGCGGTCGACATCGCGTTCACGGCGGACGGTGAGATCGCCGCGATCATCATCGCCGCGTCGGAGCCGCAGCTGTTCTCGTTCGATCCGACGGTCACCGCCGGCACGATCGACGTCGCGCTCGACGGCGCGGATGCGGACATGGTGTTCTGCGCCCGCACGGCCGCCGACGACCCCGACGACCCCGACGACCCGGGTGACCCCGACGACGGGGACGACGCGCCGGTGACGACGCAGACGGACGACACGTCGGCCACCGACGACCCTGCCGACGGTGCGTCCGATGACGTCGCCGACGCCGCGTCGGCGGGCGACCCGACGACGATCCCGACGGGGGGTGGCCCGGCCGGGCGCACCCCGCTCGCGCTCATCGCGTTCGTCGTGATCGCCCTGTCCGGCTCGACCGGCCTGCTGCTGTGGTCCCGCGGCGGCTGAGCGGCCCTGACGTGCCCCCGAGGGGCACCGGTGCGTCCCCGGCTTCCCCGTGGCCGGGGACGCACCATGTCGGCCGGCATCGCACCATGGGCGGCCACGGGCGGCCACAGGCGGGCGGGCGCGCCGCGCCCTACGGTCCGCCCGTCGGACGTCCCGGCATGGCCCGGGACGCACCGCGGGGAGGCGGCACGATGTTCATCATCCGTGACTACGTCGACGGGGACCTGACCGGGGCGGTGCAGCTCCTCGAGGACCTGCAGGACGACCCGGAGACGGTCCAGATCGACCTGTCCCGCTTCATCGTCGACGTCACCGAGCACGCCCCGACCGTCGTCGCCCTCGCCGGCGACGAGGTCGTCGGCCTGCTGACCGCCCGCACGTTCGGGACGGCCGCGTGGATCCAGACGCTCGCCGTGTCACGGTCGTGGCGCCGGCAGGGGGTGGGGACCGGTCTCGTCGAGCGGCTGGAGCAGCGGCTCGAGCGGGAGGGGGTGCGGCGCATCTCGACGGTGCTCGCCCCCGGGCAGATCGGCCAGCAGTCGATGCTCAACCTCGGCTACACGCAGACGGACGGGCTGGTCCGCCTCGACAAGCGCTCGTCGCTGGAGCCGAGCCAGGTGGAGGTCATCTCGACGTTCGGCGGGGAGCTGCTGCCCGACGGCCTGTGGGACCTCGCCGCCGGCATGACGCGGGAGAAGGAGCTGATCGACACGCGCATCGTGCAGCCGCTCGCCGCACCGGCGCTCGCGCAGCGCATCGGCCTGCGGCCGCCGGCGACGTCGCTGCTGTTCGGCCCGCCCGGCACGGGCAAGACGACGTTCGCCCGGGCGATCGCGAGCCGGCTCGGCTGGCCGTTCATCGAGCTGCTCCCGTCGAAGATGTCGGCGGGGGAGGGGACGCTCGCGAGCGAGCTGCGCGACGCGTTCGAGGAGATCGGCGTGCTCGAGCACGTCGTGCTGTTCATCGACGAGTTCGACGAGCTGGTGCCCGCCCGGGCGGAACGTCCCGCGTCCGCCGGCGTCGTCAACGAGCTGCTGAAGTCCATCCCGGAGTTCCGCTCCCGCCCCGGCCGGCTGCTCGTGTGCGCGACGAACTTCGTCGACACGATCGACCCGGCGGTGCTGCGGCCCGGCCGCTTCGACCTGCTGATCGGCATCGGCCCGCCGGACGCGGAGGCGCTCACCG
>CAJXTG010000078.1 GCA_913060655.1 uncultured Nitriliruptoraceae bacterium | reverse complement strand
GAGGTGGTCTTCGACGGGCCCGGCTCCGCCTGCGACGCCGGCGTGTTCGAGGACATCTACGGCCGCTCGCTCACCGCCGACGACACCTTGACCGAGACCCTGCCCGGCGAGCCGGCACGGTGACGACCCCGGTCACGGACCCGGTGACGGTCCCCGCGCGGCCGCCGGCGTCTCGCTTCGCGGTCGCGGGGACCGTCGCCGCGCTCGTGCTGACGTGGCTGACCGCCATCGCCGTCGACTTCTCGTTCGCCGATCTCGTGGAGAACCTCGCACGCCGCAACCTCGTCGTCGAGGGGCTGCTGCAGCCCGACGTCACGCAGCTGTGGTCGGAGCGTTCCCGCACCGCGTTCGTCGAGACCCTGCAGCTCGCCGTCATCGGCACGGCGACCGGAGGGCTCGCCTCGCTTCCGCTCGCCCTGTGGGCGACGGACTACGGCAACCCGAACGTGCCGCTCCGCACGCTCGTGCGCACCTTCAACAACGTGGTGCGCTCCGTGCCGGACCTGCTGTGGGCGCTGCTGTTCGTGACGGCCGTCGGCATCGGGGCGCTGCCGGGTCTGCTCGCCCTGTTCTTCTTCTCCATCGCCGTCGTGTCGAAGCTGACCGCCGACACGCTCGACGGGGTCGACCGCGGACCGATCGAGGCGGCCCAGGCGTCGGGGGCGGGGCTGACGGCGATGCTGCGGACCGCCGTCGTCCCCCAGATCCTCCCGGCCTACTCGTCGTTCGTGCTGTACGGGTTCGAGCTCAACCTGCGCGCCTCGGCCGTGCTCGGGCTCGTCGGGGCCGGCGGGATCGGTTCGCGGATCGAGTTCTTCCGCGGCCGTGGCGAGTGGAGCGAGGTCTGGGGCCTCGTCCTGATGTTCTTCGCCGTCGTGTTCCTCGTCGAGCGCGTGTCGATCTCGCTGCGTCGGCGGCTCGTATGAGCACCACTGTCGCGCTCCCCGCGAGGCCGGTCGACCGTGTCCGCCAGGTCGGCACCGCGGTCACCGTCGCCCTCGTCCTGTGGTCGCTGCTCGACCTCGACATCGCCTGGTCGCGGCTGCTCGAGCTGCCCGCCGACCTCGCCCGGCTCGGCACCGTGCTGTTCGGCGACCTGCCGTTCGAGCGGTTCGGGTCGCTCGTCGCCGCGATGTGGGAGTCGATCGCGATCGCCTGGCTGGGGACGATGATCGCCGCGCTGTTCGCCGTCCCGCTCTCGTTCGTCGCCGCGGAGAACCTCGTCGGCCGGCCACTCGCGTGGGCGGTGCGGCAGGTGTTCAACGTGCTGCGCGCCATCCCCGAGGTCATCCTCGCGATCGCGCTGATCCCCATCTTCGGGCTCACGCCGATGGCGGGGGTGCTGGCGATCGGCATCGGCTCCATCGGCACGCTCGGCAAGCTGTTCTACGAGATCCTCGAGGGGGTCCGACCCGGGCCGATCGAGGCGGCCGACGCGGTCGGGGGGAACGCGCTGCAGCGGCTGCGCTGGGGTGTCGTCCCGCAGGTGCTGCCGGAGCTGTCGTCGTTCGTGCTCTACCGGTTCGAGGTCAACATCCGCGCGTCCGCGGTGATGGGGTTGATCGGGGCCGGCGGGATCGGCGACGACGTCGCCCAGGCGCTGCGGTTCAAGGACTTCGGGGTGGCCGGGCTCGGGCTGATCATCGTCGTCGTCGGGACGATCGCGGTCGACGCGGTCTCCGGGGCCGTGCGCCGCCGGATCATCGCCGGCCCCGTCTCACCCGCCGTCGACACGGACGCCTGATCAGCCGGTGAGCCGCAGCGCCGGGTGCGGGCCGTCCGGATGCCAGAACAGGTGGTTCCGGCGGGTCCTGCTCGGCGCGCCGATCCGCCGCCAGCCGTCGCCCGCGAGCACCGCGGCGCGGTAGCCGCGGGCGAGCAGCCCGTCGAACACGCGCCGCGCGTCGGTGCCGAACCGGCCGAGATGCCGGTCCTCGAGCTCGACGAGGAGGGTGGGGCGGTCGCGCCGGAGCACGTGCTCCGCGCCGGCGAGCACCCGCTGCTCGGCGCCCTCGACGTCGACCTTGATGAGGTCGACGTGCGCGACGTCCGCGGCCGCGCACCACGCGTCGAGGGTCACCACGCGGGTCGCATGTGCGGTGTGCCGCCATCCGGCGTTCGAGCCGAGCCCGTCGGCGCTGGAGGTGAGGAACGCACGGCCAGGCACGGGGACGCCGCGTCGCACCGGCAGCCCGATCGTCCCCTCGCCGTCCTCCTGGGCGACGGCCGCCGCGACCGTCTCGACGGTCCCGCCCCCGAGCAGACGCCGCGCCGTGCGGAGGAGCCGCCGCGGTCCGGGTAGCGGTTCGAACGCGACGACGTGCCCCTCCGGGCCGGCCGCATCGGCGAGCACGAGCGTGTAGGCACCGTGCTTCGCCCCGACGTCCAGACACGTCGCGCCGGCGGCGACGAGCCGGGGGAGGGCGTCGAGCTCGTCCTCCACCGCGGCGACGCGCGGTGCGAGCCGCCGCAGCAGTGACGCGGCCGTCCGCAGGCGGCGCGGCAGCCGGCGCGACGGTCGGCCCGACCGGGACGGTCCCTCCGAGGGTCCGCTCATCGGGCGAGCTCCGCGGCGACGAGGGCGTCGAGCAGCACGGGGTCGACCTCCCAGTCGAACGGGATCCGGAACGTCTTCCGGTTCACGACGAGGCCGTGCTCGTCACGCAGCCGG
>CAJXTG010000077.1 GCA_913060655.1 uncultured Nitriliruptoraceae bacterium | reverse complement strand
CCCGAACCCGCCCCCGAACCGGCTGCGGCGTCCGAGCCAGAGCCTGAGCCGGACCCTGCGCCCACAGCCCGCGGCGACGTCGACCTCGACACGGTCGTCGGCCGGTGGGACGCCGTCGTCGAGCTGATCCGTCAGGCGTCCCCACGGGCCAAGGCCATCTTCGAACCGGCCGTGCCCGTCCGCCTCGACGGCGGGGTGCTCACCCTCCACTACGGCCCCCGCTACGCCTCGTTCCACGCCGACCAGGCGTCCCGGGACGAGCTGCAGCAGCTGCTGCGCGACGCGCTGGCCCGTGCCTGCTCGCTCGACGCCCGCATCGCCGTCGTCCGTGACGGGGAGGACGCCCGCACCCGCCCGCAGCCGCCGCCGGTCGGCGACCCGGCCGCCACGGTCGACGCGGACGAGGCGAGCGACGTCGCCGAGGCCGACGCGTCCCCCGCCCCGCCCGTCGACGCGGACGACGTCGGCCGGCTGCTCGCCGACCGGCTCGACGCCACACCGGAGCCGTGAGGCCCCCTCGCTAGGCTCGCGCGTCGGGCTGGCGAGGACGGGACGGCACAACCGTGTATGAGGGCGCGCTCCAGAACCTCGTCGACGAGCTCGGCCGGCTGCCCGGCATCGGACCGAAGAGCGCGCAGCGCATCGCGTTCCACCTGCTGCAGGTCGACGACGCCGACGCCCGCCGGCTCGCCGCCACCATCGCGCGGGTGCGCGACACGGTCACGACGTGCACGACCTGCTTCAACGTGTCCGAGCAGCCGACCTGCCGCGTCTGCCGGGACGAGCGGCGCGACCCGACGGTGCTGTGCGTCGTCGAGGAGGCCCGCGACGTCGTCGCCATCGAACGGACCCGCGAGTTCGCCGGCCGCTACCACGTCCTCGGCGGGGCGCTCTCCCCGATCGACGGGGTCGGCCCGGACCAGCTGCACGTCGGCGAGCTGATGGCCCGGCTCGACGGCGGCGAGGTCACCGAGGTGATCCTCGCGACGAACCCGAACGCGTCGGGGGAGGCGACCGCCTCGTTCCTCACCCGCAGCCTCGAGGGGCGGGGCCTGCGCGTCACCCGGCTCGCGTCCGGCCTGCCCGTCGGCGGCGACCTCGACTACGCCGACGAGGTGACGCTGTCGCGGGCGTTCGCCGGCCGGCGCGAGGCGTGAGGGGGCCGGGCCGATGATCGTCGTGCAGAAGTTCGGCGGGACGTCCGTCGGCGACGTCGAACGGCTCCAGCGGGTCGCGCAGCGCATCGTCGACACGCGGCGCGCCGGCCACGACGTCGTCGTGGTCGTCTCCGCGATGGGCGGCACGACCGACGAGCTCGTCGACATGGCCGCACAGGTCAACCGCCGTCCGCCGCAGCGTGAGCTCGACATCCTCCTCACCGCCGGCGAGCGGATCTCGATGTCGCTGCTCGCGATGGCGATCGAGGCGCTGGGGGTGCGGGCCCGGTCGTTCACCGGCTCGCAGGCCGGCATCATCACCGACACGGTCCACGGCAAGGCCCGCATCCTCGCGGTCACGCCCGAACGGGTCCGTGACGCGCTCGGCGACGGCGACGTCGTCATCGTCGCCGGCTTCCAGGGGGTGAGCCGCGAGACGCACGACATCACCACGCTCGGCCGCGGCGGGTCGGACACGACCGCCGTCGCCCTGGCCGCCGCCCTCGAGGCGGACGTGTGCGAGATCTACACGGACGTCGACGGGGTGTACACGGCCGACCCGCGGCTCGTGCCCGCCGCGCGCAAGCTCGACCGGCTCGCCTACGAGGAGATGCTGGAGCTCGCCGCGCAGGGCGCGAAGGTGCTGCAGGTCCGCTCGGTCGAGTTCGGCCGCAACCACGGGGTGCCCATCCACGTACGGTCGTCGTTCAACGGCAGCGAGGGGACGTGGGTCGTCCCGCAGGAGGACATGGTGGAGGACGCGATCATCTCCGGGGTCGCCCACGACACGTCGGAGGCGAAGGTCACCGTCGTCGGCGTCCCCGACCGGCCCGGCGTCGCCGCCGGCATGTTCACCGCCCTCGCCGACGCGTCGGTCAACGTCGACATGATCGTCCAGAACGTCTCCTCCGACGGGCGCACCGACATCTCCTTCACCGTCCCGCGCGGGGAGGTCGAGCAGGCCACCGAGCTGCTCGGCGGCCGGCTGGAGGGCATCGGCGCCGCCGACGTCATCGTCAACCCGGCCGTCGCGAAGGTGTCCCTCGTCGGGGCCGGCATGAAGACCCACCCCGGCGTCGCCGCCCGCATGTTCGACGCGCTCAGCCGTGCCGGCGTGAACATCCAGATGATCTCCACCTCGACGATCCGCGTGTCCGTCATCATCGACGACGCCCACGTCGACGACGCCGTCCGCGCGGTCCACGCCGAGTTCGGCCTCGGTGCCGACGCGATCGTCGAGGAGCAGGGGGCCGGCTGATGGGTGCCACGGGTGAGGGGCTGCGGGTCGCCGTCGTCGGCGCGACCGGTGCGGTCGGCACCGAGCTGCTGCGGCTGCTCGACGTGCGCGGCTTCCCCGTCGCCGGCGAGCCGGTCGCGCTCGCCTCGGCCCGCTCCGCCGGCCGCACCGTCCCCTGGCGTGACGGCGAGCTGACCGTGCGCGAGGTCGCAGCCGACGCGTTCGACGGCATCGACATCGCCCTGTTCTCCGCCGGCGCGACCCGCTCCCGCGAGTGGGCCCC
>CAJXTG010000076.1 GCA_913060655.1 uncultured Nitriliruptoraceae bacterium | reverse complement strand
GCGTACCACACCGGGTCGTAGTGGTCGGCGGCCTGCCCCGGCAGCGTCGTGATGCCGAGGTTCGGGGGGATGCCCGGGCCGCCGAACCACCAGAACACGCCGAGGATGAACGAGAAGCCGAAGAACGCGACGCCGTAGATGCCGGCGGCCTTCCGCGCCCCGTAGTTCGACCACAGCAGCACGTACACGGACCCCGACAGGAACAGGAGCCCGAGCGGCACCGCGAGGATCGACACCGGATGGTCGGCGGGGATGACGCTCTCGACGGCGAGGATCAGCGACGTGTCCATGTCAGTCCTCCGTGCCGGCGTCGGCGTCCGTGCCGGCGTCGTCGGCGGGCACCGGGTCGCCGCCGATCTGGGCGAACGCGGGGCCGCCGGTCTGCTGGATCGACGCGAGGTGGTCGACGATCCGGTCGATGGCGTCGTCGGTCAGCTCGAGCGCGAACGACGGCATCGGCGCCTGGCCGGGGACGATGCGGCCGTTGACGATGGCCTGCTTGACCGCCGCCTTCGCCTGCTCGAGCGACTCGTCGTCGCCGGGCACCCAGCCGTAGCGTTCGAACACGTTGATGAGCTGCGGGCCGACGTAGCCCTCGGCGTTCTCGCCGTGGCAGCGGGCGCAGTTGTTCGCGAACAGCGTGTCGCGGGACTGGCCGACGAACGCCTGCGCCTCGGGCAGCTCGCCCGTCTGGACGCTGAGGATGTAGGCGGTGATCGCCTCGAGCTGGTTGTCGGAGAGCGCCCCGCCGGAGCCGACGGAGAACGCCTGCATGGGCGTGCCGGAGCGGCCGTAGCGGAGCGTGAGGATGATGTGCTCCCGCACGTCGTCGACGACCGCGGAGTCGCGGTAGCGGGCGACGATGTTGTTCAGCGCCGGGACCGGCCAGGCCGTCTCGATGGACGCGTCCGGGTGGGGGGCGCTGCCGCCCTCGAGGTTCACGCCGTGGCACGACGCGCACGCGTTCTGGTACTGCGCCCGGCCGGACGCGACGTCCTGCGCGTAGAACTCGTCGACCCGGTCGTTGATGCGGCCCGGCTCGATCAGCCAGTACAGCGGCAGGAACAGCGACGCGAACACGGCGAACGCGACACCCCACGACATGGCCCGCTCGAGGCCGGGCCCTTCGAGCTCGGCGTCGGAGTGGTAGGGGCGCTGGGCGAGGGGGATGTCGCCGTAGCGCTTCGGACCCTTGCGCTTGCCGGGGCCGACGAGCAGGTAGGCGACGGCGAACCCGCCGAGGGCGAGCACGAGCAGCAGGATCGGCACGCTCGAGCCGCCGGCGAGGTCCGGCTCGGCGGCCTCGACGGCGAGCAGCAGGGAGGGGACGGTCACCGGTCAGCTCCTCACGCGTCGATGCACGAGGGGCCCTCGCGGGCCTGCTCGAGCGCGTTGGCGGTGCGGGCCGGGCCGGTGATCGGCGAGGACAGGTCGACGACGAGCTGCCCCTCCCCGTCGACGAACGACACGTACCGGTCGAGGCCGCGCGGTGCGGGCCCGCCGGTCCACTCGCCGTACTTGTTGTACCGGGAGCCGTGGCAGGGGCACTCGAACCACTGGGACGTCTGGCACCACGGCACCGCACAGCCGAGGTGGGGGCACGCGCCGGTGTCGATGCACATCAGCCCGGCCGTGTCGGTCACCACCGCATGCTGGCTGCCGTACGCGGACGACGCCTGCCCGTCGGACGGGTCCCACGCGATGATCGAGATGGCCGCCTCCGGGACGAGGACGGGCCGGCGCTCCCCGAGGATCCGCTCGGCGAGCTCGCGGGCGTCGCCGAGGGCGACCTCGCCGAACAGGCCGTCGCCCTGCCGGGGCCAGAGGAACCCGAGCGCGCCGAGGGCGAACCCGCCGAGGCCGGCGGACACGGACCCGATGAGGGAGGTGCGGAGGAACGCGCGCCGGTCGATCGGCTTGCGCTCGGGCTTGGTGCGGCGGGCCGCGCCGCCGGTCGTGTCGCCGCTCACAGCACGAACCCCAGTCCGGAGACCCACGGCCAGACCCACTCGTAGCCGGCGCCGCGGATGAACGAGCCGATGATGACGAGCACGCCCCAGAACACGGTGAAGAACGTGAACGCGAGGTTCGCGGTCTTGCGGTTCTCCGGCTGCGCCGACGGGTTCTTGTCGACGTACGGGGCGGCCATCAGCATGACGATGACCACGCCGGGGAGGGTGACGCCGGCGACCATCGGGTGGAAGTAGCGCAGCAGCTCCTGCAGGCCCATGAAGTACCAGGGCGCCTTGTTGATGGCGGGCACCTCGTTGGCGTTCGCGAGGCTGCCGAGCGGCGCGTCGAGGAAGAACGAGGCGATCAGCACGACGGAGCCGACGGCGAGGAGCGCCACGAACTCGACGAGCAGCAGGTGCGGCCAGGTGTAGACCTTGTCCTCCTGCTCGCCCTTGACCTGCTGGATGCCGGCGGGCGGGACGAGCGCGAGCATCCGGTGGGTGTGGTCGCTCGCGGCCGGCACGCCGATGGACGCCTGCTCCCCACCCTTCCCGAGCGACGCGGCGACGCGGGCCGCCCGCTCCTCAGGGGTCAGCCGTGCCGAGGCGCCGTTCCCGTTCCCATTGCCATTGCCGCCGGCCGCGGGCGGGGCGAGCGTGGCAACGCCACCGCCGGCGGCGGGCGCGTCGGAGCCGGCGGCCGCGGCGGCGGGGGCGGCGGCGGCGGACGCGGCGGCGGCCTGCTCCTCGGTGGAGC
>CAJXTG010000075.1 GCA_913060655.1 uncultured Nitriliruptoraceae bacterium | reverse complement strand
AGCAGCGTGCCCGTGACGTTCACCGCGGCCGTGCCGGCACGCGGTGCGCGGGCCACGACCGCCGCCCGCACGACCGCACCGACCGCGCCGGCGACGACGGTGGCGACCACGGCGGCGAGCTGCACCCCCGTCACGGCCGGACCGTCCGGGTGCGGGTGCCGAGGTGGCGGCCGGCGCGCAGGGCGGCGAGCCCGGCGGCGACGCTGACGGCGAGGTAGCCGGCGACGAGGGCGAGGCCGGGTCCGGTCATCCGCGCGCTGCCCGGGGCGACGAGCCCGGCGTCGTGGCCGAGGGTGCCGGCCTGCACGACGAGGGTGGAGAACGTCGTCGTCGCGCCGAGCAGGCCGGTGGTGAGCGCCGGCAGCCAGCGTGCGGGCACCGGCCGGCGGGCGAGGACCCAGCCGAGCAGTCCCGCCCCGGCGGTGTTGAGGGCGAGCAGCCGCAGCGGCCCCGGCGGTGCGGCCGAGAGGACGAGCGCCCCGCCGGCGGCGAGCCGCAGGAGCGTGCCGAGCGCCCCGCCGAGTGCGACCCGCAGCATGCGCCCTCCTCGCGGGCCGGTGACGCGCCCGGGACGGTGCCGGGGCGTCGTGCGGACGGTGGTGGTGGTCGTCCGGTCGTCCCTGCGGCGGCCCGCACGTCCGCCGATGGGCGACACTCGCCGACCGTAACCGTGAGGAGCCGCCGTGCACCGCCACCGCAGCATGCCGCGCCGTCGGCGCGGGCGTGCCGTGTCGGCGCTGGCCGCCGCTGCGCTGCTCCTCGCCGCCTGCACCGCCGCCCCCGACGACGCGACCCCGGAACCCGACCCGGCAGCACCGGAGGAACCGGCGACCGAGGACGAGACGCCGGAGGCGCCGACGCCCGACCCGGCGTCGACGGTCGTGGCCGTGCACCTCGTGCGCAGCGCGCCGACGACGTTCTTCGTCGAGCCGGTCCCCGTACGAGTCCCGGCGGTCGGTGATGCGCTGGCGGCACGCGTCACCGCTGCGGTCGAGGCGCTGCTCGGCCTCGCCGGGACGACCGACGAGGGGCTGACGACGAGCGTGCCGCCGGGCACGACGCTCGAGCGGGTCAGCGTCGAGGACGGCGTGGTGACCGTCGACCTGGCCGGCGGCATCGTCGGCTCGTCCGGTTCGTCCGCGCAGGAGACGACGTTCGCCCAGCAGCTCGCCCACACCGTCCGGGTCGACACGACCATCGAGGCGGTCCGCCTGCTCGTCGCCGGCCAGCCGATCACCGGCCTGTGGGGGCATCTGGACTGGTCGCAGCCGGTGCCGGTCGACCCGTCCGCCCTGTCGCCGGTGACGGTGACGACGCCGCTCGCCGGCGAGGAGGTGCCCGTCGGGCCGGTCACGTTCCGCGGGCAGGCGACCGTGTTCGAGGGGACGGTGCTCGTCCGCCTCGTCGACGCCGACGGGACGGTCGTCGCCGACGGGTTCGTCACGGCGACGCAGGGCGGCCCTAGCCGTGGCACGTGGACGTGGACGGTGCAGCTGCCGGGGCCGGGCGTGTTCACGCTGACGGCGGCGGAGACGGACCCGTCGGACGGGGAGGGCCGGCCGCCGTTCTCGACGTCCCGCACGATCATCGCCGGCTGATGCGGCCGACCCTGCGTGCGCTGACCCTCGCCGCGGCGCTGCTCGTCCCGACCCTCGCCCCTGTTGCGGCGTCCGCACAGGTCGATGCGGACGCCCCGCGGGCGGTGCGGAGCAGCGGGGTGCGGTTCACCGCCGACGACGGGGCGCTCCTCGAGGTGTCCGGTGTGGCGAACGCCCGCCGGTTCCTCGGCACCGTCGAGCTGCTGCCGCGCCGCGGTGGGGTCGACGTCGTCAACGAGCTGCCGTTCGACGACTACCTGCTCGGGCTCGCCGAGGTGCCGCGCTCCTGGCCGGAGGCGGTGCTCGACGCGCAGGTCATCGCCGCCCGCACCTACGCGTGGCGGTCGATCCGGCGCGGCACGTTCCGCGACTTCGACATCTGTGCGACGGTCGCCTGCCAGGTGTTCCGCGGTGCGGAGGTGCTGCTCGCCCCCGGCGGGGACCGGTGGCGGGCGGCGGTCGAGCGCACGCGCGGCCGCGCCCTCGTCGCCGACGGCGAGCCGATCCTCGCCCGCTACTTCTCGACCTCCGGGGGACGCACCTACGCGAACGAGGAGGTGTTCGACTCGTCCGGCGCGTTCGACTATCTCACGGCGATCGCCGACCCGTTCGACGCGCTGTCGCCGCTGCACCGGTGGGAGGTCCGCTTCACCCGGGCCGAGTTCGACGCGATCCTCGCGGAGGGCCGCACCCTGTCGGCGACCGTGCCGTCCGCGGACGTCGAACGGCTCGGGGCGGCCGACGACCCGCAGGCGGAGGTGCGCGTCACCGGGCAGGACGGCACGGCGGTGACGGTGCGGGCGATCGTGCTGCGCGACTTCGTGTCGTCGACCGCGCAGCGGCTGTTCCCCGACCGGTTCCCGCCGCTGCGCGCCGACGGTCGCGCACGCCTCCCCTCGACGATCCCCACCACCCGCTTCGACGTCGAGGTGACCGACGACACGGTCGTGCTGCACGGGCTCGGATGGGGGCACGGTGTCGGCATGGGCCAGTGGGGGGCGCACGGCCGGGCCCTCGCCGGGCACTCCGCCGACGAGATCCTCGCCGCCTACTACGGCGGGCTCACGCCCGTCGTCGACCCGGCCCTGCCGGGGACGATCCGTGCCGGCATGGGTGCGGCCGACCTCGACGCCGGACCCGTCGAGGTGCGGCTGACGACGCCGACGCGGGTGACGACCGTCGGCGGGGCGGCGTGGTCGACGTCCCTCGGGACGTGGCGGATCGCCGCGGACGGCCGCCGGCTGGCCGTCATCCCCCCACGCGGCGACGGCGAGCCGCTCGCGCTCACGCCGACCCGCGCCTTCCCGGGGGTGACGTGGGGGCCGGGCCGCACCCCCGGCAGCGTGCACCCCGGGTCGAGCGACGCGACCGACCTGCGGATCACGACGAACAAGCCGGTGCTGCTGCGCCTCGAGGTGA
>CAJXTG010000074.1 GCA_913060655.1 uncultured Nitriliruptoraceae bacterium | reverse complement strand
GCCGCCGGTGCGGCCACCGAGCAGCCGGCGCTGGAGTGGCTGCGGGCCGAGTTCCCCGACTGGGAGGTCCGCATCGACCGGACGACGACCGCCGACGGTGAGGAGCGCCCGCTGTGGTGCGCCGTGCGGGAGGGTCACCACCCGCAGTCGGAGCTGACCGCCGCGAAGCTGCACTCCCGCCTGGCCGACTACCTCGACCGTGAGGGGCGCCGACACCCGTCCCGTAACTGAGCCCGGGACCCTCGGACCACGCATGCGGGACGATCCGCTCACGACGCTCCCGCGCACCATCGAGGAGGTCCTCGCCGCCGGCCTGACCGGGCTCGACCTCGTCCTGCTCGCCATCGCGGCGGTGCTCGCGCTCGGCGGGCTGCGCACCGGGCTGCTCGCGCGTGCGGCCACCTGGGCCGGGGTGCTGCTCGGCTTCGTGCTGTCGGGACGCACCGTCCCCCTCGCGCTCGGCCTCGCCGCGGAGGCGGGCCTGCCCGCCCGCACGTTCGTCGCCGTGCTGGCCCTCACGCTGACCGTGTCGCTCACCAGCGTCGGCCTGCAGCTGGTCACCGCACCCATCCGCCGACTGCTCACGCTCGGCCCGCTGTCGCTGGTGGACCGGACGCTCGGTGCGGCGGCGAGCGTCGCGGCGTTCGCCGTGCTGCTGTGGCTGCTGACCCCGACGGCCGCCGCCATCCCCGGGCGGATCAGCAGCGAGGTGCGGGCGAGCGGGGTGCTCGGCACGATCGATGCGGTCGCGCCGCCGCAGCCGGACGTCGCCCGCACCCTGCGGACGCTGCTCGGCGGTGACCGCTTCCCCGACGTGTTCGCCGGGCTCGCACCGACCCCGGAGCCGTCCGCGCCGCCCGGCACGCTCGCGGTCGACCAGGCGGTCCTCGCCCGGGCGACGACCGCGACGACCGGGGTGCAGGTCGTCGGCTGCGGCCGCACCTACACGGGCTCCGGCTTCGCCGTCGACGACGTCCACGTCGTCACCAACGCGCACGTCGTCGCCGGTGGCCGCGAGCTGACCCTGCGCACCCACGACGGCCGCCGGGTCCCCGCCGACGTCGTCGTGTTCGACCCGCGGCGCGACCTCGCCCTGCTCGCCGCGCCCGGGCACGGGCTGACGCCGCTGACCCTCGCCGACGGTGCGGTGGACGACGTCGGTGCGGTCATCGGCTACCCCGGCGGGCAGGAGGCCGCGCGTGTCGCCCCCGCCCGGATCGAACGCTGGGTCACGGGCGTCGGCCGGGACATCTACGGCGTGGAGGGCAGCGAACGGACGCTGTTCTTCCTCGCCGCCGAGCTGCGCTCCGGGGACTCGGGGGCGCCGCTCATCGACGTCGAGGGGCACGCCGTCGGCGTCGTGTTCGCCGTCAGTCCCGACGTCGTCGACGCCGCCTACGCGCTGTCCGCCGCCGAGGTCGAGGCCGTCCTCGCCGCCCCGCGGGTCCCCGGCGACGCGGGACGCTGCATCTGAGCCGACCGGCACGCGACGGGCACCCTCAGCGCACCTTCACCACAGGGGCGCGCCGGTCGCGAGCACGACGAGCCGCCCGATCGCCCACGCGTGCAGCAGCACCGCCGCGATCACGAACGCGTGGAACAGCTCGTGGTAGCCGAACCAGGCCGGGAGGATGTCGGGGCGACGCAGCGCCACGATGATCGCACCCGACGTGTAGAACAGCCCGCCGGCGAGGATCAGGACGACGACGAGGGTGCCTGCGGCGAGCCAGATCCACGGCATCAGCAGCACCGGCAGCCACCCGAGCGTCAGGTAGACGGTGTTGGACAGCCCGCGCGGCGGGGCGAACGGCAGCCACTCGAGGAGGATGCCGACGGTGGAGCCGACGATGCTGCCGATGAGCAGGACCTGCTCGGGCCAGCCGTCCAGCCCGACGAGCGCGATGCCCGAGGCGCTCCCACCGATCGCGCAGTAGATGCCGGTGTGGTCGAGGCGGAACAGCCGCTCGTGCGTCGTCGGGTCCCAGCGGCGCAGGTGCAGCAGTGCCGAGCACAGCAGCATGATGGTGACGCCGAACGCGAACGCGGCGACCCCGACCCGCACCTCCCCCGCGGGGGCGCGGACGGTCGCGGCGACGGCCACCGGCAGGGCGACGACACCGGCGACGAGATGGGAGCGGCCGCGCAGCCGTGGGCGCGGTGCGGTCATCGCGAACTCCGTGTTGCGCGACCGCTGCAGGTAGCTCCGACCCACCGCCCGTCCCTCCGTCGTCACCCACGTCGTCACCCACCGGCCACGCCCGTGGGCCGGGCGGGGATCGAACCCGCGCACCCTCGATTATGAGTCGAGTGCTCTGACCAGCTGAGCTACCGGCCCGGACCGCGGAGGGTACGGGGCTACCTTGCCGCTCCGGCTCGCGCGCTCCCGGCGCTCCGGCGGTCTCGAGGTCCCGGTTGAGTCCACTGTTCGCGCTCGGCGCCAGCCTGAGCTACGGCGTCGCCGACTTCGTCGGTGCCCTCGCGGCGCGGCGCACCTCCGCGCTGACGGTGACCGTGGGGATGCAGGTCGTCGGCCTCGTCGCCCTCCTCCCGCTGCTGCCGCTGCTGCCGGGGACCCCGTCGACGCCCGCGCTGCTGATCGGTGCCGCATCGGGTGCGGCCGGCACCGGCGGGCTCGTCGTCTACCTGCGCTTCATGGCACGCGGCCCGATCGGGGTCGTCAGCCCGTTGGCGGCGGTGACCGGCGCCGCCGTCCCCGTCGCGTGGGGGGCGCTGCTGCTCGGTGACCCGCTGTCGGACCTGCAGCAGGCCGGTGTCGTCCTGGCCCTGGTCAGCGTGGTCGTCGTCGCCTGGGTCCCGGGGTCGACGGTCGGTGCGGCGGACCTGCCCGCCGTGCTGGGTGGGCTCGCGAGCGGCGTCCTGTTCGGCGGGTTCTTCATCGCGCTGGATGCGACGCCGGTGGACTCGGGGCTGTGGCCGCTGGTCGGCGCCCGGATCGCGTCGGCGGTCGCCGTGCTCGTGTTCATGCGGCTCGTGTCGCGTCCGATCCGTCCGGGCCGGGGGACGCCGTTCATCCTCGGTGCCGGCGTCGCGGACATGCTCGCGAACGTGCTGTTCCTGCTCGCGACCCGCGGGGGCCT
>CAJXTG010000073.1 GCA_913060655.1 uncultured Nitriliruptoraceae bacterium | reverse complement strand
GCGACCCGGTCGAGGAACCAGCGGTCGTGGGAGGTGACGACGACGCAGCCGGCGAAGTCGAGCACCGCCTCCTCCAGCGAGCGCAGCGTGTCGACGTCGAGGTCGTTGGTCGGCTCGTCGAGCAGCAGCAGGTTCGCCTCCTCCTGCAGCAGCTTCGCGAGCTGGATGCGGTTGCGCTCCCCACCGGAGCACGAGCCGACGGGCTTCTGCTGCTCGGAGCCGACGAACCCGAACGCGGCGCAGTACGCCCGTGACGCCATCTCGGTCCGGCCGAGCTGCACCCAGTCCCCGCCGCCGGTGATCTCCTCGAACACGCTGCGTTCGGCATCGAGGCCGGCGCGCGACTGGTCGACGTAGCTGAGCACGACCGTGTCGCCGACCTTGAGCGTGCCCTCGTCGGGGGTGACGACGTCGTCGCCCTGCGCGACGCCGGCGGCGGTGGCGATCATGCGGAACAGGGTCGTCTTCCCCGCCCCGTTGGGACCGATGATGCCGACGATGGCACCCGGCGGGAGCGTGAACGACAGGTCCTCGTACAGCAGCCGGTCGCCGAAGCCCTTCGCGATCGCCTCGGCGTCGACGACGACGTCCCCGAGCCGCGGCCCCGGCGGGATCATGATCACCGGCTTGGTGACCTGCTTGGGACGTTCGGCGTTGAGCAGCGTCTCGTAGGCGGCCACGCGGGCGCGGGCGCGGGTGCGGCGCCCCTGCGGCGTCTGCTTGACGTACTCGGCCTCCTCGGCGAGCTGCTTCTGGCGCGAGGACTCCTCCTTCTCCTCCTGCGCGAGCCGGGCGCGCTTCTGCTCGAGCCAGCCCGAGTAGTTCCCCTCGTAGGGGTAGCCGCGCCCGCGGTCGACCTCGAGGATCCAGCCGGCGACCTCGTCGAGGAAGTAGCGGTCGTGGGTGATCGCGATGACCGTGCCCGGGTAGTCGTTGAGGTGGCGCTGGAGCCACGCGACCGTGTCGGCGTCGAGGTGGTTCGTCGGCTCGTCGAGCAGGAGCAGGTCCGGGCGGGTGAGCAGCAGCCGGCACAGCGCGACGCGCCGCCGCTCCCCACCCGAGAGGGTGCGTACGTCGGCGTCACCGTCGGGCACGCGCAGCGCGTCCATGGCGATCTCGGCGGTCCGCTCGACGTCCCACGCGTCGGTCGCGTCGATCGCGTCCTGGACGACGGCCATGCGGTCGTACACCTTCTGCATCGCGTCGTCGTCCATCGGCTCGGCGAGCTGCATCGTGAGCGTGTTGAACTCCTCGACGAGGGCGAGCTGCTCGCCGAGCGCGTCCATGACGTTCTCGCGCACGGTGCGGGTCTCGTCGAGCTCGGGCTCCTGGGGCAGGTAGCCGACGCGCACGCCCTTGCCGGGCCACGCCTCGCCGTCGAACTCGGTGTCGACGCCGGCCATGATGCGCATGAGCGTGGACTTGCCGGCCCCGTTGGGGCCGATCACGCCGATCTTCGCGCCGGGCAGGAACGACAGCCAGATGTCGTCGAGGACCTGCTTGCCGCCGGGCACCGTCTTCGACAGGCCCTTCATCACGTACACGTACTCGGCCACCGGCGGCCCTCCGTCGTCGTCGGTCTCACGCGTGGCCGCCGACGCTACTCGCCTACCCTCCTCCACCATGCCGTCGCCGCTCGCCTCCCTCCTCGTGTTCCTGTCGTCGGCGGCCGTGCTCGTGCTCGAGCTGCTCGCGGCCCGCCTGCTCATCCCCTACGTGGGCAACACGATCGAGACGTACACGGCGATCATCGGGGTCGTGCTCACCGGCATCGCGCTGGGCACGTGGCTCGGGGGCCGGGCGGCGGACCGCACGGCCCCGCGGCGGCTGCTCGCCCCGCTGCTCGTCGCCGGCGGCGGGCTCGCCGCGTTCACCGTCCCCATCGTCGACGTGCTCGGTGCGGGGCTGCGTGGGACCGGACCGGCGACCGCGGTCATCCTGGCGACGCTCGCGGTGCTCGTGCCCGCGGCGGTGCTGTCCGCGGTGACGCCGGTGGTCATCAAGCTGCAGCTCGACGCGCTGGAGCGCACCGGCAGCGTCGTCGGCCGCCTCTCGGCCGTGTCGACGTTCGGAGGGATCGCGGGGACGTTCCTGACCGGGTTCGTGCTCGTCGCGCTGTTCCCGACACGGGCGACGATCCGGGTGCTCGCCGTCCTGCTCGTCCTCGGCGGTGTCGTCGTCGCGATCGGTCTGGCCCGCGGACGTGACGAGCGGGGGCTCGGCCGTCTCGGCGCGGACGGGTCCACGCCGCTGCTCGGCATCGCCCCCATCGTCGTCGCCGCGCTCGCCATCGGTGCGTCGCTGGGGACGGGCGGCCCGTGCGAGGAGGAGTCCGCCTACTACTGCATCGCGGTGCGTGACGATCCGCGCAGCGACACCGGCCGGGTGCTGTGGCTGGACACGCTGCCACACAGCCACGTCGACCCGACCGACCCGACGGTGCTGTCGTTCGGCTACACCGCGTGGTACGGCGACGTGATCGGCGCCGTCGCGCCGGACGGCGCACCGCTACGGGCGCTCCACATCGGGGCGGGTGGGCTCACCATGCCCCGCTACCTGCGCGCGACGCATCCGGGCTCGACGCAGCTGGTGCTGGAGCTCGACCCGGCGGTCGTGGCGGTCGCCGAGCGGCGGCTCGGCTTCACGCCGGGCGACGACGTGACCGTCCGGACCGGCGACGCGCGGCGTGCCGTCACCGCGCTCACCCGCGAGGCCGCCGCCGACGGCGGGGTCGGACCCTTCGACCTCGTCATCGGCGACGCGTTCGGTGGCGTCGCGGTCCCCTGGCACCTGACGACGCGCGAGTTCGCCGCCGACCTCGCGGCGCTGATGGCGCCCGACGGCGTCTACGTCCTCAACCTCATCGACCACGGGTCCCGCGACCTGCTGCGCGCGGAGGTGGCCACGCTCGCGGACGTCTTCGCCCACGTCGCGGTGCTCGCGCGCGGGGACGGGCTGGGCGGCAACCACGTCGTCATCGCGTCCCCCGCCCCCCTGCCGCTCGCCGCGATCGAGGCGCGCAACCGTGCACGCGGTCGCGACGACGTGGTCGTGGCCGGTGCCGCGCTCGACGCGCTCGTCGGCGACGCACCGCTCCTGGTCGATGACCGGGCGCCGGTGGACCAGCTGCTGACACCACGGCCCG
>CAJXTG010000072.1 GCA_913060655.1 uncultured Nitriliruptoraceae bacterium | reverse complement strand
ATCCACCGCGACCCGCCGTCGTTCGACCAGCTCGAGTCGAAGACGGAGATGTTCGAGACCGGCATCAAGGTCATCGACCTCGTCGAGCCGTACGTGCAGGGTGGGAAGATCGGCATGTTCGGCGGCGCCGGCGTCGGCAAGACCGTCGTCATCATGGAGATGATCAACCGTGTCGCCCAGCAGCACGGTGGCGTGTCCGTGTTCGCCGGGGTCGGCGAGCGCACCCGTGAGGGCACCGACCTGATGCTGGAGATGCAGGAGTCGGGCGTCATCGACAAGGCCGCGCTCGTCTACGGCCAGATGGACGAGCCGCCCGGCGTGCGCCTCCGGGTCGCGCTCTCGGCGCTGACGATGGCGGAGTACTTCCGCGACGAGATGCGCCAGGACGTGCTGCTGTTCGTCGACAACGTGTTCCGCTTCGTCCAGGCCGGCATGGAGGTGTCGACGCTGCTCGGTCGCATGCCGTCCGCCGCCGGCTACCAGCCGACGCTGGCCAACGAGATGGGGCAGCTCCAGGAGCGCATCACGTCGACCCGCGGCCGGTCCATCACCTCGCTGCAGGCCGTCTACGTCCCCGCCGACGACATCACCGACCCCGCGCCGCACACGACGTTCGCGCACCTCGACGCGCAGACCGTCCTCTCGCGTGAGATCGCGTCGCTCGGCATCTACCCGGCGGTCGACCCGCTCGACTCCACGTCGCGCATCCTCGACCCGGCGGTCGTCGGCGAGGCGCACTACCGCGTCGCGACGGGCGTCCAGCAGGTCCTCCAGCGCTACAAGGACCTGCAGGACATCATCGCCATCCTCGGCATCGACGAGCTCAGCGAGGAGGACAAGGTCGTGGTCGCGCGGGCCCGGAAGGCGCAGCGCTTCTTCAGCCAGAACTTCTACGTCGCCGAGCAGTTCACCGGCCAGCCGGGCGTGTACGTCCCGATCGCCGACACCATCGAGGGCTTCCGGGCGCTCATCGAGGGCGACCTCGACGACGTCCCGGAGCAGGCGTTCACCTACGTCGGCGGGGTCGACGACGTCCAGCGCAAGGCGCAGGAGCTGGCGGGCTGAGACCCGGCGGCGTCCGTCCCCGACGACGCACGAGGAGGCGCAGGTGGCCACGATGCACGTGGAGGTCGTGTCGGCGGAGCGTGCCGTGCTGTCGTGCGACGCCACCGAGCTGTACGCACGGGGCGTCGACGGCCAGATCGGGATCCTGCCGGGGCACCAGCCCGCGCTGATCGCCCTCGACGTCGGCCCCGTGAAGATCGTCCGGGAGGACGGCGCCACCGACCTCGTCGCGGTCCACCGCGGCCTGCTGTTCGTCGACGCGGACCGACGCTGCATCGTCCTCGCCGACATCGCCGAACCGGCCGACGGCATCGACGTCCGCCGGGCACGGGCGAAGGTCGCGAAGCTCGAGCAGCAGCTCGCCGAGTCGCCCAACGACGAGGTGCTGCGCGCGGCCATGCAGCGCAACCGCGTCCGCCTCGAGGTCGCCGAGGGCACCTCGACGGCCTGAGGCCGGCCGTCGGCCCCGGGCCGCACGGGCCCGCTCGGTAGTCTGCCCCCATGGCTCCCCCCGTCGCGTCCGAACCCGTGTTCCGCGTCCGGGGTGGCGGTCCGCTGGAGGGGACGCTCCGGCTGTCGGGGGCGAAGAACTCGGTCCTCAAGCTCATGGCGGCGTCGCTGCTCGCCGACGGACCGGTCGAACTGTCCGAGGTCCCCGACATCACCGACGTCCCCGTCATGGGCGCCGTGCTGGAGGGCCTGGGGGTCACCGTCAGGCACGACGCGGCCGCCGGGACGTGCCGGCTGGAGGTCCACGACGACCGCGGGCTGCGCCCGCCCGCCGACGCGGTGACCCGCATCCGCGCCTCCGTCGCGTGCCTCGGTCCGCTCGTCGCCCGCCGCGGTGCGGCCGAGCTCGCGCTCCCCGGCGGCGACCGCATCGGCGCGCGCTCCATCGACCTGCACCTCGAGGGGCTCACCGCGATGGGTGCGGTCGTGGAGCGGGCGAGCGACGGCGTCACCGTGCACGCCGACGCGCTCCACGGGGCGCGCATCACGCTCGACTTCCCGTCGGTGGGGGCGACCGAGAACCTCGTGATGGCCGCCACCCTCGCCCGAGGTCGGACCGTCATCGACAACGCCGCGCGGGAACCCGAGATCGCCGACCTGTGCCGCATGCTCGTCGCGATGGGGGCCGACATCCGCGGCATCGGCACGCCCACCGTCACCGTCGAGGGGGTCGAGCGGCTCACCGGGGTCGGCTGGGAGACGTGCCCGGACCGGATCGAGGCCGGCACCTACCTCGTGGCGGGTGCGCTCACCGGCGGACGGGTCCGGGTCGAACGGGTCCGTGCGGGCGATCTCACCCTGCCGCTGCGCAAGCTGGCCGACGCGGGCGCGACCGTCGACGTCGACGGCGACGCCGTCACCGTCGAGCGTCGCAGCGGACCGCTCCGCCCCGTCGACGTCGTCACCCTGCCGTACCCGGGGTTCCCGACGGACCTCCAGCCGCAGATGATGGTGCTGCTCACCCAGGCCGACGGTATGAGCCGTTGCACCGAGAACGTGTTCGAGTCACGCTTCTCGTTCGTCGACCAGCTGCGCCGCATGGGTGCGGACATCGACGTCGACGGGCATCACGCCCTGCTGTCCGGACCGACCACGCTGCGTGGGGCGACGCTCGACGGCCTCGACGTCCGGGCGGGCGCGGCGGGGGTGCTCGCCGGGCTCGTGGCCGAGGGGGAGACCCGCGTGCGTGACGTCGACCACGTCGACCGGGGCTACGCGCGTTTCGTCGAGCGGCTGCGCACGCTCGGCGCCGACATCGTCCGCGAGGACGACGGTGCCTGAGGGGTCCGACGGGCGGCGGCCCGAACCCGACGTCCCCCCGCCGCCACCGGGGACGTGGCCGCTCGCGCCACCCCCGCCGGCACCCGCCGGTCCGGCCGCTCCGGTGGGGCCCATGGGTGCGGCGGGCACCGTGAGCGTCGGGCTGGCGAGCGCCGCCATCGCCGTCTACCTCGCCATGCAGCTCGTCGTGCAGCTCGTCGTCGGGATCGTCGCGCTCGGGCTCGACCTGCTCGACCCGGCCCTGCTCGAGCCGGGGGGCGGCGGTCCCGCCCTGCTCGCCCTCGTCGTCGGCTCGCAGGTCGTCGGGCTCGGTGC
>CAJXTG010000071.1 GCA_913060655.1 uncultured Nitriliruptoraceae bacterium | reverse complement strand
GCCTATCCGTCGGGGCCGCGGGTGCTGCACGACCTCGACGTGGAGGTCGCACCGGGCGAACGTGTCGCGGTGGTCGGTCGGACCGGGTCGGGCAAGTCGACGTTCGTGCGGCTGGTGACCCGGCTCGTCGACCCCGACGAGGGGCGCGTCCTCGTCGGCGGGGTGCCGCTCACCCGCGTCACGCGAACGGACCTGCGTCAGCGGGTCGCCTACGTGCCGCAGGACGGGTTCCTCCTCGACGGCACCGTCGGGGACAACGTCGCCTTCGCCGCCCCCGGCACGACCCGGGTGCGCCTCCGCGCGGCGTTCGACGAGCTCGGCCTCACCGGCTGGCTGGACGCGCTGCCAGCCGGCCTCGACACGCCCGTGGGGGAACGGGGCGGCCGGCTGTCGGCGGGGGAGCGTCAGCTCGTCGCGCTGACGCGCGCCTGGCTCGTCGACCCGGACCTGCTCGTGCTCGACGAGGCGACCAGCGCCGTCGACGCAGCCCTCGAGGTCCGCCTGCGCCGCGCCATCGAGCAGGTCACCGCCGGCCGCACCAGCCTGACCGTCGCGCACCGGCTCTCCACCGCCGAGGCCGCCGGACGGGTGCTCGTGTTCGCCGACGGACGGCTGGTGGAGGACGGGACCCACGCGGAACTGCTCGCCGCGGAAGGCCACTACACGGCGTTGCACGCCGACTGGGAGGCCGGGACCGCCGGTTGAGCCGGCCGCGGCCGGGGCGGGCCGAGCGGGCGTGCCACCTTGACCGCTACGACGGCGGCAGTAGGCTCCGCCGACCCCCACGGCATCGTGTCCCGGTGCCGTGCGCGAGCGTGCAGAAGCAGGGGAGCGCCCTCACCCGGGGGCGGTCGACGCTGGGGTTCGGACAACAGGAGAAACCACGTGCAGAAGCTGCGATTCGGACGGCGCTCGTTCGCCGTCCTGGGCGCCACCGCACTGATCCTCGCCGCCTGTGGCGCCGAGGACGAGGCCGCGGAGCCCGCCGCCCCGACCACCGAGGAGGAGACGGCCGCCGAGGAGACCCCCGCGGGGCTCTACGACGACTGCGCCTCCCAGACCGGCGAGCTCGTGTGGGCACACGAGCAGGAGCCGCCGGACATGCACCTCGACGACCCGGCCAACAACCTGACCGTCACCGCCTGGATCCGCCAGGCGATGTGGGAGGGCCTGTACGGGATCTCCGAGGCCGGCGCCTACACGCCGGAGCTGCTGGCCGAACCGGCCACCGTCACCGAGAACGCTGACGGCACCGTCACCATCGCCTACACGCTGCGCGACGGGCTGACCTGGTCCGACGGCACGCCGCTGACCTCTGCCGACGTCAAGCACACCTACGACGTCATCATGGAGGGCTTCGACCGGGAGACCGGCGAGGGCGGCGTCTACCTGATCGGCAGCCGTCTCGGCGTCCGTGACATCGTTCCGGACAGCTGGGAGCTCACCAGCGACACCGAGTTCTCCTTCACGATGGAGGCGTTCTTCGCCGGCTGGCCCGGCATGTTCGTCGAGATCATGCCGGCGCACGCGATCGCGGACGCCGCCGCCGCCAACGAGCAGCTGCGGGAGTGGCAGCTCGCCGACGGCTCCGGCCCGCTGCCGTCCTCCGGCCCGATGGTCTTCGGTGAGTGGAACCGCGGCGTGACGATGGGCCTCGTGCGCAACGACGCCTACCACGGTGCGCACCCGGACAACGACGACATCGCCAACAAGGGTGTCGCCTGCGCCGCGTCCGTCCGCATCACGTTCGTCGCCGACACCGACGCGCAGATCAACGCGCTGCAGGCCGGCGAGGCGGACTTCATCATGACGCAGCCGCAGCTGCAGTTCGGGGAGGCGTTCGCCGACGACCCGGACTTCACGCTGGCCGCGTCGCCGGGGCCGGTCTTCGAGCACTGGGGGCTGAACACCTTCGGCCGTCACGTCAGCGACCCGGACGTCCGTGAGGCGCTCGCCTACGCGATGGACAAGTCGCGCGTGATGGAGGCGCTCTACACGCCGCTGTTCGGCGACTCGCTGCCGGCCGAGGGCCTCGGCAACACCTACTGGCTGTCCAACAGCCCGTACTACGTCGACAACGCGGGGAACGCCGGCTACGGCCAGGGTGACATCGCGGCGTCGGACGCCCTCCTCGAGGGTGCGGGCTACACGAAGGGCGCCGACGGCATCTACGAGCACCCGGAGCGCGGTCGTCTGACGCTGCGCGTCGGCACGACGGGCGGCAACGTCCTGCGTGAGCTCCAGCAGCAGATCCTGCAGGAGCAGCTCAGCGAGGCCGGCTTCGAGATCGAGATCGACAACACGCCGGGCGCCGCGTACTTCGGCGTCCCGTTCGGCGAGGACCACATCGCCTGCGTCGTCAGCCAGGGTGCTGAGGGCAACTGCGAGACCTGGGAGATCACCCAGTTCGCGTGGGTCGGTGGTCCGTGGCCGGGTGGCCAGACGGGTGCGTACCTCACGCCCGCCGACGCCGGCACGAACAACACGTACGGCTACGCGAACGCGGAGTTCGACGAGTTCGTCTCGGGCTGCGACTCGATCGTCGACGACGCCGAGCGGGCCGCCTGCTACAACGAGGCGGACCTCTACGTCACGACCCGCACGAAGGACCCGAACGGGCTCTTCATGCTGCCGCTGACGCAGAAGCCGTCGTTCTACACCTACTCGAACCGTCGTCTCGAGGCCGGCGCCATCGCGCCGGACGCGAACAACGCCGGTCCGCTGGTGTACGTCGTGGACTTCAAGCCGCGCAGCTGAGTCCTCGACCGGAGCGATCCGGAACGCGTGCGGGGGGCCTGCGGGCCCCCCGCACCGCGTCCGGGCCCGGACGCCCCACCGACGGGGCCGTCGGCGGCCGGCAGGGGGTGCCGCGCCGCCGCCGCTCGTCTACCGTCGCGGCATGGCCACCGTGTTCACGCGCATCATCGACGGGGAGATCCCGGGCCGCTTCGTGTGGCGCGACGACACGGTCGTCGCCTTCCTCACCATCGAGCCGATCCGACCCGGCCACGTGCTCGTCGTCCCCCGGGCGGAGGTCGACCACTGGGTCGACCTCGACGCGACGACGTGGGGGCACGTCGCGGAGGTCGCCCGTGTCGTCGGCCTCGCCGTGCGTGACGCGATGGGGGCGACGCGCGTCGGGCAGATGATCGCCGGCTTCGAGGTGCCGCACGTGCACGTGCACGTCTTCCCCGCCGAGGACCTCGGTGACCTCTCGTTCGCCGGCGTCGACCGCTCGCCCGACCCGGCCGCACTCGACGACGCGGCGGTCCGCATCCGTGCGGCGCTGCGGGCCATGGGGCGCGCCGAGGTCGCGGAGGGCTGAGCTCGCTGCCGCGTCGGCCCCTGCCCTGCGGCGGTGCGGACCCGGCCGGGGCGCAGCCGTTCCGGGGCTCAGCCGGGCCGTGGTGTCAGCAGCTGGTCCACCGGCGCCCGGTCATCGACCAGGAGCGGTGCGTCGCCGACGAGCGCGTCG
>CAJXTG010000070.1 GCA_913060655.1 uncultured Nitriliruptoraceae bacterium | reverse complement strand
CAGCGCTCGTCGGCGTCCAGCAGCTGGGCGAGCAGCGTCCGCGTGCCCTCGTCGCTGCCGTCGTCGGTCACGTCGAGCGTCACGTCGACGCCGTCCTGGGCGAGGATCGACGCGACCTGCTGGCGCAGCCACCCCGGCTCCGGCCGGTGGGTCGCCAGCACCACGTGGACGCGGCGGCTCACCGGCGCACCCGCGCGAGATGGGCGTGGACCTGCTCGGCGGTGCACGGCCCGTCGACGTGCGCCTCCCACCCGGTGACGTCGACGTCGACGGGGTTGTCGCGCAGCAGCTCCACCTTGAGGAACGGCAGGTCGCGTGCGAGCAGCGTGCTCCAGAAGTGGTGGGTGACGTTCAGCACCGTCGCCGCCAGCCGCGAGAAGCGCCGCCGGTCCGGCGGGCGCATCGCCGCCGGCAGGTCGGCGATGCTGCGCAGCGGCACGTGCACCTCGGTGGTGAGCCCCTCGGCGAGGGCGAACTCGCTCAGGCCGACCTCGAAGCGCTGCACCAGCGTGAGCTTCGTGCCCTCCGCCTGCTCGGCGACGCGCCGGGCGAGCTCGGGCGCGAGGGTCCGCACCGCCCGAGGCCCCAGCGCGAGGAAGTAGCTCTGCAGGTGGTAGCGGCCGCCCGACACCGAGTCGGTCGCGGCGAACAGGTCCGCCTCGGACGCGTGCAGCGCGGCGAGGAGCGTCGCCGGGTCGCGCACGGGGAAGTACACGCTGTCGTTGGTGAGCACCACCCGGCGGTAGGCGGCCAGCCGCTCCTCGCCGAGCTCGGCGAGGGCGTGCTGCCAGCCGCCGAAGTCGCGCAGGTCGTCGTTGCGGGACTTCGTCAGCACCATCAGCGCCCGGCCGTCGAGCGCCGCGACGCCCGCGTCGTCGAGCCCGGTGGTGATCACGACGACGTCGGCACCGGCGTCGACGTAGGCGTCCACGGCGGTCGCGACGTGCGGGTCGAGCGTGCCGTCCGGGTCGTAGTGGTTCAGCAGGACGAGCCAGGTGCCCCGCGGCGGCGTGTCGAACGTCCGTCGCGACACCTCGGAGAACGGGGAGGGGTGCTTGAGGATGCGTGCGCCGGCGGCGAGCTCGCGGTGGCCGACGGTCATCAGGTGCTCGAGGCCGCAGCGCACCTCGCCGTTCGCGACCGCGGCGTCGACGTCGGGGTTCGCGGCCAGGTAGCGGCCCTCGGAGAACTCGTCGGGTCGGCCGTCGACGAGCAGCGGCAGGGCGATCGCCTCCCGCGCGGCCTCCTCCCAGCCGACGGCGCAGAAGTGCTCGAAGCCGGACGCGAACTTCCCCGACCCGACGGCGGTGCGGACGTAGTCGTTCAGCCCGACGTAGCGCTCCTCGTCCCACGCGGGGTGGGGGAAGCGGCCGAGCCACCGGCCGACGGCGAGGAAGTACTCGAGCGGGTCGAGCCCGCCGAGCGCGATCTCCGGATGCCGGGCCGCGTACCCGTCGAGGTCGAACCACGGGCTCGGTGCCCACCCGCCGGCGCGTCCCTGCGTGACGAGGTGGGTGAACCGCTCCCGCGGCGACGCGTCCGCGAGCCCGTGCTGGCGGCCGTACCAGGTGAGGTCGACGAACGGGCTGGTGCGCGTCCCCTCGTCGATCCCGCCGTCGAGCAGGTGCAGCAGTGCGGCCGGGCCGCTGCGTGTCCGCTGCGGCAGCACCTCGGCGACGAACCGCAGGTCGACGTACGGGCTCGGACTGCGCCACTCGTGGACCCCGGAGGCGAGGAAGTGCTCGCGCGCGTCCAGCCCCGAGACGAGCACGTCGGGATGGCGCGCCAGGTACCAGGCCTCGTCGAGGACCAGCGGCAGGTCCGCGTGGCGGGCCGCGGCGGCGAGCCGGCCCGTGCCGCGCGGACCACGTGCCGGCAGCAGCCGCTCCAGGTTCATCCGGGTCCCTCCGCGGGCCGGAACCGTAGCCTCCGGCGCCCCCGTGGCGGTGGCGGCGGCCGGCCGTCGGTCCGGGGGCCGCCGGGCCGCGACGCCTAGGCTCGCCGGGTCCGGAGCGGCCGCTCGGCCGCGGAAGCCGGGCGACCGCCGAGGATGCGAGGAACGGGGCCGGCTGTGGACAGGGACGCGCTGCTGCGACGTCTGCGCGAGGAGCGCTGGACCGCCGGGGTCATCGGCCTCGGCTACGTCGGCCTGCCGCTGGCGATGACCGCGTCCCGGGCCGGCCTCGACGTCATCGGCTTCGACGTCGCCGCCGACCGCGTCGCCGCCCTCACCGACGGCCGCTCCCACGTCGAGGACGTCGAGGATGACGAGCTCGCCACCGCACTCGCGGCAGGCGCGCGCTTCACCGCCGACGAGGCCGACCTCGCCGCCGCCGACGCGATCTTCATCGCCGTGCCCTCACCGCTGGGCCGGAACCGGCAGCCCGACATGTCCTACATCGAGGCGGCCGCGGCGACGGTGGGGCGCATCGCCCGGGCCGGGCAGCTCATCGCGCTCGAGTCGACGACCTACCCGGGCACGACCGACGAGCATCTCGTCCCCGCCGTCGCGCAGGCCGGGCTGACCCTCGACGTCGACGTGTTCCTCGCGTTCTCCCCGGAGCGCATCGACCCGGGCAACGTGCTGCAGACCCACGAGATCCCCAAGATCGTCGGTGGGGTCACCGACACGTCCGGCGAGGTCGCCGCCGCCGCGTACGGCCGGATGGTGGAGCGCATCCACCGTGTCGGCTCCGCCCGCGCGGCTGAGCTGACGAAGCTGCTGGAGAACACCTACCGGTCGGTCAACATCGCGCTCGTCAACGAGCTCGCGCAGCTCGCCCACGCGTTCGACGTCGACATCTGGGAGGTCGTCGACGCCGCCGCGACCAAACCGTTCGGTTTCCAGCCGTTCTACCCCGGCCCGGGCGTCGGTGGCCACTGCATCCCCCTCGACCCGCAGTTCCTCGCCTGGCGTGCCCGCGAGCTGCGTGCGCCCACCCGGTTCATCGACCTCGCCGAGGACGTCAACATCCACATGCCCGACTACGTCGTCGCCCGGGTCGTCGAGCAGCTCAACGGCGACGGCCGGTCCGTGAAGGGCGCGAAGGTGCTCGGCGTCGGCGTCGCCTACAAGCGCAACATCGCCGACGATCGCGAGTCGCCCTCACGCGACGTGCTGGCGCGGCTGGCGGGACGCGGCGCCGACGTCGGCGTGCACGACCCGCTCGTCGACCCCGACCGGCTCGCCCGCGACGGGTACACGGTCGTCGGCGGCCTCGACGAGCTGGACGGCTTCGACCTCGCGATCGTGCTGACCGACCACGACGCCGTCGACTACGCCGCGCTCGCGGACCGGGTGCCGCTCGTGTTCGACACGCGCGGCGTGTACCGGCGGCTCGGTCTCGGGCCGGCGAACGTCGTCACCCTCTGAGCGGCCGTCCGACGCCTCGGACGCTCAGGCGAGCGCCTGGAACAGCGCGTTGCGGCCGAGCAGCTCGTCGTGGGTGCCGACGTCCTGCACCCGCCCGTCGGCGACGACGAGGATGCGGTCCGCATCGCGGAT
>CAJXTG010000069.1 GCA_913060655.1 uncultured Nitriliruptoraceae bacterium | reverse complement strand
ACCGCCCGGCCACTGAACCTCTCCAACTTCCGGGTCGAGGTCGCCGGCGGCGACGCCCGCATCTACGACGGGACGACCACGGTCGCCGACGAGGCGTTCTCCGACGACCGTGTCGCCGGCGACGACATCACGTTCTCCTACACGCTCGGCGAGCTGCCCGACAAGAACGTCGCCACGGACAAGCCGGTGCAGTTCACCGACATCGCCATCTCGGGCGGTGCCGACGGGGGGAACTACGACCTGCAGACGACGTCGGGGACGGCGTTGGTCGACGTCACCGCCCGGCCGCTGAACCTGTCCGCCTTCGCCGTCGACGACAAGGTCTACGACGCGACGACGGACGTCGTGAACGACACGACCACCGACGACCCGGACGGCGACACGTACATCCCCGACGGTTCGACGTTCGCCGACGACCGGGTCGCCGGCGACGAGCTCACCTTCGCCTACGACGTCGCCTTCGTCGACACCGAGGTCGGTGCGGACGTGGGCGTGGACTTCTCGAACATCACGGTGTCCGGCGGGGCGGACGCGGCCAACTACGCCCTCCAGACGACCTCGGGCAGCACCACCGCCGACATCACCCGCCGACCCGTGCACCTCGGCGGCACCCGCGTGTACGACGCGACCCGCTTGGTCGACGTCGCCGACCTGGCCATCGTCGACCGGGACGTGCCCCGCACCGGGCTCATCGTCGGCCAGACCCTCGTCCTCGAAGGTGCCGGCTCCATCGCCGCGAAGCAGGTCGGCACCGACCTCCCCATCGAGCTGTCCCAGCAGGAGACCGACCCCGGTCTCGAACCGGGCGGCGACGGTCCGACCGACGGATTCGAGGCCGTCGAGGGTGCCGTCGGCATCACCCTCGCCGACGGGGAGGGGGGCGGTCTCGCGTCGAACTACACCCTCACGGGCGGCACCCACCTGTTCGCCGTCACCCCGAAGCCCATGACCGTGTCCGGGCTCGGCGCCGCGACCCGCGTGTACGACGGCACGACCGCCGTCACCCTCTCCGGTGGCACGCTCGTCGGCACCGTCCCCGGCGACACCGTCACCCTCCTCGGGGCGGGGGCCGGTACCGCCGCCGCACCGACCGTCGGCACCCACGGCGTCGCCGTCGGCGCGTCGCTCGGCGGGGCAGACGCGGGCAACTATGCGCTGTCCCAGCCGTCCGTCTCCGTCACGTTCACGACCCGCCAGCTCAGCGTCGAAGGGCTGCGGGTCGTCTCCCGCCCGTACGACGGCGGTCGACGGGCCACCCTGTCCGGTGGCCGGCTGGTCAACGTCGCTCCCGCCGGGTCAGGCGTCACCCTCACCGGGGCGACGGTCGGCACCTACGCCTCCCCGAACGCGGGCACCCACACCGTCGCCGTCTCCCTCGGGTTGAGCGGCCCAGACGCCGGCAACTACGCGCTGTCGCCGGTGTCCCTCTCCGGTTCGATCGTGCCGGCCGAGGCACGGCTGCGCGTGCTCGGCGGGCTGACGCAGCTCCTCGGGTCCGTCGGCCTCCCGTCGTTCGGCACCGAACCGCCCGGCCTCGACGGGCTGACGGTCGAGTGGCTCGACGGTGCCGCACCGTCCGGGCCGGGCTCCTACCTCGTCGTCGCGTCGCTGCGCGGTGGGAACTACGTGGCGGACCCGCTGACCCGCACCGTGACGGTGCTGCCCGCCCCGGAGGACGAGCGGGTCCGCGGCACGCCGGTGTTCGGCCCGCAGGGCGTCGGCGGTGACGGTGGTGGGGACGGGACCTCCGACGGTGAGGACGCCGGCACCGCCGGAAGGTCCGGCGCCGCCGGAGATCCCGGATCGCTGCCGGGGCTCGAGCCCGGTGAGACGCTCGTGCTCGTCGACGGGGTCCCGACCGACGCGGCGCAGCGTCCCGAGTCCGGACCGGACGGGACGGCCGGGCTCGGCGTGTCCGCCGGTGACGTCGCCGCCTGGTTCGCGACGCGCACCGCCGACGGCGCGGACCTGCCCCTCGGCCCCGAGGCGGAACTCGTCGTCACCCCCGGCGGGCAGCTCCGCGTCCGCGGGACCGGCTTCCAGCCGCGGACCACCGCGGAGGTGTGGGTCTTCAGCGAGCCACGGTTCCTCGGCACCGTCCCCGTCGGCGATGACGGCACGTTCGCCGGTGAGTTCCCCGTCGCTCCCGACCTGGAGGTCGGCGTGCACACGGCGCAGCTCACCGGAGCCACGCCGGACGGTTCCGTCCGTGCCGTGAACCTCGGCCTGCGGGTCCTCGCCGCCGACGACCCACAGCTCGGCCTCGCCGCGTCGGACGTGGACGGTGACGCCGAAACCGCGCGGGACCGCGTGGAGATCGTCACGACGGGGAGCGGGCCGCTCGGCGGGGACGCATGGCTGCTCCTCGCCCTCGCCGGGGCGGCCCTCGCCGGCTGGTGGTTCCTCATCGGCCGGCGGCGGCGCGACGAAGACGAGGAGGAGCTCGACGGCGCCGGTGCGGTCGGCTGAGCCGACGGTGACGCCGTGCGCTGCGGGGGTCGGTCAGGCGTCGAGCAGCTGGCGGAACAGCACCGTCCAGAACCGGCGCACCTCCGCGTCGTCGATCGCGTCGACCCCGCGCAGGTCGTCGACGGCGTAGCCGAGGGCGAGCGCGGAGATGAGCACCCGCAGCATCGGCACACCCACCGGTGGGGTCTGGACGCCGAGGGCGGCGAGACCGCTGACGATCATCCGTTCGGTCACGTCGTCGAGCTCCCGCTGCAGGGCCGCCAGCCGGCTGCGCAGGTCGGGCAGCTCGGCGGCGGCGGCGAGGATCTGGACGCGGAGCTGGCGGACGGTCGGGTTCGAACCGGCCCGCGGGACGAGCATGACCTCCGCGAGCTGCTCCGCCGTGATGCTGCCCGCCGGCAGGTCACCGAGCCGTGCGAGCAGCGCCTCCGCCTCCGCGCGGGCCTCCTCGACGGAGGCGCGCCACATCTCGAGCAGCGTCTCCTCGATGAGGTGGGAGCGCGACCCGAAGTGCCGGTAGATGAGGGTCTGGCTGATCCCGGTCTCCCGGGCGATCCCGGCCACGTGGAGGGTGATCGCGCCGGCCCGCTCGATCTGCTGCCGGGCCGCGTCGAGCACGATCCGGCGGGTCTCCTCGCCGCTGCGACGGGCCCGCTTCGGCCGCACCTCGACGTCGTCCGCCGCGAGTGACGGGCGGACGGGGGGCGCGGGGTCGGCGTCCATGACCGGAGTCTAGGAGCACCGACCCTCCGAGCGTGGGACGACGTCACCCCACCTGCAGGCGCGGCAGCACCTCGCGGAGATCGTCGTCGACCCGGATGCGGGCGACGGCGTCGCCCCGCGTCCACCCGCGGCTGACGATGGCGACGGGCAGGCCGCGGCGGTGGGCGTCGAGGACGAACCGGTAGCCGGAGCCGACAGCGAGGGACGAGCCGAGCACGAGGAGGGCGCGGCACCGGGCGACCAGCTCACGCGCCGCGACGTACCGCTCACGCGGCACCTGCTCGCCGAACATCACGACCCCCGGCTTGAGCGTCCCGCCGCACTCCTC
>CAJXTG010000068.1 GCA_913060655.1 uncultured Nitriliruptoraceae bacterium | reverse complement strand
GTCAACGTCTACGCCGTGGAGGACGGCGACGGGCTCGTCCTGATCGACGGCGGCTGGGCCCTCGACGTCTCCCGGGACCTGCTCGAGCGCTCCCTCGCCGAGGTCGGCCACGTCCTCGCCGATGTCCGCCGTGTCCTCGTCACCCACGTGCACCGTGACCACTACACGCAGGCGGTCGCGATCCGCCGGGCCGTCGGCGCGGAGGTCGTCCTCGGGGCGGACGAGGAGGAGTCGGTCCGTGACCTGATGGCGGGCACGAGCGGCATGCTGGCGAACCAGCCGGCGCGGCTGCGACGGCTCGGCGCCGGCACGCTCGCGGACGAGCTCGAGGCCGTCCCCGTCGACCTGTCCGAGACGCTCGCGTTCTACGAGGAGCCCGACGTGTGGCTCACCCCCGGCCGCGTCGCGCTCGACACCCTGACCCTCGACGCGGTCCACACGCCGGGGCACACGCGTGGCCACCTGGTGTTCCACGCCGCGGACCGCCGGCTCTTGTTCGCCGGTGACCACGTGCTGCCGCACATCACCCCGTCGATCGGGTTCGAGCCGGCCCGCCCACCGTTCCCGCTGCGGGACTACCTCACCTCGCTCGAACGGGTCCTCACGCTGCCCGACGCGGCGCTGCTGCCCGCCCACGGGCCCGCGGGCGGGAGCACCCACGCCCGCGTCCACGCCCTGCTCGCGCATCACGAGGTCCGGCTGGCGGACACGCGGGCGGCCGTCGCCGCCGGCGCGGGCGTCGCGCTCGACGTCGCCCGCGCGCTGCGCTGGACCCGCCGTGAGCGGGCCTACGATGCCCTGCACCTGTTCGACCGGATGCTCGCCGTCCTCGAGACGGCCGCGCACCTCGACGTGCTCGTCCTCCGGGGTGAGCTCGTCCGCGACGCCTCCGGTGACGTCATCACCTATGCGGTGTCCACCGGGAGCACCCCGACGGCGGAGGGCACGTGACGATGGGCGGACTCCGACTCGGGATCGACCTCGACGGGGTCGTCGCCGACTTCACGGCCGGCTGGATCGACCTGCACCGGCGGGAGTTCGGCTCGGACCTCGCACCGGACGGCGTGACGATGTGGGACGGGCTGCACGAGTTCGCCGGCTTCCCGACGATGGACGCGTTCTGGGACTGGGCGCGACCCAACGGCACCCGGCCGTCCGTGTTCCGCCACCTGCGGCCGCTCCCCGGGGCGCTGGAGACGATCCGGACGCTCGCCGACGTCGGGCACGACATCGTCATCATCTCGGCGAAGCCGGACTGGGCCGTCCCCGACACGCTCGCGTGGCTGTCGGACCATGCCATGCCGACCCGGGAGGTCCACCTCACCTTCGACAAGCACGAGATCGACTGCGACGTCTACCTCGACGACGCCCCCCACGTGCTGGAGAGCCTGCGCACGCGGCGGTCCGACCGCACCGTCTGCCGCTTCGTCCAGCCGTGGAACGCCCCGATGGACGGCGTCGTCGACGTCGGTGGCTGGGAGGACTTCCAGAGGGTCGTCCACCCGGGCTGAGCGCCGTCGTCGGGCCGTGACACCACCTTCACCTGCCGTTCACCTGCCTCTGGTTCCCTTCCGGGTGGCGAGGGCGGCTGTGCCGCGCTCGAACTCACCCGACCACCGCGCTGCGGTGCCACCCGAAAGGTCGAGAACGTGAGATTCCCCCGTATCGCCGTGCTGGCCGCCGCCGGCGCGCTCGTGCTCACCGCCTGCGGGGCGGAGGAGACCGCCGAGGACGCCCCCGCTCCCGCTCCCGCCCCGGCACCGGAGGAGGAGGCGGAGGAGCCGGCCGACCCGCGTGACGCGTGGCCGGACGAGCTCGTCTTCACCCTCACCCCGTCGGCCGAGGCCGGCGGCCTCATCGAGACGGCCGAGCCGCTCGGCGCGCTGCTCGAGGCGGAGCTCGGCGTGCCCGTCACCCCGCTGGTCCCCTCCGACTACGCCGGCGTGATCGCCGCGCTCGCCTCCGGCCAGGCGCAGATCGCCGGTGGCCTGGGCCCGCGCCAGATGGTGCAGGCCGAGGAGCAGGCTGGCGCCCGGCTGCTGCTGCAGGCCGAGCGCTTCGGCTCGCTGCTGTACGTGACCCAGTGGTTCACCAACGACCCGGACACGTTCTGCGACGACGAGCCCGTCGCCGACGAGGACGGCTACCTGTTCTGCAACGGTGTGCTCGACGCGCAGGACGCCTCCGACGGGCCGATCGGGGCGGACAAGCTCCCGCTGATCGCCGGGAAGCGCATGTCGTTCGTCGACCAGGGCTCCACGTCGGGCTACGCCATCCCCGCCCTGCAGCTGCTCGAGGCCGGCGTCGACCCGATCGACGACATCGAGGGCCGCTTCGCCGGCGGCCACGACGCGTCGGTCCAGGCCGTCTACGACGGGGACGCCGACGTCGGCGTGTCCTACAACGACGCGCGCAGCACCATCGAGGAGACCTCACCGGACGTCGGTGAGCAGCTCGTCGTGTTCGGCTGGTCCGGCCCGATCCCCAACGACGGGTTCGCCGCCGCCGGCGACCTGCCGGAGGACCTGATCGCCGCGATCGAGGCGGCGTTCGTCACCATCTCCCAGTCGGAGGAGGGCGCGGCGCTGCTGAGCGAGCTGTACAGCATCGACGCGGTCGTCCCGGTCGCCTCGAGCGACTTCGACGTCATCCGTGACCTCGAGGAGCAGCTCGGCGACCTGCTCGGCTGATCCCCACGGCGACGGTCGGGGGCCGGTGCGACCGCACCGGCCCCCGACCGTGCCGCGGACCGCACCGACCCCGGGTGGCGCCGGGGGTCGACGGTCCGCCTAGGGTCTTCAGGTCGGGAGTGTCGAGGAGGCGCGGGTGATCCGCTTCGAGCACGCGTCGGTGACCTATCCGGGTGACATCCGGGCGCTCCGGGACGTCTCCCTCACCGTCGAGGACGGGCAGTTCGTCGTCATCGTCGGGCTCTCGGGCGCGGGCAAGTCGACCCTGATCCGTGCGGTCAACGGCCTCGTCCCACTGACCGACGGGGCCCTGCACGTCGATGAGCATGCGGTGCACCGGCTCGGTCGGCGGGAGCTGCGCGACCTGCGCGCCGACGTCGGCATGATCTTCCAGGCGTTCAACCTCGTCGACCGTGCGACCGTGCTGCAGAACGTGCTGATGGGCCGGCTCCACCGGGTGCCGACCTGGCGGACCCTCCTCGGTCGGTATCCGGCGGCCGACGTCGCCATCGCCGCGGAGGCGCTCGACCGGGTCGGGATGCTCGACCGGGCCCACGCCCGGGTGACCGCGCTGTCGGGTGGGCAGCGGCAGCGCATCGGCATCGCCCGCGCGCTCGCACAGCAGCCGCGGCTCCTCCTCGCCGATGAGCCGGTCGCGTCGCTCGACCCGCCGACGTCGCACGCGGTGATGCAGCACCTGCAGCGCATCAACCGTGACCTCGGCATCACCACGATCGTGAACCTGCACTTCCTCGACCTGGCCGTCGCCTATGGCGAGCGGGTCATCGGCCTGCGCGACGGAGAGGTGGTCTTCGACGGGCCCGGCTCCGCCTGCGACGCCGGCGTGTTCGAGGACATCTACGGCCGCTCGCTCACCGC
>CAJXTG010000067.1 GCA_913060655.1 uncultured Nitriliruptoraceae bacterium | reverse complement strand
CGTGCACCCCGGGTCGAGCGACGCGACCGACCTGCGGATCACGACGAACAAGCCGGTGCTGCTGCGCCTCGAGGTGAAGGCGGCCGACGGGCGGACGGTCCGCGCCGACGACCTCGGGCTCGTCGAGGCCGGGGCGCACTGGGTCCGCTGGTTCCACGACACCGCCGGTGGTGCGCGCGTGCCGGCCGGCCGCTACGAGGTCCGGCTCGTCGGGGTCGACGGCGAGGGTGACGAGGCCGGCGAGGCGACGACCGTCGTCGTCGACTGAGTCGGCAGGCGTTCAGGCGCCGTCGGACGGGGCGTCACGGCGGGCGAGGAGGAACTCGGCCCACGCGAGGTCGAGGGCGTCGTCGACGTTCGCGACCGGACCGTCGGCGACGACCGCGCCGGTGCGCTCCCCGAGCAGCCGTCCGGCCTCGAGCGTGCCGCGCCGCAGCACGTAGGCGACGCCGTTGCGGTGCCACAGGGGTGCGAGCTGCTGGCGGGCGACGACGGCCGCGCCGTCCGGATGGTCGAACGTGAGCAGCCCGTCGGTGAGGCGCAGCTGCTTCACCGGGTGGGCCTTCCCGTCGGTCGGCGACACGGTCCACACGGCGTCGAGGTCGCCGTCGACGAGCCGGGCGAGCGCCCCCTCGACGTCGGCGGCGGTGCGCAGCGGCGACGTCGGCTGGAGCATGACGACGACGTCGTAGCGGGTGCCGTCGTCCGCCTCCGTCGCGGCGAGCGCATGCTGCAGCACGTCGACGTCACCGATCCGGTCGCCGGACAGCTCGGGCGGGCGGCGGAACGGCACGTCGAGGCCGGCGTCGGCGGCGACGGCGGCGATCTCGTCGTCGTCGGTGGAGACGACCGCCCGGTCGATCGTCGGACAGTCCGCGACGACGTGGCCGACCCGGGCGACGAGCGGGACGCCGCCGACGGTCGCGAGGTTCTTGCGCGGCAGCCCCTTCGAGCCGCCGCGTGCGGGGACGACGGCGAGGACGCGGAGCCCGCCGATCACGACCCGTCCGGGAGCTCGGCGCGCAGCAGCTGCTCGGTGATCTGGAAGCGGCCCCAGTGGTCGACGACGGTCTTGCGCTGGGCGCTCGTCAGCCGGACGATGTCGGGGTCGCGGTAGAAGCTGTCGTCGGTCAGCGCCGTCGTCGACAGCTCCTCGAACACGCAGCCGTCCTCGCTCGCGAACTCGTGCCACACGCCGGGGAGGACGGTGAGGACGTCGCCGGGCAGGAGGCGTCGCGGCCGGCCGTCGAGGACGACGTCGAGCGTGCCCCACAGCACGTGGAACGACTCCTCCTTCAGCTTGTGGTAGTGGGCGGGGTGGCGCTGGCCGGGCAGCTGCACGAGGATCTTCTTCGCGTACGCCCGGTTGATGATCGTCATCAGCACCGTGCCGAAGCGGCGGAAGTGCTCGATGCCGTAGTGGTGGGAGTACTCGGTCTGGAAGTCGACGGACAGCGGCACGTGCGCGTGCGCGAGCATCGCCTTCACGTCGTGGATCGCGTCCTTGAGGATCCGCTCGTGGGTCGCGTCCGGGCCGACGACCGCGTCGGCCGGCACCGGACCGTCGGCGGCGACCGCCGCGGTCAGCTCGAGCCCGTCACGCCAGCGGCCGGAGGGGAGCTGCCCGTCGCGCAGCGGGAACGCGAAGTACACGTCGTCGTCGGTGAGGGTCGTGCCCGCCTCGAGGTCACGGCGGGCGAACACGCCCCGTCGCAGCTCGTCGATCGCGACCCGTTCCGCGTCGGGCACGTGCCGGGTCGTCGGGTCGCCGACGAGGGCGCGGGCCTTCGCCCACGACCCCAGCCAGGCGTCGAGCTGGCCCGGCGCGGACGAGTAGGCGTTGAGGGTGATGTCGTCGGTGGGGAGCCCGACGTGCCGTTCGAACATGCGCGCGCCCTGCGCGTAGGCGACGGCGACGGGCAGGGTGTCCGACGGGTCCTCGTGGGTCGACCAGCCGACGGTGACGCCCGGGTAGCGGACCCGGAACTCGCCGATGTTGGACAGCTGGCACGTCTCGTCGGGGGCGGGGTAGATCGACACGCAGTGCATCAGGCCGAAGTCGCAGCCGCGGTGCTGGAGGAAGCTGACGAGGTCGTCCGCGCCGGAGCGGGTCAGCCCGCCGGTGGACGCGACGACGGGCAGGCCGGACGCGGCGACCCGTTCGAGCAGCGGCCAGTCCGTCGCCGACGCGGACGCGACCTTGATGAGGTCGAAGCCCATCGCGACGATGCGGTCGACGGACGCCTCGTCGAACGGGGTGCACATCGCGAGCAGCCCGTGCCGGCGCACGGCGCCGAGCAGCTCCTCGAAGCCCTCCCACGGCAGCAGGGTCGAGAGGAAGCGGGGGACGTGCTTGTTCGTCGGGTCGCGCTGCTCGTCGACGTGGACGAAGTCGGGCAGGTCACGGAACTGGAACTTGATGGCCGCGCGGATGCCGTGCCGGGCCGCCACCTCGGCGCAGTGGTCGATGATGGCGGTGCCGTGGGCGACGCTCCCCTGATGGTTGTTCGCGAGGTCGAGGACGAACAGGTCCTCGAAGTCGAACCCGGCCGCGCCCGGCTGCTCACCGCTCATGTCGCACCTCCGTGCGTCGTCCGGCGTCGGCGGCCGCGAACGCCGCCGCGATCACCCGCATCGTCGCGACCCCGTGGGCCAGGTCCAGCGGGGACGGCTCCCCGGACGCGACGGCGTGCAGGACGTGGCCGATCTCACGGCCGAAGTCGTCGGTCCGGGTCGTCGGGAACGTCTCGACCTCCGGCTCGGCGCCCGGTCGGGAGCGGACGATGACGTCGCGCTCCGCGCCCCGTTCGAAGCGCAGCTCCAGCACCCCGTCGGTGCCGGTGACCCGTGCGCCCTTCGCCGGCGGGTGGGTGACGACGTCCTGGACGCAGCGGCCGACCAGCCCGCCGGCGGTGACGAGGTCGAGCAGCGTGATCCGGTCGTACTCGGCGCCGCCCTCCGACGCGCGGTCCATCGTCGCGGCGACCTCGACGACCTCGCCGGCGCCGACGGCCCGGGCGAGCTGCTGCCACAGGTGCAGGCCGTGGGAGTGCTCGCCGAGCGCCCCGCCGCCGCGCCGCCACGACCCGAGGTAGGAGGCGGCCGGCCCGTCGAGCCACGGGTGGGCGGCGAGGATGCCGCCCCAGTGCTCCCGCGTCTCCGTGTCGATCGTGAGGACCTCACCGACGGCGCCGTCGGCGGCCCGTTCGACGAACGCGGTGGTCGCGTCGGCGACGCCGTGGGTGTAGCCGACGAGCACCCGCGTGCCCGACGTCGCGGCGCGGGCGACGAAGTCGTCGAGCCCGGCGAGGTCCGGGGTCGCGAGCGGCTTCTCGACGAGCAGCGCCGAGCAGCCCTCCGCGAGGGCCGCGTCGGCGAGCGGCAGGTGGGTGTCCGGCGGGGTGCCGACGACGATCAGGTCGTACCCGCCGGAGGGTGCGTCGTCGGCGAGGTGCAGGCCGATCGTCGCGTCCCAGGCGCCGTAGCGGGTCGGGTACAGCTCGTCGCGGGCGCGGGCGAGCGCCTGCGGGTCGGTGTCGACGAGGTCGACGGCGACGTCATGGGACCGCAGCGCGTGGGTCAGATGGTTGCCGATGGAGCCGGCGCCGATGACCTTCGCGCGCACCGCGTCCTCCCGCCTGCCGCCACCGGCCGTCGGCCAGTGGCCGGCACGTCGCATGGTGGGCGAGGGGGGACTTGAACCCCCATGTCCTTTCGGACACACGGACCTGAACCGTGCGCGTCTGCCAATTCCGCC
>CAJXTG010000066.1 GCA_913060655.1 uncultured Nitriliruptoraceae bacterium | reverse complement strand
GGCTCAGCAGGCGATGGTCACGTCGAAGCGGCTCCGCAACGTGCGGCCCTGCTCGTCGGTGGCGGTGACGAACAGCCAGTCCTTGTACTTGCTCTGCCGGTCGCAGGTGAGCGACGCCGTCCACTGGTCACGCTGCCCCGTCTGCGGGCCGAGCCAGCTGGCGTCCGTGTCGAGCAGCGCGTTGTACTCGTTGGGCCGCTCCATCAGCACGTCGGTGATGCCCCAGGCCGACCCGCCCGTGTCGCTGCGAGCACGCACGACGACGACGAACGCGCCGCTGTTCGTGCGCCGCTGCGACTCCATCTCGATGGTGATCGGCTCCGCCGCGTCCGCCTCCTGCGTCTCGACGTCGGCGTCGTCGGCCTCCTCAGCCTCCTCCGGCTCCTCGGGCTCGTCGGCCTCGTCGGCCTCCGGCTCCGGCTCCGGGGCGGGTTCCGGCTCCGGCTCGTCGGCCGGCTCCGGCTCGGGCTCGGGCTCAGGGGCGGCGTCGGGCTCCGGGGCGGCCTCCGGCTCCGGTGCCGGCGCGGCGGCCGTGTCGGCCTCGTCGGCGGGCGCCTCGTCCTGGCCGCCGTCCTGGCCGCCGTCGTCCGCCGGGTCCGCCGCATCGGCGTCGGCGAGCTGCGCCTCGAGCTCGGCGACCCGCTCGGCGAGCGCCGCCGCATCCTCGTCGTCCCCGCCGTCCGCACCGCCGCACGCGGCCACGACGAGCGCGACCGCGGGCACCAGCACCCGCCAGCCCGCCGTGCGCCGCCGCCCCTGACGTCCCGCACCGAACCTCGCCATGTCCCGCCTCCGTCCTCGTCGTCGCACCCGCCGGGGCCGAACCTCGATCCCGCGCGATGCCGTGCGGAGACGCTACGGACGGTCCCTACTCCCCCGCGGGGGAGCCGGACTAGTGCGGCTCTCCCCCGCCGTGCGGCCGCGGGCCGTTGACTCCGCACGTCCGGTGGGCCGAGCCGCCGGTGGAGCAGCGAGGACCCCATGGACCGTGCACCCGACACCACCCTGCCACCCGCGCCGACCTCCGCGGCGACCGCCCGACGTGCGCCGCAGCCCCGCCGCCTGCGGCGGCTCGTCGCCGTGAGCCTCGCCGTGACCCTCGGTCTGGCGAACCCGGCCGCCGCCGACGGGCACCTCGGCCTGCTGTTCAACGGCAGCCCCGACGTCACGCTGCCGCGCGTCGCCCTGTCGTCGCAGCTGACGAACAACCCCGACGGCAACGACGGCTGGGTGCACTTCCCCTTCAGCGTGGGCGACGCGCGCACGCTCCTGTCGAGCGACACGTTCAACGGACCGGCGTCGCTGCCCGACGGCCGTCGGCTGTCGGTCGGGACCGGCTACGACGTCCCCGGCTACGACGGGCAGATCGTGTTCTCCGACCAGCTGGTCTTCGGGCTCAGCTCCGACGGGACGGTGGCCTCCTGCGACTACGACGTGCTCACCGTCGAGATGGGCGACACGCCGTCGTCGAAGTACGCGGCCGCCGTGACCCTCGTCGTCGGTGACTTCCAGAGCCCCGGCGCGAAGCTCGGCTACGTGCGCCTCACCCCCGACCTGGCGACGGCCGCGAACTGGCTGTGCATGTACCGCGAGATGCGCATCATCGAGGCGCGCAACGCCAGCCCGAAGTACTACGACGACCAGCGCTCGAACCCCACCGTCAGCGACGTGTGGATCAACATCGGCTTCGAGGGCTCCCGCTCCGACCCGGCACTCGCCGACGCGGACGAGCCGGAGGCCGAGCCCGCCGCGGAGGCGGACGCCGACGAGGCGGAGGAGGCCGAGGCCGAGGAGCCGGCCGAGCCGGAGGCCGAGGCGGAGGCCGACGCCGACGCGGACGCCGACGCCGAGGCTGAGGCGGACACCGACGCCGAGACCGACGCGGACGCCGACGCGGATGCCGAGGGTGACGCGGAGGAGGCGGACGCGGCGGCCGAGGCCGGCGAGGAGGCAGCCACCGACACCGGTGCGGACGACGACACGGCCGCGGCGGCCGACGACGACCCGGCGGTGACCGCCGCCGAGGAGACCGTCGACGCCGGCGCCGAGGAGGACGGCGGGCTGCTCGTCCCGGGCCTGCTCGGCCTCATCGCCCTGCTGCTCGTCGGCCTGATCGTCGTCCTCGGCCGCAACCGCCGCCGAGACGACACCCCGGCCGCTGTCCCGGCCGCTGCCCCGGCGGCCACCCCGGCGGCCGCGGCACCGCCCGCCGCACCCGCGGACGGTGCGACCGAGGGGGCGACGGACGTCCCTGCGGACGACGCCGGACAGGACGACGGCGGCGCCTGACGCCGTCACCAGCTGCGGCCCGGAGGTCCGACGTCCCCCGATGGGCGTCAGGCCTCCGGGTCGCGCACCAGCGCCGAGCACAGCGCGACGGTGAACGTGCGCAGCTCGGCGGTGGGGATCCCCCCGATGGCGGCGACGACGATCGCGACGGGGATGCCCCACAGGAACCGGGCGAGCGCCGCGGCCGCGACGTCGTCGCGCACCACCCCGCGGGCCTGCGCATCCTCCACCGCGTCGGTGATCGTCGCGAGCTGCTCGGCGAGCGGCGGGGCGACGACGGTGCGCAGCCCGGCCCGGGTCCGCGCCGCGACCAGCAGGTCGATGCGGTCCCACCACCGCTCCCACGCCGCCCCCTCCTCGAGGCCGACGAACCGGCCGACGAGCTCGCGCACGACCCCCTCGGCGTCGTCGGCACCGCGGAACGTGGCGACCAGCGCGGCCGTCTCCGCACCACGCATCCGCAGGTAGGCGTCGAGGTGCAGCAGGTCGACGAGCTCCTCCCGCCCGTGGAAGCGTCGCACGAACCATCCGTTGGACACGCCGGCGGTGCGCAGCACGTCGGCGACGACGACGCCGCCCTCCCCGTCGGCCGCGAACCGCTCCCGGGCGACGGCGAACAGCCGCCGCTCCTCGTCGTCGGCCAGCTCGACCCCGTCGTCGGAGAGCAGCCCCGCCACCTCCGGGGGCCGCGCGACCACCGTGCCGGCGGCGTCCGGCCCGACGACCGGGGCGAAGGCCCCACCGGTGATGCCGAACCCGCCGCGCACCGCGACGGTGAGCAGGCGCACCCACTGCTCCGGCGGCAGCCGGTCGTCGACGACGTCCTCGACGAGCCGGCCGACGGTGTGGGCGTGGAGGAATCCGGTGACCGCACCGGACGGCACCGGGTAGGCGAGCATGCCCTTCGCGTGCAGCTCACCGAGCAGGTCGGTCAGCTGGTCGCGCAGGCTGCGGATCGTGCCGGCGAGGAGGGTGCGCAGCTCCGGCCGGTGCCGGGCGAAGCTGAGCGCACCCAGCCGCGACCAGCGCAGCTCGTCGAACGCGCCGGACGCGACGGCCTCGGCGGTGCGCTCCACGACCGTGCGCAGCGCCGACACGTCACCGCTGGCGAGCACCGCGTCACGGGCCGCCGCCATGCGGGCGGACACGGCCCGCTCGTAGCGGACCGCCTCCGCCGTCGCCAGCAGCGAGTCGAGCGAGCCGAAGTGGTGCAGCAGCGACCCGTTGCTGACCCCGGAACGGTCGGCGACCTGCGCGAAGCGGACCTCCGCCGCCCCGACCTCCTCGATCAGGCCGACGGCGGCGCCCACGGCACGCTCCACCGTCGCGACGGCACGCGCCTGCTGCGGACGACGCGGCACCATGACGGCGCAGCCTCCCGACCCGCCCCCGGGCCCGATCCCGGTTGCAGCGGGAAGCCTAGACCCGCTGGTACTCGTCGAGCTGCACGTCGAAACGGGCCTGGAGCTCCCGGCTGATCGACGGGCGGGTCCGTGCGAGCGCCGCCTCGAGGTCGGCGAGGCGCACCCGCTCGTCGCCGTCGCCGGTGCGGGAGCGGCCGAACACGGTCGCGGCGGCCCGCTGGGCGACCAGGTCGATGTCGCCGGGCGTGAACCCCTGGGAGCGCTCCACGAGCGTCGCCGGGTCGATCGGCTCGGCCAGGTCCAGCGTCCCCAGCGCCTGCGCCCACAGGGCGGTGAGCGCCTCCGCGTCCGGCGGGCCGATGCCGATCAGCAGGTCGAAGCGGCCGGGCCGCAGCACCGCCGGGTCG
>CAJXTG010000065.1 GCA_913060655.1 uncultured Nitriliruptoraceae bacterium | reverse complement strand
CGTGCGGTGGTGCGGATCGCGATGGTGCCCGCCGCCGTGTTGGAGAGCATGCGGGGCACGAACAGCGGGCTGACCCGGGCTGGTCCCTCGGCGGCGAGGCGGGCGTACTCCGTCTCCCACGTCTCGCCACCCCCGATGCCAGAGCCGATGACGACGCCGGTGCGGTCCGGGTCGACGTCGACGATCCGGTCGGGATCGTCCGTGACGAGCCCGGCCTGCGCGATCGCCTCGCGGACGGCGACGACGGCGAGGTGGGTGAAGCGGTCGAGCCGGCGCTGCGCGCCGCGGCCGAGCTCGGCGTCGACGTCGACGGCCGGGGCCCGGCAGCTGATGGCGACGGGTGCCCCGGCGGCCGCGAGCCGCTCGTCGTGCGCGGCGGTCGTCCGGCCGGCGAGCGCACCCTCCCAGGTCGCGGCCACGCCGCGCCCCGCCGGGGTGATCGCCCCCATCCCGGTGACGACGACGTCCCGGTCGGGGTCGCGCTCGGCCGTACCCGGCGCGCTCATGCCCGGCGCTCCTCGACCTTCGCGATGGCGTCCCCGACGGTGCGGACCTGCTCGAGGTCCTCGTCGCCGAGCTTCACCCCGGTGCGGTCCTCGAGCGCGAGGGTGAGCTCGACGACGTCGAGCGAGTCCAGCCCGAGCGCCTCGAAGGTCGCGTCGGGGGTGACCTCACCGGCTTCGACGCCGAAGTCGGAGGTCAGCAGGTCGACGAACGTGGTCAGCAGGTCGTCACTCATCGGGTCGCTCCTGGTCGGGATCCGGTCGGGATCCATGGTCCTGGTCGGGGTCGTGATCGGGTCGTGCGTCGTGGTCGTGCGTCGTGGTCGTGGTCATGGTCAGATGCCGGCGCCGCCGTCGACGGGGATGACGGCCCCGGTGATCGCGCCCGCATCCGGGGAGGCGAGGTGGGCGATCGTGTGGGCGACCTCCTCCGCGAGGACCGCCCGGCCGATGGGTGCGGCATCGACGAGCGCCGCCCGACGCTCGTCGGACAGCGCGGACGTCATCGCGCTCAGCACGAACCCGGGCGCGACGGCGTTGACCGTCACCCCCTTGCGGGCGACCTCACGGGCGAGTGAGCGGGTCATGCCGAGCAGCCCGGCCTTCGCGGCGCCGTAGGCGACCTGCCCGGCGTTCCCGCGGAGCGCGACGATGGAGGACACGTTGATGATGCGCCCGTGGCGGGTACGCAGCATCGGCCGCAGGGCCGCGCGGCTGACGAGGTAGGCGCCGCGCAGGTTCGTCGCGATCGTCGCATCGAACCGCTCCGGTTCGAGCCGCAGCAGCAGGTCGTCGCCGGTCGCGCCCGCGTTGTTCACGACGACGTCCACGGTGCCGAGCGCGTCGGCCGCGGTGACCGCGTCGGTGACGGACGTCTCGTCGGTGACGTCCAGCGGGACCATCGTCGCGTGCGGTGCGAGCTCGGCGACGAGCGCGGCGGCGGTGTCCGCATCGGTCCGGTACCCGACCGCCACGTGATGTCCGGCTGCGACGAGCGCACGGCACGTGGCCGCACCGATCGCCCCGGTCGCTCCGGTGACGAGCGCGACGCTGCTGCGGGCGGTGGCGCTCATCCGTCGGACCCCGGGACGGGGCCGGTCCACGTCAGCAGGCAGGACCCCCAGGTGAGACCACCGCCGAAGGCGGTGAGCAGCAGTCGGTCCCCGGAACGCAACCGGCCCTGCTCCCGCGCGTCGGCGAGCGCCAACGGGATCGATGCGGCCGAGGTGTTGCCGTGCCGGTCGACGGTCAGGTGGCTCCGGCCGTCGGGGACGCCGAGCCGCTGGGCGACCGCCTCGAGGATGCGCCGGTTCGCCTGGTGGCCGACGACGAGATCGACGTCCTCGATGCGCGCCCCCGCCGCCTCGAGCACCGCCTGGGAGGAGGCGGTCATGCGCGCCACGGCGTGCCGGTACACGTCGCCACCGCGCATGGCCATGCGCGAGGAGGCATCGGCATGCCGGACCGGGTCGAACGGCTCCCGCGCCGCCCCGGCCCGCATCCAGAGGATCTCGAGCTCGCTCCCGTCCGACCCGAGGTCGAAGGGCCCGATCCGGGCGTCAGCGTCGGCACGGAGCACGACCGCACCGGCACCGTCCCCGAAGAGCACGGCGATCGCACGGTCGTCGTGGTCGACGTAGCGGGTGAGCGTCTCCGCGCCGATCAGCAGCACCGTCGCGCCACCGGCGGCGAGCGCCGACCCGACCTGCAGTCCGTAGACGAAGCCGCTGCAGGCGGCGTTCACGTCGAACGCGGTGCAGCGCAGCCCCAGCGCGGCGGCGACGAGCGGTGCGGTCGCCGGCACCGGATGGTCGGGGGTCGTCGTCGCGACGATGACGACGTCGACGTCGGTGGCGGCGAGTCCGGCGTCGTCCAGGGCCCGCCGAGCGGCGGCCAGGGCGAGGTCGGAGGTCGCCTCCTCGGGCGCCGCATAGTGGCGCTCACGGATGCCGGTCCGCGTGCGGATCCACTCGTCCGAGGTGTCGAGCCGCTGCGCCAGATCGTCGTTCGTGACGATCCGGGACGGGAGGTAGCTCCCGAGCCCGATGATGCCGACGGCGAGGGCGGTCACCGCTCGATCCAGACGACGCCGTCACCGCTGGTGACGGTCTGTCGCACGCCGGCCAGCGTCCCCCCGACCCGCCCGTGGACGGGCGCGACGAGGCGGACCTCACCGCGTGGTGCCTCCAGGGTCGCGACGACGTCCCCCGGGGCGACGGTCGCGCCGGCGTCGACGACCGCCGTGATGCGTGCGTCGGACGGCGACGTGACGAGGCGGAACGGTGGCAGCGGGATCATCGGTGTTCCTCGGGTCGGGGACGGATCAGGTCGTCGGGGTCGGACGGAGCGGGGCACCCGGGGTGAGCCGCTCGAGCACCTCGCCGACCGCCTCGGGCACGGCGACGGAGTGGACGCGCAGGGACGGGACGGTGCGCTTCGCGAGCCCTGCGAGGACCCGGCCGGGTCCGACCTCCACGAGGTCGGTGATGCCGCGCCGCTCGAGGAGCAGCTGGACGTCCCGCCACCGGACGGCGCCGAGGATCCCGTCGACGAGCGCGTTGACCGCGTCGGTAGCGGTCCGCACGATCCGGGCGCGCGACGCGCTCACCAGCGGGATGACCGGGTCCGCGGGGCGCTCGGCGGCGAACGCCGCGCGGACGGTCTCGACGGCCGGCGCCATGGCCGGCGAGTGGAACGCGCCCTCGACGTCCAGCGCGACGAGGCGTCCGCCGAGCGCGTCGACCCTCGCGCGGGCCGCGTCGAGGGCGGCATGGTCCCCCGCGACGACGACCTGCCCCGGGGAGTTGTCGTTGGCGACGACGAGCCCGTCGATCTCCTCGACGAGCTCCTCGACCTCCGCCGCCGCGAGCTTCAGCACCGCTGCCATCCCTCCGGGTCGTCCACGGCAGGCCTCCGCGGTCGCGGCGCCCCGGGCGGCGACGACCCGCGCGGCACCGTCGACGGGCAGCACGCCCGCTGCGGTCGCCGCGCTGTACTCCCCGAGGCTGTGGCCGGCGACCAGGTCGGGACGGAGACCGGCGCGGGCGAGGGCCCGCCAGGCGACGAGGGAGACGGCGAAGATGACCGGCTGCGCGACGGCGGTGTCCCGCCCCGCGACCGGATCGTCGGCGGCCCGCACGACGTCGAAGCCGGCCGCCTCCGACACCTCGCCGAGGACGCCGTCGGGGTCGACGTCCACCCACGCCTGCGTGCACCCGGCCGTGAACGAACCCTGACCGGGGAAGATGGCGGCGACCGCCATGCGTGCTCCTCGTCCGACGTGCCCGACGATCATGCCGGAGCGTCGCCGTCGGACCGTGGTCGAGCGCTCACCCAACGCGCGTTCCAACTTTGAGCGGGTGTTCAACACTCCCGGCCGCGTCTAGCGTGCGGGGCGCGACGTCGGGTCCACGTCGTCGGAGGAGGACGCATGGGGGCGGTGACGACGACGGTCGTGCTCGCGCACGCCGCGAGCACCCTGGTGCTCGTCGGCATCATCTGGACGGTCCAGTGGGTCCACTACCCGCTGATGGCGCTGGTGGGGCCGGAACGGTTCGTC
>CAJXTG010000064.1 GCA_913060655.1 uncultured Nitriliruptoraceae bacterium | reverse complement strand
TTCGCAGACGTGCCGTTGCCGGTCGGTCGGAGTGTCCTCCAGGTCGTTGGGACGACCGGCGGGGGGCGGGTGCTGCTCGATGTGCCGTTCGAGGTCGTGCAGGGCGACCCGGCCCCCGAGGTCGAGCGGGTAACGGGGCTGCTGCCGGACGTGGCGGGCGGGCCGGTCACCACCATCGCCGGACTCCCCGCTGACGCGACCATCACCCCAGAACCCGACCAAGGGCGGGTGCGTATCGCGGCGGGCGAGGTCGAGACGGTCGTGACGGCAGGGGAGATCGCTGGGACGGATGGGACGTCGACGGGTCTGGTGAACCAGGCCGAGGTGCCCCTTGAGGTGGTCGTGTCGGGGGCGATGCCCACGACACGGGTGGACGTGTGGGCGTTCTCGACCCCGATGCTGCTCGGCAGTGTCACCACCGACGCTAACGGGTCTGCCACAGCCACCTTCACCGCCGACCAGCTCGCTGTGGGGCCGCACACGTTGCAGGTGCAGACGATCGGGCCTGACGGGTATGTGACCGCGGTGAACCTGCCCCTCACCATCACCGACCCGCCCACACCCGAACAGGCTGCACCGGACGGGCAGGTCACCATCGACACCGCCAGCGACCCCGGCCCACCCCTCACCGCCCTCCTCCTCGCCCTCCTCCTCGCGGCAATCGCCACCGCCGCCACCCTCACCCGACGGCGCCACGCGAGCGCCCCGGACGGCGCCAGCAGCGCCACGGACGGCAGCACCGGCGTCGAGAGCTGAGGCGGCCGACGGCTGCGACGAGGTCCGGACGGTGTGGACGTCCCGCGGGTCAGCGCAGCCCGTCGACGGCCGCGTTGAGGGTCGCCGAGGGGCGCATCGCCGCGACGGCCCGCTGCGGGTCGGGGCGGTAGTACCCGCCGAGGTCGACGGGCTCGCCCTGCACGGCCGCCAGCTCCGCGAGGATCGTCGCCTCCTGAGCGCCGAGCTGCGTGTCCAACGCGGCGAAACGGTCGGCGAGGTCCGCATCGTCGGTCTGCGCGGCGAGCTCACGCGCCCAGAAGACGGCCAGCGACGCGTGGCTGCCGCGTGTGTCGATCTCGCCGACACGGCGGGAGGGGGAGCGGCCCTCCTCGAGCAGCGTCTCGATGGCCCGGTCGAGCGCGGCGGCGAGCACCCCCGCCCGAGGGTTGTCGGCGACGCGCGCGACGTGCTCGAGGGAGACGACCATCGCCATGAACTCCCCGAGGGAGTCCCACCGCAGGTGGTTCTCCCGGACGAGCTGCTGCACGTGCTTGGGGGCCGAGCCGCCCGCGCCGGTCTCGAACAGTGCACCGCCGGCCATCAGCGGCACGATCGACAGCATCTTCGCGCTGGTCCCGAGCTCGAGGATGGGGAACAGGTCGGTGAGGTAGTCCCGCAGCACGTTGCCCGTCGCCGCGATCGTGTCCTCCCCGCCGCGGCAGCGGGTGAGGGTGTGCCGCGTCGCCTCGGCGAGGGGCCGCACGGTCAGGTCGAGGCCGTCCGTGTCGAGCCGTGCGAGCTCGTCCTCGAGCTTGACGATCAGCTCGGCGTCGTGCGCGCGGGACGCGTCGAGCCAGAACACGACGGGGATGCCGCTCTCCCGGCTGCGGCTGACGGCGAGGCGCACCCAGTCGCGGATCGCCGCGTCGCTGGTGCGGCACAGACGCCACAGGTCACCGGCGGCGACGTCGTGGGTCAGCAGGGTGTCCCCGTCGGCGACGACCCGCACCGTGCCGGCGGCGGGGATGCGGAACGTCGTGCCGTGCGAGCCGTACTCCTCGGCCGCCTGCGCCATCAGCCCGACGTTCTGCACGGTGCCCATCGTCGTCGGGTCGAACGCCCCGTTGCGCTGGCAGTCGGCGATCGTCTCGGCATACAGCGCCGCGTAGCTCGAGTCCGGGATGACCGCCTTCGTGTCGCGCGGCTGCCCGTCGGCGCCCCACATCTGCCCGGACGTGCGGATCATCGCCGGCATCGACGCGTCGATGATGACGTCGGAGGGCACGTGCAGGTTCGTGATGCCCCGGTCGGAGTCGACGTACGCGAGCGCCGGACCCTCCGCGATGCGGCGGTGGATCGCGTCGACCGCGGCCGACCCGGCGTCGTCGGGCAGCGCGGCGAGGGCGTCGAGCATCGCGCCCAGTCCCTGCTCGGGGTCGGCGCCGGCCTGCTCGATGGCCGCAGCATGCGCGTCGAGGACGTCGGCGAGGAAGGCGCGCACGGCGTGCCCGAAGATGATCGGGTCGGACACCTTCATCATCGTCGCCTTCACGTGCAGGGAGAACAGCAGGCCCTGCGCGTCGGCGTCGGCGAGCTCCCGTTCGAGGAAGGCCCGCAGGGCGTCGGCGCGGAGGACGGCCGCGTCGACGACCGACCCGTCGGTCAGGGGCACCGTGTCGGCGAGGACGGTCGTCGCGCCGTCGGCGGTCGTCAGCTCGATGCGGGCGGTGCGGTCGCCACGGACGGTGACGGACCGTTCGCTCGAGCGGAAGTCGTCCGCACCCATCGTCGCGACGTGGGTGCGGGAGTCCGCCGCCCAGTCGCCCATCGCGTGCGGGTGGGCACGGGCGAAACGCTTGACGGAGCCGGGGGCGCGCCGGTCCGAGTTGCCCTGGCGCAGCACCGGGTTCACGGCACTGCCGCGGACCCGGTCGTAGCGGGCGAGGACGTCCCGCTCGGCGTCCGTCGTCGGCGTGTCCGGCAGGTCGGGGACGGCGAACCCCTGCGCCTGCAGCTCGGCGATGGCGGCCCGCAGCTGCGGGGTCGACGCGCTGATGTTGGGCAGCTTGATGATGTTCGCCTCGGGCGTGAGGGCGAGCTGTCCGAGCTCCGCGAGCGCGTCGGGGACCTGCTGGTCGGCGGGCAGCCGGTCGGCGAACGCGGCGAGGATCCGTCCGGCGAGGGAGATGTCGCGCAGCTCGATGGCGATGCCGGCGGTGCCGAGGAACCCTTCGAGGATCGGCAGCAGCGAGTGGGTCGCCAGGGCCGGGGCCTCGTCGGTGAACGTGTAGATGATGCGCTGCATGGCCGGTCCGTCCGTCGCCGTCCGCGCCCGTGCTCCGGACGCGCAGGGGGACCCTAGACGCGCGGCGCGGGGCCCGTGGTGCGGCCGCACCGCACCAGCCGGAGGCTCAGCGCACGTCCGTCAGCCGGTAGAGGGTGTGCAGCGGCCGGTGGTCGGAGGGGGCGACGCCCCGCCACGGCTGGTCGACGACCTCGGTCATCACCGGCTCGACCGCGCCGCGGTGGAACTGCCAGTCGAGCGTCGACGGCGGCAGGTGCGGCGGCCGACGTGACCCGTCGGTGGACAGGGGGAACGCGGGGAACGTCGCCGGCGGGACGACCCCGAGCGCACCCCACGCGTCGACGAAGCCGGCGGCGCGCAGCACGCGCGGTGGCACCGCCGGGTCGTTCAGGTCGCCCATCACCAGGCACGGGCCGTCCCCGGCGACGTCGTCGAGGACGTCGACGACCGCCCGCGTCTGCGCGAGCCGCGGGTTGAGGCCCGTGTCGACCTCGTCGGAACCGCCCAGCCACGTCAGGTGCACGGTGGCGACGACGAGCTCGACGCCGCTGGGGCGGTGGGCGAGCCGCACCCACAGCACCCGCCGGTCCCGCTCGACCGCCCCGAAGGGGGCGGCGCCGTGGGCGACATGGGCGAAGCGGGCCTCGTCCCACCACACGTTGCCCTCGTGGGTCCATGCACGCTCGTCGCCCGCGCCGCAGCGGTGCTGCGGCAGCATCTCGGTGATCGTCGCGGCGAGCTCCGGGCGCAGCTCCTGCACGCACAGCACGTCGGGGGAGCGGGCGAGCAGGGCCCGCAGCGGCGCCTCCCGTGCCGGCCACCGCTGCGTGTTCCACAGGTTCACGCTCATCGCCGTGAACCGCATCGTCGCGACCTCCTGCAGGCCGCAGGAGGCTACGGGACGACGAAGGCCGCGGGGCCCGTCCGGGCGCCCCGCGGCCTCCGCCGTGCGACGTCGCTCAGATGTCGTAGTACAGCTGGAACTCGAGCGGGTGCGGCCGCAGGCCGACCTGCGCGACCTCCTCGTCCATCTTGTAGGCGATGTAGGTCTC
>CAJXTG010000063.1 GCA_913060655.1 uncultured Nitriliruptoraceae bacterium | reverse complement strand
AGCTGGAACTCGAGCGGGTGCGGCCGCAGGCCGACCTGCGCGACCTCCTCGTCCATCTTGTAGGCGATGTAGGTCTCGAGCAGGTCCTCGGTGAACACGCCGCCCTCGAGCAGGAACTCGTGGTCGGCCTGCAGGCCCGCCAGCGCCTCCTCGAGGCTGCGCGGCACCGACGGCAGGTTCTCCAGCTCCTCCGGCGGCAGGTCGTAGATGTCCTTGTCGACCGGGTCCGGCGGCTCGATCCGGTTCTTGACCCCGTCGAGCCCGGCCATCAGCATCGCCGCGAACGCCAGGTAGGGGTTCGACGACGGGTCCGGCACGCGGAACTCGATGCGCTTCGCCTTCGGCGAGTCACCCGAGATCGGGATGCGGACCGCCGCGGACCGGTTCCGCGCCGAGTACACGAGGTTCACCGGCGCCTCGTAGCCCGGGACGAGCCGGCGGTAGCTGTTCGTCGTCGGGTTGGAGAACGCGAGGATCGCCGGGGCGTGCTTGAGCAGCCCTCCGATGTACCAGCGCGCCATGTCCGACAGCTGCCCGTACCCGTTCGGGTCGTGGAACAGCGGCTCCCCGTCCTTCCACAGCGACTGGTGGGTGTGCATGCCCGACCCGTTGTCACCGAAGATGGGCTTGGGCATGAACGTGACGGACTTGCCGGCGGCCCACGCGGTGTTCTTGATGACGTACTTGAACGTCATCATCTTGTCGGCGATCTTCGCGATCGTGTCGAAGCGGATGTCGATCTCCGCCTGGCCGGGCGCACCGACCTCGTGGTGCTGGACCTCGACCTGCATGCCGAACGCCTCGAGCATGACGCTCATCTCGGAGCGCAGGTCCTGGTAGTGGTCCATCGGCGGGACGGGGAAGTAGCCCTGCTTCGTCCGCGGCTTGTAGCCGAGGTTGCCGTGCCCGTCGTCGTCGGAGCCGCTGGTCCACGGCCCCTCGACCGAGTCGATCGCGACGAACGACTCGTGGGGGTCGTTCGCGAACCGGATCGCGTCGAAGATGAAGAACTCGGCCTCCGGACCCATGAACACGGTGTCGGCGAGACCGGTCGACTTCAGGTAGGCCTCGGCCTTGCGCACGATGTTGCGCGGGTCGCGGCTGTAGGCCTCACCGGTGATCGCGTCGTGGACGTGGCAGTAGACCATCAGCGTCTTCCGGTCACGGAAGAGGTCCTCCTGCGCGGTGGAGAGGTCGGGGATCAGGAGCATGTCGGACTCCTGGATGCCCTGGAACCCGCGGACGGACGAGCCGTCGAAGTACAGGCCGTTCTCGAACACGCCCTCGTCGACGGACGACATCGGGACCGAGAAGTGCTGGACGAGGCCGGGGAGGTCGACGAAGCGGAGGTCGAGGAACTCGTACCCCTCCTCCTTCATCATGGCGACCATCTCGCCGGCGGTCTGTGGTGAGCTACCCAACGTTCTGCTCCTTGTTCCGGGTGCGGCGGTCCCGCACCGCGTGCTGGCGGTCCTGCTGCCGGGGCCTGTGGCCCCGCCGGTAGGCGGACGAGACGCCGACCACGACGCGGCCCGGGAGGGCCGTGGCCCGGCCGGTCCACGGTTGGGACTCGGGACGACGCCTCGTCCGAGTCCGGGCGCGTTCCCGGACGGCTCCTACCGCGGAGGACGCTACGGGTGGGCTGTGCCGCCGCGGTGTCCCCCATGTTTCCGACGTGTTACGCGCCCCGTGGCCGGCCGCGTTGGTAGCGTCGGGAGTCGTCCAGCGGGCGGCTGCGGTGCGACGCCGTGCCCGGCGCCGCTGCGGTGCGGCCGGGAGCGGCCGGGAGGGGTCCGACCATGCTGCTCGTCGCCGGTGCCCGGCCCCTCACCCTGTGGGTGGAGGGGCTGACGGACAACACCGCGCTGCTGTGGTTCGTCGGCACCGTCGTCGAACCGCTGCTGATCGTGGTCGGCATCCTCGCGGCGGCGGCGCTCGGCCTGCGGCTGCTGCGCCGGGCCCTGCGGCGGGTCGTCGACCGTGCGAAGGAGCCCGTGCCCGGCTTCGCCGACATGCTGCGCCGCGACGTGGACGACGAGGACGAGACGGCAGCGGCATGGGCGGTGCACCAGGAGCGGCGCGACCAGCGGGCCGAGGCGCTCGGCACGCTCGCCGAGTCCGTCGTCCGGGTGGTGGTGTGGGGCTTCGCGATCCTCACCGCCCTGGGCACCGTCGGCATCAACCTCGCGCCGCTGATCGCCGGCGCCGGGGTGCTCGGTGTCGCCATCGGCTTCGGCGCGCAGGACCTCGTCAAGGACTTCCTCAGCGGCGTGCTCATGCTCATCGAGGACCAGTACGGCGTCGGGGACGTCATCGACGCCGGCGACGCGGTCGGCGTCGTCGAGGAGGTGAGCCTGCGCACCACCCGGATCCGTGACGTCGGCGGCACCGTGTGGCACGTCCCCAACGGTTCGATCGCCCGTGTGGGCAACATGACGCAGGAGTGGTCGCGGATGCTCCTCGACGTCGGCGTCGCCTACGAGACGGACGTGGACCGGGCGATCGACCTGCTCCACGGCGTCCTCGAGCGGTTCCAGGCGCGTGACGACGTGCGGGAGATGCTGCTCGACGAGCCGATGGAGATCTGGGGGGTGAACGACCTGGGGGACTCGAGCGTCGCGATCCGCGTCGTCGCCAAGACCGTCCCCGGGCAGCAGTGGGCGCTCGGCCGGCTGTTCCGCCAGGTCGTCAAGCGCGAGCTCGACGCCGCCGGCATCGAGATCCCCTACCCGCAGCGGACCGTGTGGCACCGCACCGTGCCGGGTGGGGCGGCCCTGCCCGACGGGGGCGACGCCGCCGGCTGAACCGGTCGCAGCTCGGCTCGGCGCTGCCCGGTCAGCACAGGCGGGTCAACGCCCGGGTCAGCGCAGGCGGGTCAGAGCAGGCCGAGGTTCTGGGCGGTCTCCACCGCCTCACGCCGGCGGGTCACCTCGAGCTTGTCGAACACCCGTGACAGGGTGACCTTCACGGTGCTGGGACTCAGGCGGATCTGCGCCGCGATCTCCTTGTTGCTCCGTCCACGCGCCACCAGGCGCAGGCAGGTCTGCTCGCGGTCGGTGAGCAGCGGCCCGCCCCCGTGCAGGCGCGTGTCGATCTCCTGCTGTGCGGAGCGGAACGGTTCGGACCGGCAGGCCACGACCAGCGCCGCATGCAGGTCCGCGTGGCGGACGGTCGACTCGACGGTGACGTCCAGCCCGACGTCGAACAGCAGCACGACCGCGCCGATGGGGGTGGAGCGGCGCGTGTGGATCGCCTGGATCAGCACGCTCTGCGCCCACGGTTCCGGATCGAGCGGGATGCCCGCGCCCTGCACGGCCGAGCGCAGGTCCCGCACGTCACGTCGGACGGGCGTGACCCGTCCGAAGTCGAGGAACGGCGGGACGTGCTGCCAGGCGGACTGCCGGTCGGTGAACCCGTGGGGTCGTGTCAGACCGTAGGAGGCGAGCTCGACGAGCTCGGCGCTGTCGGCGATCATCCCCAGCGCCCCCGCACGCGGTGCCGGGGTGTGCAGCGGCGAGTGGATGAGGAACCGCAGCAGCTCGTGCGGGGTGGGGGAGTGGGCGAGCAGGTCGAGCAGTCCCCCGAGCCGCGTCGCATCGGAGCGTGACGGGGCGGGCACGTCTCGTCGCGTGGCTGACGGTGACATCCGACGCTCCTTCGGGTGAGAGAACGGGTACCTGGAGGACAGTATACGGATGTGCGTGACTCTCACATACGCGTGTGCGGGCGGGTTCGGTCCCGGTCACGACCGAGGCGCCCCACCTCTCTGCCAGAACCGGCGATGGGGCGGGTGGGATTCGGGTAGCAAACGGCGAACCACCCGCGATCGCCGCTTCCGACGCGCCACGGGGCAACCATCCACCATGCCGAACCGCGCGCTGATGCGCCCCTGCGGCGCGCGTCCGGAGGCGCACCGCACCGGCCTCGGACCGCCACCCGATATTCCCTCGGTCGGGCCGGTCGGTCCCGTCGGGCGCGAGATGCGTCCGGCACGCAGGCCGCTGGCAGGCCCCCCGGTCGGGTCAGGTTCCGGTCATGAAACGGTCATTCGACCACAGGAGCGTCACCCATCTTCTTACCGTCCCAGGCCGCGCAGACAGCCGGAAGGGCGGGCTGCCCGGCAGAGCGGCGAGGAGCGATCGTGGGACCTAACGGCCGGCGTCGGGATGCCCGGGTGGTGGCACGGGTCGCGACGCTCCTGCTGCTCACCCCCCTGCTCACCGTCACCGACATCCCCGGCAGCGCACCCCCCGCAACCGCACTCACCTCCACCGACTGCACGCCCGACGTGACCCTCTCGAACGGCACGCAGGTCGGCGGCGACACCGACTACGTCGTGACGACCACCGTCGACTCCGACGGGGACGGCACCGATGAC
>CAJXTG010000062.1 GCA_913060655.1 uncultured Nitriliruptoraceae bacterium | reverse complement strand
CGCGTTGAGCGGAGGACGGTCGAGCACGAGCGTCCCGACCCGGGTGCTGGGGTCGACCTCCAGGCGCACCGCCGTCGTGCCGGACGTCCCCGGATGGGCTGCCACCTCGACCGCTCCCGTGTCGTTCCGCCTGCCGTCCCGCGCGTCGACGGCGTGCGGGCCGGCGGAGGGTAGCCACGGCCCCGAGCGGGCCGGGAGGACGCGGCGATGGCGTAGCGTGCGGCCGCCCCGGCGGCACGGAGGACCGCACCGATGCTCGACGCTGCGCTGCGACCGCTCGGCGTCCCCCTGCCCGAGGTCGCGGAGGACCCGCTGCGCTTCCCCGGCCTGGCGGAGCGGCTCGCGCGCCTGCCCGCCGGGTCCGACGCGCGGGCCGTCGAGGTCGGCCTGCTGACCCTCGGCGACGTCGAGGTGGTCGTCGCGCGGGGTCGCTTCGACGTCCTCGCCGGCTCGATGGGCCGCTCCCATGGCGCGGCGGTCGCCACGGCGCTGGCCGTCGCGCGGGAGCGGCGGCTGCCGTTCGTCGCGCTCGTGGCGTCGGGCGGTGCCCGCGTCCAGGAGGGCCTGCACGCGCTGCTGCAGATGGCGCGGGTCGCGGAGGGGCTGCGGTCGCTGCGGGCGGCCGGCGTCCCGGCGCTCACCTTCCTCGGCGAGCCGTCGACCGGCGGCGTGCTCGCCTCGTACGCGTCGCTCGCGGACGTGATCCTCGCCGACCCGGACGCGACCGTCGGCTTCGCCGGCCCGCGGGTCGTCGAGCGGGTGACGGGCACCCCGGTGGGCGCGGACAGCCACCGCGGCCGGACCGCGTTCGCCGCCGGGCTCGTCGACGGGCTGGCCGGACCGGCGGAGGCGCCGGTGCTGCTGGGCCGGTGGGCGGCGCTGCTGCACCCCGGCGCCCGCGGCGGCCCCCTCCCCACCGACGATGCGGCCACCGACGGTGCGGACCCGGCCGTCGCCGAGCCGCCGGTCGCGGACCTGCCGGCGGAGGAGGTGCTGCGACGGACCCGCGAGCTGGCCCGCCCGAGCGCCCGCACGCTGCTGCACACGCTGCTGGAGGATGCCGTCGAGCTGTCCGGTGACCGGGCCGGCGGCGTCGACCCCGTCGCCGTCGCGGGGGTGGGCCGGCTGGGACGGCGCAGCGTCGTCATGGTCGGGACCGACCGGGAGGCGCTCGGCGCGTGCGGGCGGCGGGGCATGCCCGGACCCGCCGCCTACCGCACCCTGCGTCGTGCGCTCACGCTCGCCAGCCGCCACGACCTGCCGGTGGTCGCCCTCATCGACACGGTCGGTGCGGACCCGTCGCCGTGCGCGGAGCGCGGGGGCGTCGCCGGTGCGATCGCGGAGACGTTCGTCGACCTCCTGGCCGTCCCGGGACCGACCGTGGCGGTGGTGACGGGCGAGGGCGGCTCCGGTGGCGCGCTGGCGCTGGGGGCGGCGGACCGGCTCCTCATCCAGGACGACGCGTTCCTCAGCGTGATCGCACCGGAGAGCGCCGCGGCGATCCTGCGTGACGGTGCGGTCGACGACGGGGAGCTGTCCCGGCACCTCCGACTGCGCCCGGCCGACCTGCGCCAGGAGGGCATCGTCGACGAGGTGCTGCCCGGGCCGACGACGGCGGGCGAAGCGGCTGCGACGGCCGCACTGCGGCGACGGCTCGTCGCCACCCTGCGCGCCCTCGACGCGGAGCCGGACCGACTCGCGCGCCGCAGCGCCCGCTACGGCTGACTCAGCGCTTCGCGACCTGCTGGAGCTCGACGGCGAGCTGGTCGAGGACCTCCTTCGCGTCCCCGAACAGCATCGTGGTGTTGGGCAGGTCGAACAGCTCGTTCTTGATGCCCGCGTAGCCGGGCGAGAGGCTGCGCTTGATGACGAAGACGCGCCGCGCCGTGGCGACGTCGAGGATCGGCATGCCGGCGATCGGCGAGCTCGGCTGCGTGTTCGCCGCCGGGTTGACCACGTCGTTCGCACCGACGACCACGACGACGTCGGTCTGCGGCAGGTCCTGGTTGATCTGGTCCATCTCGTACAGCAGCTCGTAGGGGACCTCGGCCTCGGCGAGGACGACGTTCATGTGCCCGGGCATGCGTCCGGCGACCGGATGGATCGCGAACCGCACGTCGATGTCGAGCGCCTGCAGCGCCTTCGCGACGTCGTAGGCGGCGGTCTGTGCGCGGGCCTGGGCGAGGCCGTAGCCGGGGACGATGACGACCCGCTCGGCGATCTCCATCACCATCGCGGCCTCCTCCGCGTCGGAGCTGGTGATCGACACGTAGTCGCTCGTGTCCGCCGCGACGTCCCCACCGAAGCCGCCGATCATGACGTTCAGGAGCGACCGGTTCATGGCGACGCACATGATCTGGGTGAGGATCAGCCCGGCAGCGCCCACGATCGTCCCCACGATGATGAGCAGCGGGTCGGCCAGGGCGAACCCGGCGGCGGCCGCCGCCAGGCCGGAGAAGGAGTTGAGGAGGCTGATGACGACGGGCATGTCCGCGCCGCCGATGGGCACGACCAGGACGACGCCGACCAGCAGGCTGGCGACGACGAGCCCGGCGAGCCCGAGCTCGGCGGTGAGGACGTCGGACGTCGTGACGCTGAGCACCCCCAGCGCGAGCGCACCGACGAGGGCGGCCCCCATCACGAGCGAGCGCACCGGGATGCGCCCGTCGCCGACGGTGCCCCGCAGCTTCAGCTCGGCGAGGACGCTGCCGCTGAGCGTCGTCACCCCGATGACGACGGAGAGCACGCCGGTGAGTGCGGCGACCGGTCCGAGCGCGTCGAGCGCGGACGTGGCGGACGACGACTCGACCACGGCCGCCCAGAACAGTGACAGCGCGACGAGCGCGGATGCCGCACCGCCGTACCCGTTGAACCGCGCGACGATCTCCGGCATCTGGGTCGCCTGCGCCCGCACGACCACGACGACACCGACGGCGGCACCGACCCCGAGGCCGCCGACGATCCACCGCCAGTCGATCCCGCCCTGCTCGACGAGGGTGAGGACGACGGCGAGCAGCATGCCGCCGGCCATGAGCGCGTTGCCGCTGCGCGCGGTGCGGATGCGCGCGAGGCGCTTGAGCCCGACGACGAACAGCGCGATGGAGACGAGGGCGGTGACGGCGACGAGGTCGGGGTTCATCGGCGCGTCCGGAAGGTCGCGAGCATGCGGTCGGTGACGAGGAACCCGCCGACGACGTTGATCGTCGCGAGCGCGATCGCCGCCGCACCGAGGAGGACGCTGACGCGCGCGTCGGCGACGGTCGCGAGCGTGAGCGCCCCGACGATGGTGATGCCCGACATCGCGTTCGCGCCCGACATCAGCGGCGTGTGCAGCGTCGGTGGCACCTTGTTGATCAGCTCGAAGCCGAGGAACCCGGCGATGACGAACAGGTACAGGCTGACGAGGACCTCACCCATCAGGACTCCTCTCCGGAGCGTTCCAGCAGCGGGGTGACGCGCGGGTGGACCACCGCTCCCCCGTGGGTCATGACCGTCCCACCGACGACCTCGTCCTCCAGGTCGACCTGGACGGACCCGTCGGTGATCAGCAGCTCGGTGAGCGCGAGGACGTTGCGGGCGTACAGCGCGCTCGCCTCACCCGGCATCGTGTTGACGAGCGCATGGCCGGGGACGATGCGCACGCCGCCGTGCTCCACGACACGGTCGGGGTCGCTCAGCTCGCAGTTCCCGCCGTCGGCGGCGGCGAGGTCGACGATCACCCCGCCGGCCGGCATGGCCTCGACCATCGCGCGGGTGACGAGCAGCGGCGCGGGACGGAGCGGGATCTGCGCGGTGGTGATGACCACGTGCGCCTTGCGCAGCCGGTCGGTGAGGACCTCCCGCTGGCGGGCGAGCAGCTCCTCCCCGAGCTCCTTCGCGTAGCCGCCGGCGTCGGCCATGTCCTCCGCCTGCGGCAGGTCGATGAAGCGGCCACCGAGCGACGCGACCTCGTCGCGCGCGGCCTCACGGATGTCGGAGACGTGCACGACCGCGCCGAGCCGCCGGGCCGTCGCGACCGCCTGCAGGCCGGCCACGCCGGCACCGAGCACGACGACCTCGGCGGGCCGCACCGTGCCGGCCGCCGTCATCAGCAGCGGGAAGTACTTGTCGACCTCCGCGGCCGCCGTGAGCACGGCGCGGTACCCGGACAGGTTCGCCTGGCTGGAGAGCGCGTCCATCGCCTGCGCCCGGGAGATGCGCGGGACGAGCTCCATGGCGAGGGCGGTGATGCCGCCCTCGGCGAGGGCCCGGACGGCCGGCAGGTTGCGGTGCGGGGCGGCGTAGCCGACGAGCACGGTCCCGCGGTCCAGCGCCCGGACCTCGTCGACCGTCGGCGGCGCGACGCGCAGGACGATGGCCGCGCCGGCGGGGTCGGCGTCGTCGACGAGCTCGGCACCGGCGGCCTCGAAGTCGGCGTCGGCGAGCCCGGCACGCAGGCCGGCACCACGCTCGACCACGACCTGCCCACCGAGGGCGATGAGCCGCGCGACCGTGTCGGGGGTCGCGGCGACACGGCGCTCGTCGGCCGTCCGCTCCTTCGGGACGAGGATGCGCATCGTGACCTCCGGGTGCCGTCGGTCCGGGTGCCGTCAGACCGGGGGTCGGCGGGCGCGTGACGGCGCGTCGCGGCGCGGCCATGGTAGGTGCCGGCGAGGCGGGTGAGGAGCGTGGGACCCGGTGCGGTGCCGCATCGCGGTCCGCCCGGCCCTAGGCTCCCCCGTCGGCAGGCCCGGACCGGGGTGCCGCGGGTCGCCGGAGGGCCGTCCCGGACGTCGCACGACCCGAACGGAACCAGCGGAGGACACCGTGGCAACCATCTCCTACGACGCAGACACCGACGAGTCGCT
>CAJXTG010000061.1 GCA_913060655.1 uncultured Nitriliruptoraceae bacterium | reverse complement strand
CTCGAGCCGGCCTGGTGGGCGTTCCTCGACTGCTGCGACGTCCTCGAGGGCGGCCGGCGCGTCCTCCTCGGCGTCCTGCCGGTCGGCCGGGTCGAACCGGCCCCGATCACGGTGGGCACGACGGCGCTGCGCCAGGCGATCGTCGACGTCCGCACGTGGATGCCCGCCTGGCGGCTCGACGAGCTCGACGCGGAGTGGCGGGCCTGCGCGGAGGCGCTCGACCTCGCCGACGACCGGCTCGACCGGATCGACGCGGCCGCGGCGGAGACGGACGAGCTCGACGACGTCCTCGACCCGGTCCGCCGGCTGATGGACCGGCTCGACGCGTTCGCCGACGCCGAGGCGGCGTTCCGCCGCCGCTGGCGCTGCCCCGACTCGCGCCGGCGTGACACCGCCGGGACGGCCGACGCCGATGCGTGACTCCGCAGCAGCCGCCGACCATGACGACACGCTGAGCGTCGTCATCCCGTACTTCCAGCAGCCAGAACGGGTGTCCGAGGCCGTCGAGAGCGTCCTCCGCCAGACGCTGCTGGTCGACCGGGTGGTCGTCATCTCCGACGGCGACGGCACGGTCCCCGCGGCGCGACTGCGCCGGCTCGATCCGCAGCGGGTCGTCGTGCACCAGCTGACCGAGAACCGAGGGCACCTCTTCGCCCGCGAGGTGGCCCGCCGCGCTCTCACGTCCCGCTGGGTCGGATTCGTCGACGCGGACGACCTCGTCGAACCGCGGTGGGCGGAGGCCCTCACCGCCTCGGCGCAGCAGCATGACGGCGTCGCGTTCTGCGCGAACCGCCACATCTACTCGTTCGGGCGGTTCTCCCGGACCCGAAGGATCTCGCCGGTCCTCACCGACCGTGCGGCGATCGACGGCCCACGCCCCAAGCACTTCGCGTCGCACGCGACCGTCTATCGCCACGACCGGATCACCGCTGCGGGCGGCTTCGATCCCGGCTTCCGGGTCGGGTTCGACACGCTGTTCATCAATCTCATCGCGCTGACCGGACCGTTCGGGGTCGTCGACGAGCCGCTCTACATCCGCCGCCGGAAGGACCTCCTCGTCCGGCGGAAATCGCTCACCCAGCATCCGACCACCGGGAAGGGCAGCCCGCCACGCGTCGAGGCCGTCGCACGGGTGGACGAGCTCTACGGACGTTTCGCGCCGCTGTTCCGGGCCGACCCCGACCTCGCGCTTCGGGCACTGCTCGCGGAACGGGATCCGGGACTCGAGACGCAGGTGGTCGAGGAGACGGACCGCCTCCGCGCGGCGCTGAGAACGGCCGACGCCGATGGCTGAGCGGCCCGTCTCCTACGGCGACGCCGGCGTCGACCTCGACGCGGCCGAACGCAGCGTCGACCTGATCGGCGAGCGGGTGCGCGCCACCCACGGGCCGGAGGTGCTCGGCGGCATCGGCGGGTTCGGCGGCCTGTTCCGCTTCGACACGGCCGCCTGGGACGACCCCGTCCTCGTCTCGTCCTCCGACGGGGTCGGCACGAAGGTGGAGCTGGCCCGCCGGCTCGGCCGGCTCGACGGCGTCGGGCACGACCTCGTCGGCATGGTCGTCGACGACCTCGTCGCCGTCGGTGCCCGCCCGCTGTTCATGAACGACTACCTGGCGGTCGGCCGGCTCGACCCCGACCGGGTCGCCGACCTCGTCGGCGGCATCGCCGACGCGTGCGGCCTCGCCGGCTGCGCGCTCGTCGGCGGGGAGACCGCCGAACATCCGGGGCTGCTCGAACCGGACGCGTTCGACGTCGCCGGGTTCGCCGTCGGCGTCGTCGAACGCGACGCCCTCCTCGGCCCCGACCGGGTGCGTGACGGGGACGTGCTCGTCGCCCTGCCGTCGTCGGGCCTGCACGCGAACGGCTTCTCGCTCGTGCGCCACATCGTCGAAGGGTTCGACCTGACCGCCGACCACGGCCTCGACCGGCCCCTCGGCGACGTGCTGCTCACCCCGACGCGGGTCCACACCCCCGACGTCCTCGCCGTCCTCGACACGGTCGGCGTCGGCGAGGGCGGGGTGCATGCGGCCTGCCACGTGACCGGCGGCGGCCTGCCCGGCAACCTCCCGCGCGTGCTGCCCGCCGGCGTCGGCGCGGTCGTCGACCCGTCGTCGTGGACGTGGCCGCCGGTGTTCACCTGGCTCGCCGCCCACGGCCCCGTCGCCGAGGCCGAGATGTGGCGCACGTTCAACTGCGGCGTCGGCATGGTCCTCGTCGTCGCCGCCGACGCCGTCGAAGCGGCCCTCGCGACCCTCGCCGGCCGCGGCGTCGACGCGTGGGTGGCCGGCCACGTCGAGGCCGACGCGGCGGAACCGTTCCGGCTGGCCTGAGGGGCCCGGGCGGCCGGCGGTAGCGTGGTGGCCGCACCCGACCCGGAGCGTGCCGTGACCGCAGCCGACCCCGACGTGCCCCACGGGGCACCGCGCACGGACCCGGTCGCGCCCGTCATCCTCGACGGGCTCGCCTCCCAGCATGCGGACGCCGACCCGGTCGAGACGAGCGAGTGGCTCGACTCGTTCGACGCGGTCGTCGAGCACGCCGGCCCGTCCCGCGCCCGCTTCCTCATGCTGAAGGTGCTCGAGCGGGCCCGGCAGCGGCAGATCGGCCTGCCGTCGCTCACCTCCACCGACTACGTCAACACCATCCCGACGGACCGTGAGCCCGAGTTCCCCGGCGACGAGGCGCTCGAGCGGCGCATCCGCCGGCTCATCCGCTGGAACGCCGCGGTGATGGTGCACCGCACGAACGTGATGCGCGGCACCGGCGGGCACATCGGCACCTACGCGTCGGCCGCGTCGCTGTACGAGGTCGGCTTCAACCACTTCTTCCGCGGCAAGGACCATCCGGGCGGCGGCGACCAGCTGTTCCTCCAGGGGCACGCGTCCCCCGGCGTGTACGCCCGCGCGTTCCTCGCCGGCCGGCTCACGACCGAGCAGATGGACCGGTTCCGCGCCGAGGTCGAACCGGGCGGGCTGTCCAGCTACCCGCACCCGCGGCTCATGCCGGACTTCTGGGAGTTCCCCACCGTGTCGATGGGGCTCGGCCCGCTCAACGCGATCTACCAGGCGCGGTTCAACCGCTACCTGCACCACCGCGGCTTCAAGGACACCTCGCAGCAGCGCGTCTGGTTCTTCGGCGGCGACGGGGAGACGGCCGAGCCGGAGACGCTCGGCGCGCTGACCGTCGCGTCCCGCGAGCACCTCGACAACCTGACGTTCGTCATCAACTGCAACCTGCAGCAGCTCGACGGGCCGGTGCGCGGCAACGGCAAGATCATCCAGGAGCTCGAGGGCGTGTTCCGCGGCGCCGGCTGGAACGTCGTCAAGGTCATCTGGGGCCGCCAGTGGGACGCGCTGCTCGCGAAGGACATCGACGGCGCGCTCGTCGCCCGCATGAACGAGGTGCCCGACGGCGAGATGCAGACCTACGTCGCCCGCGGGCCCGCCTACGTCCGCGAGCACTTCTTCGGCGCGAACGACTCGCTGCGGGCGATCGCCGACACGCTCACCGACGACGACCTCGGCCGGCTCACCCGCGGCGGGCACGACTACCGCAAGGTCCACGCCGCCTACGACGCGGCGGTGCGCACCGAGGGGGCGCCGACCGTCATCCTCGCGCAGACGGTCAAGGGGTGGACGCTCGGCCCGGACTTCGAGGCCCGCAACGCCGTGCACCAGATGAAGAAGCTGTCGTCCGCGGCGCTGATGTCGTTCCGCGACCGGCTCGAGCTCGACATCCCCGACAGCGACCTCGAGGCCGACCTGCCGCCGTACGTGCAGCCCGGGCCGGACTCCGACGAGATCCGCTACCTGAAGGAACGGCGGGCCGAGCTCGGCGGGTTCATGCCGGAGCGGCGCGTCCAGTTCGTCATGCCGGAGCTGCCCGAGCACGACCTGTACGGCGCGCTCAAGCAGGGGTCGGGCACCCAGCCGGTCGCGACGACGATGGCGCTCGTGCGCCTGTTCAAGGACCTGCTGCGCAGCGACGACCTCGGCCGGCGCATCGTCCCGATCATCCCCGACGAGGCGCGCACGTTCGGGATGGACTCGTGGTTCCCCACCGCGAAGATCTACGACCATCAGGGGCAGACGTACGAGCCGGTCGACTCGGACCTGCTGCTCAGCTACCGCACCGCCCGCGACGGGCAGATCATCCACGAGGGCATCACCGAGGCCGGCTCCGTCGCCACGTTCGCCGCCGCCGGCACGGCGTACGCGACGCACGGCGTGCCGACCGTGCCGCTGTACATCTTCTACTCGATGTTCGGCTTCCAGCGCACCGCCGACTCGATCTGGTCGGCGGCCGACCAGCGCAGCCGCGGGTTCCTCATCGGCGCGACCGCCGGCGGGACGACGCTGAACGGCGAGGGGCTGCAGCACCAGGACCGCCACTCGCTGCTGATGGCCCAGTCGAACCCGGCGGTCGAGGCGTACGACCCGTCGTTCGCCTACGAGCTGGCGGTGCTCGTCGAGCACGGCCTCGAGCGGATGTTCTCCGACCGGCACGTCGAGGGCGGCGAGGACGTCATCTTCTACCTGACCGTCTACAACGAGCCGGTCGTGCAGCCGGCGATGCCCGAGCACGTCACCGACGAGCAGGTCATCGACGGGCTGTACCGCTACCGGCACGGGCACACCCTCGACGGTGTCGACGACGGGCGCACCGCCGACGCGCACCTGCTCGCGTCCGGCACGATCATCTGCGAGGCGCTGCGCGCCCAGGAGCTCCTCGCAGAGGACTGGGACGTCGTCGCCGACGTGTGGTCCGCACCCGGCTGGAACCGGCTGCTGCGCGACGGCACCGCCGTCGAGTCGTACAACCGCACCAACCCCGACGCGGAGCCGCGGGTGCCGATGGTCACCCGCATCCTCGAGGAGGGGCGCGGCCGGCCGTTCGTCGCCGTGTCCGACTGGATGCGGGCGACCCCGTTCCAGATCGCCGACTTCGTGCCCGGCCCGTTCGCCGCCCTCGGCACCGACGGGTTCGGCCGGTCCGACACCCGCGAGGCGCTGCGGAGCCTGCACCGCATCGAGGCGCACGCCGTCGTCTACTGCGTCCTCGCGGAGCTCGTGAAGCTCGGCGAGCAGGACCCG
>CAJXTG010000060.1 GCA_913060655.1 uncultured Nitriliruptoraceae bacterium | reverse complement strand
AAGCGGATGGTCGCGGGTTCGATTCCCGCCCCCGGCTCCGCATCCGCACACCGCACTCCCACGGATCCCGCACCCCGGTCCGACCACCCGACGACGACCGCCCCGGGAACCCTCCCGGGGCGGCCTGGTCGGGCGGAGCGGCCGTCGGGGCGGGGATCACCCGCGGCCGCGCCCCCGACCACGCTCATCGGCGGAGGTCCCGGCCGACGCCGGCGTCGGCTCGACGGTGCGGGCATCGGCACCCGAACCGGTCGACGGTGCAGCGGCACCCCGCTCCTGCGGACGGTTCCCGCGGCCGTTGCCGCTGGTCCCACCGGCCCTGCCGTTCGTGTCGCTCAGATCGTCGCCGTCGTTCCGTGCGTTGCCGGCGTTCCCGGCGTTGCCGGGCTGCGCGGGCGTCGGGGGGACACCCCGTCCCGGCGTCTGCGCAGCCGGTTCCTCCGGTTCGCCACCATCCTCCGGCTCCTCCTCGTCCGGGTCGGTCCCATCGGCCGGCGGTTCGTCGCCGTCCTCACGGTCCGCCTGACCCGGCGGCACCCGGTCCTCACGATCCGCCTGACCCGGCGGCACCCGGTCCTCACGATCCGCCTGACCCGGCGGCACCCGGTCCTCACGGTCCGCCTGACCCGGCGGCACCCGATCCTCACGGTCCGCCTGACCCGGCGGCACGCCGTCCTCACGGTCCGCGAGCCCCGGCGGCACGCCGTCGCTCAGTCCGGGAGGGAGCCGCCCGTCGAGCCCGGGGGCCCGCTCGAGACCGGGGACCGGACCGCCGAAGCCCGGGGGCAGGAGGCCGTCGAGCCCGGGCGGCGAGTCGGGACGACCCTCACCCTCACGGCCGCGCTCGTCGTCCTCCTCGAGGCACTCCTCGGGCAGCTCCTCGCCGTCCTCCTCGAGCTGGTCGCAGTCAGGGTCCGTACCGTCACCGTCGAGGCACTCCTCGGGCAGGTCGATCCCTTCGAGCTCGAGCCGCTCGCACACCTCCTCGAGGCAGTCCTCCGGGATCTCCGTCCCGTCCGCGAGGTGCTCCTCGTAGGCGACGTCGCAGTCGACCTGCTCGTAGTCGACGAGGTTCAGCAGCAGGTTCGGGGAGCCGCCGTCGTCACCGACGACCCCGCTCTCCGCCTCGCCGGTCAGCGTGCCCGTGACGCCGGCCGGTCCGGAGCCCGGCTCGTCCTCGAGCAGCCGTGCCGCGATGCCGGCGACGTGCGGTGCGGCCATCGACGTGCCGGACAGCGTGGCCGACGCGCCGGGGCTCGACCACCAGGCGGAGGTGATGCTGCTGCCCGGTGCGAACAGGTCGACGCACCCACCGAAGTTGGAGTAGGAGGCACGCACGTCGGACGACGTCGTCGCCCCGATCGTCACCGCCGACGGCGCACGTGCCGGGGACAGCGCGCAGGCGTCGCCGCCGTTGTTCCCCGCCGCGGCGACGACGAGCAGCCCGCGCGCGGTCGCGTCGGCGACGGCCTGGTCGACCGCGCTGTTCGCCGGGCCGCCGAGGCTGAGGTTGATGACGCCGGGGCCGCCGGGGTGGTTCGCGATCGCCCAGCTGATCCCTGAGACGACGGACGACGCGTAGCCGGCGCCGTTGCAGTCGAGCACCCGCACCGCGACGATCGTCGCGTCCTTCGCCACGCCGTACGACGAGCCGGCGACCGTGCCGGCGACGTGCGTGCCGTGCCCGTTGCAGTCCTCCGACCCTCGTCCGTCGTCGATCGCGGAGTAGCCGGGGACGACCCGACCGGCGAGGTCGGCGTGGTCGGAGCGGACGCCGGTGTCGATGACGTAGACGCGCACGCCGGAGCCGGTGCTGACGAAGCCGTAGCTGTCGTCCAGCCGCTCCTCGTCGGCGTCGATGCGGTCAAGCCCCCACGACGGGACGGGCGACTGCGTCGTCGGCTCCGCGAAGTTGGTCATCGGCGTGTCCGGGATGGCCTCGACCTCGGGGACCTCGAGCTGGTCGGCGACGGAGGCCGGCACCGTGAAGGCCGTGCGGTCGGTCCGGACCGACAGCACCGCCGGGTCCGCGCCGAGCAGACGGGTGAGCTCCTCGGTGACGAGCTCGGCACGCGCGGCGTCGACGGTGAGGATGACGTGGTCCTCGGCGCGCTCGAACGGGACCGGGGAGGGCGTGAAGCCCGGCTCCATCGCGAGCTCGACCTCGACACGGTCCGGCCCCGTGACCGACACGCCGACGACGAGTGCGGCGACGAGGGAGAGCGCGAGCCCGCCGGCGAGCGCGGGGCGGACCCGGGCGAACAGCCCGAAGCGCCGGGCGGACGCCGGCGCCGGCGCACCGTGGCTGCTGCGCGCGGCCGCACTCGCTGCGGCGATATGCCGGCGGCGCACGTCCTGCGCCGGTCGGGCGCGGAGCGGCGCGGCCAGCGCGCGGAGCAGGCGCACCAGGGCGTGGTCGTCCGGACCGTGGTCCGGGGCGGGAGGGAGCTGCGGCGGGTTCGTGTCCATGCTTCCGTGAGCGCCGCAGCCCCGCGGAAGGTGACGCGGTCGACCGGATCGCCCCGTCGAGGGCGTTCAACGGCCCGCCGGGACCTCCTCGAGGACCGCCCGCAGCGTCGTGAGCGCCCGGCGGGTCACCGCGGCGACCGCGTTCGGGCTGCGGCCGGTGACCTCGCCGACGGTCGCGGTGTCGAGGTCGGCGACGAAGCGGAGCAGCACGACCTCCCGCTGCTCGTCCGTCAGATGCTCCAGCAGGCCCGTCAGCAGCTCGCGGTCCCCGATCGCGTCGAGCGCGACGGCGGTCGCGTCCGCGCGGTCGCCGGGGTCGCGGAGCGCCTCGGCGACGGGGACGAGCCGGTCCGGCTCGATCGGCGTCGAAGGACGGCGGCGGCGGGTCCGGGCCGCGTCCAGCAGACGCCGGTGGGCGATCGTGAACACCCACGAGCGGAACCCGGCCTCGTCGCCGGAGAAGCCGGGCAGGTCCCGGGCGACCTGCAGGAACGTCTCCCCCAGCTGGTCCTCCGGCTCGGGAGCGCCGCGGCCGCGCAGGTAGCCGAGCAGCGGGCCCGCCAGGTCGTCGTACAGCGCCGTCCAGGCCAGCTCGTCCCCGTCACGGGCACGTTCGAGCACACGGGCGAACCCGTCCCCGATCATCCCCGCTCCTCACCCGCGTCGGCGAGCCCCGCCGTCGTGGTCCGGCCGAGGCTAGGTGTCAGCGCCGGAGGGCCCGTCGACGTGACGGCCCGTGCGGACACCGCCCGACGTCGCAGCCGCGGGGATGACGATGCGGGCGGTCACGGTGAGGGGTGCGCCGCGTCCCGAGCGGCGAGGAGCGTGAACAGCGCGACGCCGGCGGCGACGGACGCGTTCAGCGAGCCGACCTGCCCGCGCATCGGCAGCCGCACGAGCGCGTCGCACCGCTCCCGCACGAGGCGGGACAGGCCGTCCCCCTCCGCGCCGACGACGAGGACGGTCGGCCCGTCCGCCAGCGGATGTCCGGCGAGGTCGACGTCGACGTCGCCGGCGAGCCCGAGCGACCAGACCCCGGCCCGACCGAGCTCGACGAGCGTGCGCGGCAGGTTGGTGACGCCCGCGACGGGCAGGTGCGCCAACGCACCGGCCGCGGCCTTCTCGACGACAGGGGTGATCGGGGCGCTGCGACGGTCGGGGACGATGAGGCCGTGCGCGCCGACCGCCTCGGCGGAGCGGGCGATCGACCCGAGGTTGTGGGGGTCCGTCACCCCGTCGACGGCGACGAGCAGCGGCGGCCGTCCGGACGCGGCGGCGTGGGCGAGCAGCCGCTCGACGGTGACGAGCGGGAACGGTGGTGCGACCGCGACGACCCCCTGGTGGACCGCGCCCGGAGCGAGCTGCTCCACCTCGTCGGGGTCGACCCACCGGACGGTGACACCGGCGTCCGACGCGAGTGCGGCGACGTCGGCGACGGGACCCGCGCCGGCCCGCGTCCCGGTCCGCGTGGTGGCGACGAGCACCTCGTGCACCGGCCGGCCCGCACGGAGCAGCTCACGGACCGGATGGACCCCGTGGACGATGCGCCGACCCTCGCCCGTCGACCCGCGGGCCCCGCCCTGCTGCGGGCCGCGCGGCTGCCGCCGGCCGCTCACGCGTCGGGACGCAGCGCCTCGGCCGCGTACCACACGGCACCGGCGGGGGTGTCCTCGACGACGACCCCGGCGGCGGTGAGCCGGTCACGGATGGCGTCGGCGGTCGCGAAGTCCTTCGCCGCGCGCGCCTCGGCGCGCAGCCCCAGCTCGCCCTCGACGAGCGGGGCGATGCGGGTCTCGAGCGCCGCCGCGCGTGCGAGGACATCGGCGATGCCGAGGCCGAGCACGTCGTCGGCGAGCGTGACGAGCGTCGTCCCGAGGTCGGCGACCGCCGCACGGGCCGCGTCGTCGCCGGCGGCGGCGGCACGGAGGCGTTCGCTGCCGTCGGTGACGAGCTGGTGGAGCGCGGCGACGGCGACCGGTGCGTTGAGGTCGTCGTCCATCGCGGCGACGAACGCCTCCCGGTGCGGCCCGGCGGTCGCCGCGTCCGGCTCGACGTCGCCGGCGGCACGGTGGGCGGCGCGTGCGAAGGTGACGAACCGCTGGAACACGGCACGGGCGTCGTCGAGCCGCTCGTCGTCGAAGGTCAGCGGGCTGCGGTGGTGCGCCGACAGGTACCACAGGCGCAGCGGGCCGCGGCCGACCTCGTCGATCGCCGCGGCGAGCCCGACGACGTTGCCGACGGACTTCGACATCTTCGCGTCGCCCATCTGGACCATGCCGTTGTGCACCCAGTGGCGTGCGAACGTCGTGCCGTGTGCGGCCTCGTGCTGCGCGATCTCGTTCTCGTGGTGGGGGAAGACGAGGTCGAGGCCGCCACCGTGGATGTCGAAGCCGGCACCGAGGTGGGTCGCCGCCATCGCCGAGCACTCGATGTGCCAGCCGGGACGCCCCGGTCCCCACGGGGAGGGCCAGGACGGCTCGTCCGGCTTCGCCGCCTTCCACAGGGCGAAGTCGAGCGGGTCCTCCTTGCGGTCCCGGTCGACGACGTCCACCCCCTCCATCAGGTCGTCGATGCGCCGGTTCGACAGCGCCCCGTAGGCGGGGAACGCGCGGACGCGGAAGAACACGTCGCCGTCGACCTCGTAGGCCTTGTCCTCGGCGAGGAGCGTGCTGATGAGCGCCTGCATCTCGAGGAGGTGCCCGGTCGCGAGCGGCCGGACGTCCGGCGGCAGGACGCCGAGGTCGTCCATCGTCCGTGCGAACGCCGCCGCGTAGCGGGTGGAGATGACGGCGTGGTCGACGTCCTCACGCCGTGCCCGCAGGATGATCTTGTCGTCGATGTCGGTCACGTTCTGGACGAACCGGACGGCGTACCCGCTGAAGGCGAGATGGCGTCGCAGCACGTCGAACACGACCGCGGCGCGCCCGTGCCCGACGTGCGCCTCGCCCTG
>CAJXTG010000059.1 GCA_913060655.1 uncultured Nitriliruptoraceae bacterium | reverse complement strand
GTCGCAGGCCGAACGGCTCCCGCACCTCGTCGAGGCGGTCCGCGGGGTCGCCACCCGCTTCCCCGACCTGACGGTCGTCGTCCGCCCGCATCCGGTCGAGTCGCCGGCCGCATGGCGCGACCTGCTCGGCCCGCTCCCCAACGTCGTCGTCCGCAACGACGGGGCGATCTCCCCCTGGGTCCGCGCGGCCCTCGCCGTCGTGCACACCGGCGACACGACCGGTTTCGAGACGGCCGTCGCCGGCGTCCCGCTGATCTCGCTCGAACCGACCGCCGGTGTCGCCGTCGACCTCGGGCACGTCACCGGCCGGCTCGGCATCCGCGCCGCCGACGCCGCCGACGTCGTCGACACCGTCGCGGCGCTGCGAGCGGGCACGGACCCGGCGACGCTCGGCCAGCCCGGCGCCGACGAGGTGCTCGCCGGCCGGCTGTGCGCCCTCGACGGGCCGCTCGCGGCCGACCGGATCGTCGACGTCTGGGAGGAGCTCGACCTGCCCGACGCGCCGCCGATGCGGCCGGAGCGGCTCGCCCCCGGCCGGCTCGAACGGCTCGAGGGCCGGGCGCGTGACCTCGTCCGCCCGGGCGTGCACGCCGTGCGGGAGGTCCGCCGGCGCATCCGCGAGGGCGTCGACGCCGACCGGTTCGTCGTCGCCCACAAGTTCCCGCCGATCGACCATGCGGCCCTCGCCGAGCGGGCGGCGAGCCTCGCGGCGACGCTCGGCCGGTTCTCCGACGTCGAGCTGCGGCCGGTCGGGGACCGGCTCGTGCACCTCACACGACGTGGTCGAGGAACGTCTTCGCCGACAGGAAGCTGAACAGGAACTTCTTGACCGAGTTCGGATACTCCCCGCCGTCGAGCACCCCGCGGATCCGGTCGCGGTCGAACAGGTCGAAGATCGCCGAGTCGCCGAGGAACGCCTCGCGCACGTCCGGGGCGGTCAGGTCGAACAGCGACGTGAGGCTCGCGTTGAACCCGCGCTTCTCCCGGGCCGTCCGCACCGTGTCGTTGAGGATGCCGTCCATCGCGTCGCGCAGCACGACCTTGTTCCACCCGTCGCGGATCAGCAGCGGCGTCGGGATGGTCGCGGCGAACGCGAACAGGTCCCGGTCGAGGAACGGGCTGCGGTTCTCCACGCTGTAGGTCATCGAGTTCAGGTCGTCCTGCCGCAGGATGACCCGCACGACCTCCCCGAGGAGCTCGTTGAGCATCCGGTTGCGCAGCAGGTCGTCGGTGTAGGCGGTCTCGACGAACCGTTCGTCCCAGCCGGCGGCGACCTCGTCGCGCAGCGTCGCCCGGAAGCGGTCGCGCTGCAGCAGGATGTGGTCGCGGAAGCCGGGCCGCTCGACGAACAGCAGCGGGTCGGTCAGCTCCGGGTTGCGCACGAGCGGCGCGACGTGCTCCTGCCAGGCGGACAGCGCCGGCGCGTACGCCGGCGTGCCGTGCACCGCCGCGAGGTGCAGCAGGAAGTGGTCGAAGTAGCCGGTGAACAGCTCGTCCGCGCCGGTGCCGGAGATCGCGACCCGATGGTCCGACGCGGCGATGGCCTCCGACAGCATCGCGTGCACCAGGTAGGAGATCGTCGCGACGGGCGCGTCGTGGGAGCGCACCAGCATCCGCAGCCGGGCGAGATGGTCGGTGTCCGGGCGCAGCTCGACCAGCGTCGACGTCGCACCGGTGTCGGCGACCGTCGCGGCGACGTTGGCCCGCTCGTCGTAGCGCGGGTCCGGGTCGATGATGGAGAACGTGCTGACCCGGTGGCCGAGGACCTTCGCGGCGATGGACACGAGGCTCGACGAGTCGATGCCGCCCGACAGGGCGAACGCGACCGGCACGTCGGAGCGCATGCGCAGGTCCATGCTCGCGACCAGCCGCTCCCGCACGCCCGCCGCGGCCGTGGCCGCGTCCATCGACGGGTCCGGGGCGAGCGTCGGCCACCAGAACCGCCGCTCCCGGCGGCTCCCGTCCGGCCCGATCGTCAGCGTCGTCGCCGGCGGCAGCTCGCGCACGCCCTCGTGGAACGTCGCGTCGTGCTGGTACTGCACCTTGTGGCCGTGGACGACGCTGCGGAGCAGATGGTCACGGTCGACGGGCGGACGGCGGCCCCGCAGCGCGACGAGCGCGCCGGTCTCCGACGCGAACCACAGCCCGTCGGCGTCCTCGAGGAGGAACAGCGGCTTCTCCCCGAACCGGTCGCGGGAGAGCACGAGCGTGCCGTCCCGCGTGTCGTGCAGCGCGAACGCCCACATGCCCTCGAACCGCTCGACGCAGGCGACCCCCCACGCGAGGTAGGCGCGGAGCAGCACCTCCGTGTCCGAGTCGGTCGTGAAGGCGTGCCCCGCCCGCTCCAGCTCACGCCGCAGCTCGCGGTAGTTGTACAGCTCCCCGTTGTAGGCGAGCGTGCAGCCGTCGACGGTGAACGGCTGGTCGGAGCGCCGGTCGAGGTCGATGATGCTCAGGCGCGTGTGCACCAGCCGGACGCTGCCCCGGCCGAACGGCTGCGCGGTCGTGCCGTGCGCGTCGGGGCCGCGGCAGGCGAGCCGGGCGAGGGTCGCCTCGACCCGACCGGCGTCCGGGCCGGCCGGCCCGGCGTACCCCGCGATGCCGCACACGCGCGCCCACCTCCGTGCCGTCCGAGGGCCTGCGGGCGGCACCCTAGGCGTCGTCCCGCACCGCCGGCGCCGACCTTCGCCGGGGTGGGCCGGGCGTTAGGCTCGCGCCCATGAAGGCCTCCATCATCGTCACCTGCCACGACTACGGGCGCTACCTGGAGCGGTGCCTGCGGTCCTGCCTGCGGCAGGAACTCGTCGCCCGCGACGACTTCGAGGTCATCGTCGTCGACGACGCGAGCACCGACGACTCCGCCGAGATCGCCGAGAAGTTCGCCTCGGACGGGGTGCGGCTCATCCGGCGTGCGGTCAACGGCGGGGTGGCGGCCGCGGCGAACGACGGCATCATGGCGGCGAAGGGGCAGTACTTCGTCCGCGTCGACGCCGACGACTTCGTCACCTCCCGCTTCCTCCACTTCCTCGTCAGCTACATGGACGTCAACCACGACGCGCTCGGTGTCGCCTGCGACTACGTGCTCGTCGACGAGCACGAGCAGCAGTTCGCCCGCGTCGACGCGTCCGAGCAGCCGGTCTCCTGCGGGATCCTCTACCAGAAGGACCCGCTCGTCGCCGCCGGCATCTACGACCCGGACTTCCGCCACCGCGAGGAGGAGGAGCTGCGGGCCCGCCTCGGCGACTTCTACCGGGTGCACCACCTGCGCATGCCGCTGTACCGGTACCGCAAGCACGGGACGAACAAGACGACCGAACCCGAGTACGTCGCGTTCGCCGACAAGGTCGAGGAGGTCCGCCAGGCGAACGCCGGCGGGGCGTCGTGACCACCGGCCCGGCGGCCGGCACCGTCGTCGGCGTCGTCCCCGCCCGGGGCGGCTCCAAGCGGCTGCCCGGGAAGAACCTCCACCCGGTGCTCGGGCGGCCGATGCTCGGCTGGGTGCTCGACGCCGCCCTCGCCTCCGGCCGGCTCGCCCCCGACCGGCTCATCGTCTCGTCCGACGACGACGCCATCCTCGCCTTCGCCGCGTCGGCCGGGGTCGTCGCCCTGCGCCGCCCGGACGACCTCGCCGGCGACGACGTGTGGACCGAACCGGTGCTGCGCCATGCGGTCGAGTGGTGGGAGGCCGACCGCGGCACGACCGCCGACGTGGTCGTCTGGCTCAACGCGTCCATCCCCGAGGTCACCGGCGACCACGTCGCGGCCGTCGTGGACCGGCTCGTCGCCGGCGGCTTCCGCGAGGTCCTCACCGTCGACGCGGACGGGGTGCTCACGAGCGCCGCCCGTGCGCTGCGTCGTGCCGCGCTCGACCAGCGGGCCCTGACGGCCGCGGCGGCGACCGTCGCCGGCGACTTCCTCGACGTGCACACCGCCGCGGACGTCACCGAGGTGGAACGACGACTCGCGGGTCTCGGCCCGCCGGACGACGGAGACGGACATGGATGACCGGCTGACGTTCATCGCCGAGCTGCACCCGCAGCACGGCGGCGAGCTGAGCGTGCTGCTGGAGATGACGCGCCGGTGCGCGATGGCCGGCGCCGACCTGATGAAGGTCCAGCTGTACGACGAGGCGTTCCTCGGCCCGGACTGGGCCTACCTCGTCCTCTCCCGCGAGGAGCTCGAGACGTTCGCCGGGACCTGTCAGGACCTCGGCGTCGACTGGTCCGCGTCGATCTTCACCCGCGACCGCATCGCCTGGTGCGAGGACCTCGGCATGACGTCGTACAAGATCGCGTCGCGCACCGTCACCGAGGACCCGGCGCTGTGCGAGGAGATCCTCGCGCTGGGCAAGCCGACCTACGTGTCCCTCGGCGCGTGGGAGCAGGACGGGCCGCCGTTCCCCGACGCGACGAACGTCACCTACCTGCACTGCGTGTCCCGCTACCCGACGCTGCCGTCCGACCTCACCCCCCGCCACTTCGACTTCTCCGGCCACGTCGACGGGTTCAGCGATCACACGCTCGGCACCGCCGCGATGGAGAAGGCGCTCGCGCACGGTGCGACGGTGCTCGAGAAGCACGTGACGTTCGACCAGGGCGGGGTCCGCCCGACCGAGCGGGCCCACGCCTGCTCGATCACCCCCGACCAGCTGTCCGACTGGCTGCCCGGCGCACGGGAGCTCGCCCGCCTCGTCCGCACCGTGGGCGCCTGATGCGCGACCTCCCGGGCGCCCACGTCGTCGTCACCGGCGGTGCGGGGTTCCTCGGCTCCCACCTGTGCGAACGCCTCCTCGCCGAGGGGTCGCGGGTCACCGCGGTCGACAACCTGCTGACCGGCAGCCGCGACAACGTCGCGCACCTGACCGGTCATGACGCGTTCACGCTCGTCGAGCACGACGTGACCCGGCATCTCGACCTCGACGGCGACGTCGACGCGGTCCTGCACTTCGCCTCGCCGGCGTCGCCGATCGACTACCTGCGCCTGCCGATCCAGACGTTGAAGGTCGGGGCGCTCGGCACCCACAACATGCTCGGTCTCGCCCTCGCCAAGGGCGCACGGTTCCTGCTCGCGTCGACGTCGGAGGTGTACGGCGACCCGCTCGTCCACCCGCAGCCGGAGGCCTACTGGGGCAACGTCAACCCGATCGGCCCGCGCGGCGTGTACGACGAGGCGAAACGGTTCGCGGAGGCGATCACGTTCGCCTACCACCGCAGCCACGGTGTCGACGTCCGGGTCGCCCGCATCTTCAACACGTACGGGCCGCGCATGCGCATGGAGGACGGGCGTGCCGTCCCGGCGTTCATGAACGCCGCCCTCGCCGACGAGCCGCTGCCCGTCCACGGCGACGGCCTGCAGACCCGCTCGCTGTCCTACGTCGACGACATGGTCGACGGGTTCGTCGCGCTGCTCACCCACGACGAGGTCGGCCCGGTCAACCTCGGCTCCCCGTTCGAGGTGACGATGCTGCAGCTCGCCGAGGCCGTCCAGGACGCCTGCGGGCAGCATCCGGGGGTGACGCTGCACCCCCGGCCGGTCGACGACCCGCAGGTCCGCCGGCCCGACACGACCCTCGCCCGCGAGCGGCTCGGCTGGGAGGCGTCCACACCACTCGCCGTCGGCCTCGCCCGCACCGCCGAATGGTGG
>CAJXTG010000058.1 GCA_913060655.1 uncultured Nitriliruptoraceae bacterium | reverse complement strand
CCCGACCGGCGGACGGTCCGCCCTGGGCGGGCCAGACGTGCGGCTGCCCGACGGCCGGGCGGCTTGGGTCGACACGGGCCCGCGGGGGCCCGTCGCCGGCTGGCCCGACGACGCGGCCCGCGTCCACGTCGAGACGGTCCGCTGGTGTGCGGCGCTCACCGTGGAGCGCGACGCCCCACCGCGGGAGCCGCTCAGTCGCGAGCAGGCGGCGGCGGTGACCCACCGGGCCGGCCCGGCACGGGTGCTCGCCCCCGCCGGATCGGGCAAGACGCGGGTCCTCGCCGCCCGGCTGCGCCACCTCGTCGCCGACCGGGGGGTGCAGCCGGAGCTGCTCACCGCCCTCGCGTACAACACGCGGGCGGCCCGGGAGCTCGCCGGCCGCACCGCCGACGTGCACGCGGGCGGGCGTCGGCCCGCGGTCCGCACCGTCCACGCGCTCGGCCTCGCGGTGTGCGCCGCCGCGGCGGGCCGGCGGCCCCACGTCCTCGACGGCGACGGGACCGTCGCGCTGGTCAGGGAGGCGGCCGCCGGGCTGCCCGGCGCGGGCGGTGTCGACGTCGACCTGCTGCTCGCCGGGCTGCGGGACGTGCGGCTGGGGCTGCGGGACCCGGCCGAGGTCGAGGCGGCCCGTGGGGACGTGCCGGGGCTCGCCCGGCTCGTGCCCCGCTACCGGCGGCTCCTCGCCGCCCGGGGTGCGGTCGACTTCGACGAGCAGGTGCTGCGCGCCGTCACGCTGCTCCTCGCCGACCCGGCGCTGCGCCGGCGGGTCGGCCGCAGCACCTGCCATCTGCTCGTCGACGAGGCGCAGGACCTCGTGCCGGCGTTCGTGCTGCTCGTGCGGCTGCTCGCCGGCCCCGCCCAGCAGCTGTTCGCCGTCGGTGACGACGACCAGACGATCTACGGGTATGCGGGGGCGGACCCGCGGGTCCTCGTCGACCTGCCCGCCGCCTACCCCGGTGCGGCGTCGTACACGCTGCGGGTGAACCGCCGCTGCCCCGCGCCCGTCGTCCGTGCCGCGTCCGCCCTGCTCGCCCACAACACGCTCCGGGTCGACAAGGCCGTGCGGCCCGCGCCGGACGCCGCCGACGGTGCCGACACGCTCACCGTCGTCGACGCGGCCGGGACGACCGGCGCGGCCGCGACCGTCGACGCGGTCCTGCGGCTGCGGGCGGCGGGTGCGGCCGACGTGGCGGTCCTCGGCCGGGTCGGCGCGGCGCTGCTCGCCCCGCAGGTCGCCCTCACCCTCGCCGGCGTCCCCGTCGACGCGCAGCTCGGCCCGGAGGTGCTCGCCCGCACCGGCCTGCACACCGCCCTCGCCTACCTGCGGATCGCGGTCGACCCCGACAGGATCGCCGCCGACGACGTGGCGGCGACCTGCCGGCGACCCGCACGCCGGCTCGGCGGCACCGTCCCGCCCGGGCCGACGTCGCTCACCCGGCTCGCCCGGCTCGTCCCGACCGTCGACGGGGAGCACCGGGCGGCACTGCGCCGCTACGTCAACGATCTCGCCGGTCTCGTCGCGCTGGTGCGCGACGGGGCGGACACGTCCCGGCTGCTGACCGCCATCCGCGACGACGTCGGCCTCGGCGCGGCCCTCGACGTGCTCGACCGGCGGCGGCACCGGCCGGAGGGGTCGAGCGCCGGCGACGACCTCGACGCGCTCGCCGAGCTCGCCCCGCTGCTGCCCGACCCGGCCGCCGTCCCGGCAAGACTGACGGCCCTGCTCACCCCCGGCACCACCACCGGGGAGCGGACCACCGGCCGGACGGCGGGAGCGAACCGGACTGCGAGGTCGGCCGGGTCGGAGGGGGCGGTGACGCTGTCGACCGTCCACCGGGTGAAGGGCCGCGAGTGGGACGGCGTCGTCCTCGTCGGCGTCCGCGCCGGGCTCGTCCCCCACCGGCTGTGCGACGACGTCGAGGAGGAGCGGCGGGTGCTGCACGTCGCGCTGACCCGCGCCCGCCGCCGCCTCGTCCTCATCTGCGACCCGGACCGGCCGTCCCCGTTCGTGCCCGAGCTGCTCGGCACCGTCGACCCGCCCGCGCCCACCGCCGACGGCACGGTGCTGGCGGCGCTGCGGACCTGGCGGCGGGGTCGCGCCGCCGCCGACGGGGTGCCCGCGTTCCTCGTCGCCCACGACCGCACCCTCGTCGACGTCGCCCGCCGCCGTCCGCGCGACACCGCCGCCCTGCGCACCTGTCACGGCATCGGGCCGGCCCGTGCGGCCCGCTACGGGGCCGAGCTGCTGCGGCTCGTCGCCGACCCCGCCTCCTACGCTGCGCCGGCGGCGGACCCGGCCACGACGGACCCGGCAGGTCCGCCGGAAGCTCGGCAGGGGCGGGACAGGAGCGGACGTGGAGGACGACGCGGACGCCCGTGAGCTGACGGCGACGCTGCGGGCCGGCGGCCACCGGCTCACCGGCCCGCGCCGGGCCGTGTGGGCCGCCCTCGCCGTCGACGGCGACGGGCATCTCACCGTCGACGAGGTCGTCGCCCGCAGCCAGGACGCCCGCCCCGGCGTCGACCGGGCGACCGTCTACCGGGTCCTCGCCCTGTTCGAGGAGCTCGGCCTCGCCCGGCCCAGCCAGCTCGACGCCGGCGGGCCCGTCCACTGGGAACGCGCCCACCCCGACGAGCACTTCCACCTGCGCTGCACCCGCTGCGGGTCGGTCGAACATCACGTCGGCACGCTCGTCGCGACGATCCGCGAGCACCTCGACGACGGGCACGGGTTCCGCGCCGACACCGTCGAGCTGACCGTCCACGGCCACTGCGCCACCTGCCGCGACGACGAGCGCGGGACGGTCCGCGGGGGCGTCCGCTAACGCGGGGCAGGCCCGGGCGCCCGCTAGCGCGGGACGACGACCACGACGGTGTGGGTGGGGACGGCGCGGGCGAGGCGGGTCGCGTCCCGGCGGATCCCGCCGGTCGTCGGCGGCACGCCGGTGACGACGACGTCGCCCGGCTCGAGCGTCCCCGCGAGCCGGCCGGTGACGTCCCCGAGCCCGACGATCTCCACGTCGTCGGGGACACGGAACTCCTCCATGCCGGCCCGGGCCGCGTCGGGCGGCAGGTCGGTGACGACGAGCCGTTCGACCTCCGCCTGCCGGGCCATGCGGGCGGCGACCTCGAACGCGAGGGCGCTGCCCCGCCGGCCCGCGGGCCGCAGGTCCTCGCCGGTGAGGACGACGACGATGCGGCCCGTCGGCACGTCCTCGCCGGGCCGGCACACCAGCACCGGCACCGGCGACGACGCGACGACCTGGTCGATGACGGTGCCGAACAGGCCCTCCCGCGCGTTCGCGAACCCCTTCCAGCCCATGACGACGGCCGTGCCGGACCGTTCCGCCAAGGTGTGCAGCACCCCGCCGACGGGCGACGCGTCGATGCGCACGTTCGTCTCGACCTCCGCGCCGGCCGCGAGCGCCGCCTGCTCGGCCGTGTCGGCGAGCCGCCGGTTCGCCTGCAGCGCCTCCTCGCGGGTGCCCAGCGGCAGCACGTTGATGGCGACGACCGCCCCGCCGTCGGGGGCGGCGAGCTGCGCGGCGACCCGCACGAGCGGGCCGACCGTGTGCGGGTTGGAGACGGGGACGACGACGCGGGAGCCGAGCGGCTCCTCGGTGCGCTCCGGCGGGGGGACGAGCGGTGCGGACCGTTCACCGAGCGCGCCGGCGAGGACGGCGGAGCCGAGGATGACGAGCACGATCGCGTTGACGACGTCCGCGCCGACGAGGCCGAGGTCCTGCGCGATGATGACGGCGGCGAGCGCGCCGGCGGCCTGCCCGACGGTGAGCGACACCATCAGGCTGCGTTCGGCGGCGACCGCACGCAGGGCGAACCCGGCGAGCTGCGCGGCGACCGCCTTCGTCACGACCGTCGCGGCGAGGAACGCGGCACCGAGCAGGACGGTGCGCGGGTCGGTGAGGAGCGCGACCGGGTCGAGGAGCATGCCGGTGGAGATGAGGAACGCGGGGATGAACACGGTCGCGCCGAGGACCTGCACCCGGTCGGCGATGACGGTGCGGGCGGGGACGAACCGGTTGAACGCGAGGCCGATGAGGAACGCGCCGACGATCGGTTCGATGCCGACGAGGCCGGCGACGAGCGCGGCGATGCCCATGCCGGACAGCAGGTAGGTGAGGCGGACCTGCCGGTCCTGGCCGAGGCCGGTGAAGAACCAGCGGGTCAGCCGGGGCACGGCGACGAGCACGGCGACGACGTAGGCGACGAACCCGACGCTGAACCGCACCCAGAAGAACCAGCCGGCGTCACCGGCGGCGGCGACGGCGAACGCGAGGACGAGCAGTGCGCCGACGTTCGCGACGAGCGTCGCCCCGAGCGTCGCCGTCATCGCCCGGGTGCGGGTCAGCTGGTAGCGGCCGACCAGCGGGTAGGTCAGCAGCGTGTGCGACGTCAGCGCCGTGCCGATGATCAGCGCCGGGGCGAGGTCGAGGCCGAGGCGCAGCGCCACCCAGGTGATGCCCGCCATCGGCAGCACGAGGGTGAGCGTGCCGAACAGCAGCGAGTCGCCGCGGCGGCGGCGGAACCCGTCGAGGTCCAGGTCGAGGCCCCCCTGGAACATCAGGTAGAGCAGGCCGACGTAGCCGAGCGTCTCGATGAACGTGTCGCGGCCGAGCACGCCGAGCACGTTCGGGCCGACGAGCATGCCGGCGAGGATCAGGCCGGCGAGGCCGGGCAGCCGCGCCCGTTCGGCCGCGAGCGGCCCGAGGAGGACGAGGAGGAACAGGACGGCGAACACCGCGCCGGGGTCGGTCAGCGGGAACAGGTCGAGGAACGCCATCAATTCACCAGCCCGCTGTCAGATGCGACACAGTTCATCGGTCTCTCGAAATCCTGACGGCCGCTGGTCCTGCGGCGCTAGCGTCTGACACGGCTGCGCATCGGAGGCTATTCGGATGCATCAAGACCGCCTCCGACAACTCGCTCGAAGCTCCGGCCTTGCCGCTGGAATTCGATGGGCGCGGAGGCTTCGTCGTGACGCTCAGGCCGTAGTTGCCCGGAATCTTGCCGCGATTGAGGCGGCCTCGGCGTATCGATGGGCGGAGAAAAACTGTCGTCCGCTGACCCACTTCGCGGAGAGTCTTGAGCCGACACTGTGGCTCGAGACTGAGCGCTTTGCGATGGACTTGGAGAATCGCCACGCCGCCGAATTCGAGCACCTGCGACGGACAATCCGTCTCGGCGGAGGCGCTGACTACCGGCTTCTGTACTTCCTCACTCGGCTAACACGTCCAGAAGTCGTTGTCGAGACAGGTGTAGCAGCTGGCTGGAGCAGCGCTGCCATCCTCAGGGCCCTACAGGTGAACGGTTCTGGCAGATTGTGGTCATCCGAGCTTGTGTATTCGCGCCCAACGATCCACGCCGACTACCGGCCGTTCGTGGGCATGGTGGTCGATGAAGACCTCAAGGACCGGTGGACCCTGCTCCTTGAAGGCGACCGGGTCAACCTTCCTCGCATCGTCACTGACTGCGGCCCGATCGACCTCTTCCATTTCGACTCAGACAAGTCCTTCGCCGGACGAGAATTTGCATTTGATGTCATCCGCTCTCGGCTCGCAGAGAACGCCATCGTGATGTTCGATGACATCACAGACAATCTTCACTTCCGTCGGCTAGCTCGCCGGCCTGGTTCCCCCTGGGTTGTGACAGGCCCGAGAGCGTCCGTCGGCGTCATCTGGGAGGGGATCCACGCCAGAGTGGTCCATGAGTCCGCCGAGAGCGTCAAGCCCCGGGGCCGCCGCCCCACACCGCGAACACAACCACGCTGAGGCCCACAGCAACCAGTAATGGCAGCAGAAGGTCGATGGCAGCACTACGCGCCGAATGCGCCCGCAGTCCGTCGTCGACGAGGGCGACCCAGCCGGAGAACGTCGTGAGCGATCCGGACAGGCCGACGCCGATGATGAGTGCGGCGGCCCCGCCGAGCAGGCCGCGGTCGACGGCGGCGAGCACCCCGGCGAGCAGCAGCGTGCCCGTGACGTTCACCGCGGCCGTGCCGGCACGCGGTGCGCGGGCCACGACCGCCGCCCGCACGACCGC
>CAJXTG010000057.1 GCA_913060655.1 uncultured Nitriliruptoraceae bacterium | reverse complement strand
GAGCACCGGTGCGGACATCCGAACGGCCCGTCGCGACGGACCGGAGGACCCTGCGGCACCGTGCGTCGGGTCGGCGAGACTCGACGAGCGACCCTCCCACAGGTCGCGGACCGCGACCCTCACGGACAGGACCAGCATGTCGGGCACCGCCGACGACCTCAGCCACGAGCACCGTCACGATCATCAGGGCGTGCTGGACACGCTCAACCCGCAGCATCGCGAGCTGCGCCGGGCGATCCCCGACGTCTACCGGGGCTTCGGCGAGCTCGCGAAGGCCGCGATGGCGCCCGGTGCGCTCCCCACCGCGACGAAGGAACTGATCGCGCTCACGATCGGCATCGTGCACGGCTGCGACGGCTGCATCGCCTCGCACGCGCGTGCGGCCGTCCGTGCCGGTGCGACCCGCGAGGAGGCGGCCGAGGCGATCGGCGTCGCCATCATGATGAACGGCGGCCCGGCGACGATCTACGGGGCCCGCGCCTACACGGCGTTCTGCGAGTTCAGCGACGCGGCCGCGGAGGTCGCCGCGGACGGCTGAGGGCGGCGTCAGTCGTTCGCGGCATCCGGCTCGTCGTCATCGGACCAGGAGCGGAACGCGTCGAGCCCGACCAGGACCAGCCCGACCCCGCCGAGGAAGAACACGACGACGCCGAAGAGGAAGATCCCGAACTGGGTCACGCGTCACCCTCCCAGGAGACCACGAGGGCGCCGAGGGAGAACAGGGAGGGCACCCACAGGCCGACGTACAGGCCCGTCTCACGGTCCTCGACGATGAACCACAGCCACACCGACAGCAGGAACGACGCGGTCCCCGCACCGATGAACAGCAGCTTGGCGAGGACCCGCCGTCGCTGCCGCGCGCTGAACCGCACCCGCCCCGGGCGGGACGACCCTTCCGTTGCTCCGCTCATGTCGTGCTCCGCTCTCGTCTTGGCTCGTCGCTGCGCGCCGAGCGCGACGCCCCACCTGAGCGTGCGCCAAAACGGTTCGGAACGTCCGACGAGGGTGGACGGTCGCCCTCCGAGGGCCTCCGGTCCCGCCCGAGGGGCCTCAGGGAGCGGATCAGGAGGAGCGTCGCACCGACCGCCACGACGGCCAGTGCCCGGGGACCGGGCGCGTCGGGCAGCGTCGGGCCGCCCGGCAGCGCCGCGCCCGCCCGGGCGACGGTGAGCACCGCGCCGGCGGCCGGACCGGCGAGGACGAACACGCTCGACGCCGCGCCGACGTGCACGAGGGCGATCGCGCTGCCGACGAACGCGACGGTCGCACCGAACGCGGCGGCAGGGACCGCGAGCAGGTTGGCCGGGACCGACACCCAGGGGATCGTGCCGAAGCCGAGCAGCAGGACGGGGGCGACGGCGAGCTGTGCCCCGAGCGTGATGCCGAGCAGGCCGGCGAGCGGACGTGGCAGATGCCGCTCGAGACGTGCGGTGAGCGCCGGCGCGACGACGAGCACGCCGAGCGTCGCCCCGGCTGACAGCAGCAGCCCGAGCGACCACGTCAGCAGCGGGTCGACGAGCACGAGCAGCACGACCGCGCCGGCGAGCAGGTGGCGGGCGTCGCGCGCCACCCCCGACGCGGCGGCGGCGAGCACGAGCAGCGCCATCGTCCCCGCTCGGAGCACGCTCGGTTCGAGACGGGTGAGCACGACGAACGCGACGACGGTGACGGCGAGCAGCACCTGACGGCCGCGTGCCGGCAGCCGCAGGAGCGCGAGCAGTCCGGCGACGCCACCGAGCAGGATCGCCGTGTTCGAACCGGACACGGCGGTGAGATGGCTGAGACCGGTCGCACGCATCGCCTCCGCGTCGGTGTCGGGCAGCAGCCGCGTATCCCCGGTGACGAACCCCACGAGCAGCCCGCCACGGCCGCCGTCGAGGTGGCGGGTGGCCGCCCGGCGGATGCGGGCGCGGACCTGCTCGCTCCAGGCGACGAGCGGCCCGGCGCGGCCGACCGTCACGACGTCGGTGACGTCGAGGACGGCGACGGCGTGGGCCTGGGCGAGCCAGCGGCCGTAGCCGCCGTCGGGCAGCGGCCGCGCGCTTGCCCGCACGGTCAGCGGGGTCCCGAGCGGCAGCGCCTCGTCGAGCACGACGGCGGCGCGGACGCCGGCGGGACTGCCGTCGACGGTGCGCACCCGCAGCGTGGTGCGCCACCCGCGTGCACCGTGCCGCGGCTCGGCCGCGACGTCCGCCTCGACGGTGGCGACGCCACCGCGGTCGACGAGGTCGGCGACCGGACCGTGGGCCGCACCGTCGAGGCGCAGCAGGACGCCGGCGAGGGTGACCAGCAGCATCGCGAGGACGGTGAGCGCCGCCGCCACCACATCACCACCGGCACGTGCCCGCCGGGCGGCACCGACGAGGACGGCGACGGCGACGGCGGTGACGGGCACGACGAGCGACCCGTCCGGGTCGAGCCCGTCGACGACCGCGCCGAGACGGCCGCCGACGAGCCCGGCGGGGGCGAGCAGCGCGAGCGGGCCGAGGACCCGCGCCGCCGGTGCGACGGGGACGTCGTCCGCGTTCACCGCACGGCGACGAGCGGTGCGAGCCGTTGGAACGTCGCCTCGCCGATGCCCGGCACGCGGCGGAGGTCACCCGGGACGCGGAACGGACGGGCCTCCCGCTCCGTGATGATCGCCGCCGCACGTGCGGGCCCGACGCCCGGCAGCGTCTCGAGCTCCTCCGCGCTCGCCAGGTTCAGGTCGATGCGGCCGTCGGGCAGCACCCCGCGGGACGGCGGGTCGGGCAGCGGCGGGGCGTCCTCCCCCACCCGCGGGACGTGGATGCGTTCCCCGTCGTCGACGACGCGGGCGAGGTTGAGCAGGACGAGCCGCGCATCGGGCATCGCCCCGCCGGCGGCGGCGACCGCGTCGGCGACCCGCGCACCGTCGGTGAGGGTGACCACGCCCGGCTCGTGGACCGCCCCGCTGACGTGCACGACCGGCCCGACGCTCGTCCCCATCCCCCACCCGTCGGATCCGTCGGCCCGGCCGGGCGCACCGGGCGCTGCGGCGGCGTCGGGCACGGTCGCGGGCGGTGCGGCCGTCGCGGTGTCGGCCGGCTCCGGCAGTGGGGGGCGTCGCGACGCGTCGAACCAGAGCGCGAGCGAGGCGGCGAGCGCGACGGCGAGGAGGACGATGGCCCCGCGCAGCTCCCCCGGTCGGGGTTCGAACCACGGGCGGAGGACGCGCAGCAGCAGCGGTCGCGCGTCGTGCCCGCGGCGACGGTCCACCGCGTCGGCGTCCGGCTCGTCCGTGTCCGCCCCGGCCACCGTGCGATGAGCGACGGTGTGGTCGACACCGGTGTGGTCAGGGCGGGTGTGGTCGGGGTCGGTGTCCGCGTGCAGCACCTCAGGCGGCGGGGCGACGGCCGCCCAGCCGACCTCCGACTCGCCGACGTCCCACTCGTCGAGCGGCGGCGGGGCGGCCGGTGGGACGTCCGCGGCGCCGGCGCGCTCCGGGCGCGCCTCGGTGGCCGGGGACAGCCCCGGGCTGCGACGTCGGCCGCGGGGCTGCTCGGGGTCCTCGATCATGCGGGCAGGGTGCACCCGCCGTCGGTGCGTGGGAAGGGCCGGTGCCGTCCTGTGGACGGACGCCGGACCGCCGCCTGACGACCGCCGGGCGGCCAGCGGGCTCAGCCCTTGACGACCAGGTTCACCATCCGGTCGGGCACGACGATGACCTTGACGACGTCGCCGGTGAGGTGGGCGGCGACCTCGGCGCGGGCGGCCGCCTCCAGGGCGTCCTTCGCCGTGCCGGGGGCGACGACGACGCGGCCGCGCAGCTTGCCGTTGACCTGCACGGGCACCTCGATGGTGTCGCGCACGAGCAGCCCCGGGTCGGCGTCGGGGAACCGGCGGTCGTGGATCGAGCCGTCCTCCCCCAGTCGGCCCCACAGCTCCTCGGTGAGGAACGGGGCGATCGGGGCGAGCACCAGCAGCAGCGCCCGGAGCGCCTCGCCGACGGCCCGCTCGACGCCGGCCGCCTCGCCGGTGCGCAGCACGTCGTTGAGCGTGTTCGTCAGCTCCATCATGCGCGCGAGCGCCGTGTTGTACTTCCGCGCCGCGTACTCGCGGCCCGCCGCGTCGACCATCGCCGCGGTGGCACGCCGCAGCGCGAGGGCGCGGTCCTCGTCCTCGTCGCCGGGGACGCCGGACGCCTCGATGCGTGCGAGGTGCTCCAGCGTCAGGCGCCACACGCGGGAGAGCCACTTGTGCATGCCGGTGGGCGACACGTCCGCCCAGTCGATGTCGTCCTCCGGGGCGGACGCGAACAGCATCGTCGCGCGCAGCGTGTCCGCACCGTAGCGCTCGTACACCTCCTTGGGGGCGACGAGGTTGCCGAGGCTCTTCGACATCGCCTTCCCACCCATGATGACCTGCCCCTGGTTGAGCAGGCGGGCGAACGGCTCGTCGGCGGCGACGTGCCCGAGGTCACGCAGCGCCTTGACGAAGAACCGGCTGTAGAGCAGGTGCAGGATCGCGTGCTCGACACCACCGGTGTACTGCTCGATCGGCAGCCAGTGCGACGCGGCCTCGACCGGCCAGGCGTGCTCCTCGCTGGTCGGATCGAGGTAGCGCAGGAAGTACCACGACGAGTCGACGAACGTGTCCATCGTGTCGACGTCACGGGTCGCCTCGTCGCTCCCGCAGGCGGGACAGACGACGTCGTGCTTGAACGTCGGGTGGAGGTCCAGCGGCGACCCGGCCACGCTGAAGTCGAGGTCGTCGGGGAGGCGGACGGGCAGCTCGTCGCGGGGGACGGGCACCTCGCCGCAGGTCGGGCAGTGCACGATGGGGATCGGCGCGCCCCACGAGCGCTGGCGAGAGATGAGCCAGTCGCGCAGGCGGTAGTTGACCGTCGCCCGTCCCGTGCCCTGCGCCTCGAGGTCGGCGGTGATGCGCCGCTTCGTCTCCTGCCACGGCTGCCCGTCGTAGGGGCCGGAGTTCACCGTCGTCCCGTCGCCCGCGTACGCCTCGGTCATCGTCGCCGCGTCGAGCACGGTGCCGTCGTCGGGGCTGATGACGACGCGGACGTCGATGCCCTCCTGACGGGCGAAGTCGAGGTCGCGCTGGTCATGGGCGGGCACCGCCATGATCGCCCCGGTGCCGTAGTCGGTCAGGACGTAGTCGGCGGCGTAGGCGGGCAGGCGGCGGCCGTCGACCGGGTTGACCATGTCGAACGCGAGGCGCATGCCGCGCTTCGCCCGCTTCGCGCCCGCCGCGGCCTCGGCCTCGTCGTCCCCGAACCCGCTGAGCCGCTCGATGTCGCTGCGGCGCGACACCTCGTCCCGGAACGCGTCGTACTCGGCGTCGCCGGCCATGCGCTCGACGACGAGCGGATGCTCGGGGGCGAACACGAAGTAGGTCGCGCCGTACAGCGTGTCGGGACGGGTCGTGTAGACGACGACCTCGGTGCCGTCGTCCGCGGTGGTGAAGGTGACCTCCGCACCCTCGCTGCGGCCGATCCAGGCGCGCTGCGCGTTCTTGACCCGCTCGGGCCAGTCGATCGTGTCGAGCCCGTCGAGCAGCTCGTCGGCGTAGCGGGTGATGCGGAAGAACCACTGGGTGCGCGGGATGCGCTGCACGAGCGCGCCGGACCGCTCGCCACGCCCGTCGATGACCTGCTCGTTCGCGAGCACCGTGTTGTCGACCGGGTCCCAGTTGACCAGCGCCTCGCGCCGGTACGCGAGGCCCGCCTCGAACAGCTCGAGGAACACCCACTGCGTCCACCGGTAGTACTCCGGGTCGCAGGTGCGCAGCACCGTGTCCCAGTCGAACGAGTAGCCGAGGCGGACGATCGTGCGCCACTGCTCGTCGATGTTCGCGTAGGTCCACGCCTTCGGGTCGGCGCCACGCTGCCGGGCGGCGTTCTCGGCCGGCAGGCCGAACGCGTCCCAGCCGATCGGGTTGAGGACACGGTGGCCGGTCATGCGCAGATGGCGCACGAGCGCGTCGTGGATCGTGAAGATCTCCGCGTGCCCCATGTGCAGGTCGCCCGACGGGTACGGGAACATCGTCAGGGCGTAGTACGTGTCGTCCCGTCCGGTGTGGGTGGCGTCG
>CAJXTG010000056.1 GCA_913060655.1 uncultured Nitriliruptoraceae bacterium | reverse complement strand
CTGACGCCCTACGCTCGCCGGACCCCGGCCCGCAGGTCCCCCGTGCGTCTCGACACCGACCCCTACCTGTCCCGCTACGCCGACCGCGTGACGGGGCTGGCCGCATCCGAGATCCGGGCCCTGTTCGCCGTCGCCGAGCGGCCCGAGATCGTCTCGTTCGCCGGTGGCATGCCCGACCTCGCGGCGATGGACCTCGATGCGGTCGCGGACATGACCGCCCAGCTGATCCGCGACGAGGGTGCGGTCGCCCTGCAGTACGGGGGCGGGCAGGGCCGGCCGCAGGTGCGCGAGGCCCTCGTCGACGTGATGGCGTACGCGGGCGTGCCGGCCACCCCCGACGAGCTGCTCGTCACCGTCGGCGGCCAGCAGGCCCTCGAGCTGATCGCGAAGTGCTTCATCGACCCGGGCGACGTCGTCATCGCCGAGGGCCCGACGTACGTCGGTGCGGTCGCGGCGATGAACTCGCACCAGGCGGACGTGCGCCACGTCCCGATGGACGCCGACGGCATGCGCATCGACCTGCTCGAGGACCTGCTCGCACGGCTCGTGCAGGAGGGCCGGCGGGCGAAGTACCTGTACACGATCCCCGACCATCAGAACCCGGGTGGCGTGTCGCTGTCGGAGCCGCGCCGCGCCCGCCTCGCCGAGCTCGCCGAGGAGCACGACCTGCTCGTCATCGAGGACGGCGCGTACGGCCTGCTCGGGTTCGACGGCGAGGTCGGCACGTCGCTGCGCACCCTCATCCCCGAGCGGGTCGTCCACCTCGGCACGATGTCGAAGACGTTCTCGCCGGGCATCCGCTCCGGGTGGATCGCCGCACCGACGCCGGTGCGGGAGAAGCTGGTGCTGCTGCGCGAGGCCGCCGACCTGTGCCCGTCGAACCTGACGCAGCTGATGGTGGAGCGCTGGCTGACGACGCAGCCGTGGCAGGAGCAGATCAAGAAGTACCGGGCCCTCTACCAGCACAAGGCCGGGCTGATGCTCGACGCGCTCGCGGCGGAGATGCCCGTCGAGGTCGACTGGACCCGGCCGAAGGGCGGCTTCTTCGTGTGGCTGACGGTGCCGACGGGGATCGACACGTCGGCGCTGCTCGCCAAGGCGATCGGCCGGCGCGTCGCCTACGTGCCGGGCCGCGGGTTCTACGACGACGGCAGCGGCGGCGACCACCTGCGGCTGTGCTTCTCGTTCCCACCGTCGGACCGCATCCGCGAGGGGGTGAGCCGCCTCGCGGAGCTGCTGCACGACGAGCTCGGCCTGCTGCGCGCCGTCTACGGCGACGGCGCCCCCGAGCTCGCCGGCCGCCGCGACGAGGCGGGCCGCGCATGACGACGTCCCCTCGCGTCGCGGTGCTGTCCGGCGGGATGTCGCTGGAGCGTGACGTCAGCCTCCGGTCCGGGGTGCGCATCGCGACGGCGCTCGCCGAGCAGGGGCTCGACGTCACCCGCATCGACGTCGACGCGGACCTCGTGCCGACGCTGGAGCGCGGCGGCTTCGACGTGGCGGTGCTCGCGCTGCACGGCGCCGCCGGCGAGGACGGCACGATCCAGTCGGTCCTCGAGCTGCTGCACCTGCCGTTCACCGGGTCGGACGTGCTCGCGTCGTCGCTCGCGTGGAACAAGCCGATCGCGCAGGGCCTGTACGCCCGGGCCGGCCTCGCCGTCCCCGAGCGGATCACGCTCAGCCAGCAGGCGTTCCGCGAGCTCGGGGCGAGCGCCGTCGTCGACCGGGTCGCGTCGCGGCTGGGCACACCCCTCGTCGTGAAGCCCGCGACCGGCGGGTCGTCGCTCGGCCTCAGCGTCGTGACGTCGGCGGCGGAGCTGTCCGGCGCGCTCGTCGGGGCGCTGAGCTACGCGGACACGGTGCTCGTCGAACGGTTCGTCGCCGGGACGGAGGTCGCGGTGACGGTGCTCGGCGACCGGGCGCTGCCGCCGGTCGAGATCAGCCCGAAGGACGGCCGCTACGACTTCGCCGCCCGCTACACGGCCGGGGCGACGGAGTTCCACGCTCCCGCCCGCCTCGACGCGACGACGCTGACGGCGTGCGAACGCACCGCCGTCGACGCCGGCGCGGCCGTCGGCGCCCGCCACCTGTGGCGCGCCGACATGATCGTCGACGACGCCGGCACCCCGTGGCTGCTCGAGATCGACACGTGCCCGGGGATGACGGACACGTCCCTCACGCCGCTCGCCGCCGAGGCCGACGGCCTGTCGTTCCCCGACCTGTGCCGCACCCTCGTCGACCTCGCCCGCGGTCCGGCCGCGTGAGCGGCACGGACGGCGCGGCGTGAGCGGACGCATCGTCCCCGACGTCGTCGTCCTCGACGTCGGTGAGGTCATCATCGACGAGACCCGCGTGTGGACGGTGTGGGCGGACCTGCTCGGCGTGTCCGCCGGCACGCTGATCGCGGTGCTCGGTGCGGCCGTGTCGCAGGGCGGCGACCACACCGACGCGTTCCCGCACGTCGCCCCCAACGTCGACTGGACGACGCTGGAGGCCGCGCACGAGGACCGCTACGGCGGGTTCCGTCCCGACGACGTGTACGGGGACGTCTCCGGGGCGCTCGGGGCACTGCGCGACGCGGGCCTGCGGGTCGTGCTCGCCGGCAACCAGCCGGCCCGCCGCACCGCCCAGCTCATCGCGCTCGAGCTGCCGGTCGACGACGTCGTCACCTCCGACGAGCTCGGCGTGGAGAAGCCCGACCCGGCGTTCTTCGCCGCGGTGCTCGCACGGGTCGGCGTCGACGACCCCGCGCGGGTGCTGTACGTCGGCGACCGGGTCGACAACGACGTGCTGCCGGCCAAGGACGCCGGCCTGGCGACGTGCTGGCTGACCCGCGGCCCGTGGGGGCAGCTGCAGGAGCTGCCCGAGGACGTCACCCCCGACCTGGTGCTCGAGGGGCTCGGGGAGCTGCCGGAGCTGCTGGCGACCTGGCGGGCCGAGGCGGCCGACGACCGGACCGGTGGAGGTGACGGATGAGCGACGACGTCGCGAAGGCGGTCGCGGGCGCACGGGCCGCGACGCTCGTCGAGGACGGCATGCTGCTGGGGCTGGGGACCGGCACGACGGTGGAGCACTTCCTCGTCGCGCTGGCCGCCCGGCACCTCGACGTCGCGGGCGTGCCGACGTCACGGGCGACGGCGGCCCGCTGCGCCGAGCTCGGCATCCGGCTGCTCGACCCCGCCGACGTCGACCGTCTCGACCTCGTCGTCGACGGCGCGGACGAGCTGACCCGCGACCTCGTCCTCACCAAGGGCGGCGGCGGGGCGCTGCTGCGCGAGAAGGTCGTCGCGACGATGGGTCAGCGGTTCGTCGTCATCGCGACGGTCGACAAGCTGGTGCCGCGGCTCGGCGACACGTTCGCCGTGCCCGTCGAGGTCGTGCCGTTCGCCCTGCACCCGGTGCGCCGCGAGCTCGAGGCCGAGGGGCTCGAGGTGACGGTCCGGCCGGGCGACGGCGGACCGCTGCTGACCGACAACGGCAACGTCATCCTCGACGTGCGGCTCGCCGGCGGGCTCGCCGACCCGGAGCGGACCGACGTGTGGCTGACGATGCTGCCGGGCGTGGTGACGTCCGGCGTGTTCGTCGACCTCGCGTCGGAGGCGCTGCTCGGCCGGTCCGACGGCAGCGTCGAGGTGCTCAGTCGTCCAGGTCGCTGAGGTCGGCCGCCCGCCGTGCCGCGGCGAGGTCGAGGTCGGCGAGGTCGTCGAACGTGACCCGCCGCCGCTGCGCGAGCGCCTCCGCGGCGTCGGCCTGGCTGCGGGCCGCCTCCTCCGTCGTCTCCCGCACCGGCGGCGTCCCGACGGGTGACGGCGCACCGAGCCCGTCGGCGATGACGCCGACGATGCGCTCGAGGTCGTCGACGGACAGGAACTCGACGGTCAGCCGGCCCTTCTTCGCCCCCATGCTGATGCGCACCCGCGCCTCCAGCGCGTCGGACAGGTCGTCCTGCAGCTCGACGAGCCCGGGGACGGTCAGCCGCTGACCACCACCGGCACCACCCCGGCCCCGGCCGCCGGACGGCTCGACGTCCTCACCGTGCAGCAGCCGGGCGGCCTCCTCGGTGGCGCGCACCGACAGGCCCTCGGCGACGATCCGGTCGGCGAGCCGCTGCTGCTGGCCCGCGTCGCCCAGCGACAGCAGCGCCTTCGCGTGGCCGGCGCTGACGATGCCGGCGGCGATGCGCCGCTGCACGCCGGCGGGGAGGGACAGCAGACGGATGGTGTTGGAGATCGTCGGGCGGGAGCGGCCGAGCCGTGCGGCGAGCTCCTCCTGCGTGACCCCGAAGTCCTCGAGGAGCTGCTGGTAGGCGGCGGCCTCCTCCAGCGGGTTGAGCTGCACCCGGTGGATGTTCTCGACCAGCGCCTCCTTGAGGAGGTCGGCGTCCTCGGTGGCCCGCACGATCGCCGGCACGGTCGGCAGGCCGGCGACGACGGCGGCACGCAGCCGCCGTTCACCGGCGACGAGCTCGTACCCGCCGTCGGTGAGGGGGCGCACGACGAGCGGCTGGAGGACACCGACGTCGAGGAGGCTCGTCGCGAGCTGGTCGATCTCCTCCTCGTCGAACACGTCGCGCGGCTGGCGCGGGTTGCGGGCGACCTGGGTCGGGTCGAGCTCGATGAGCCGCACGCCGGCGACGACGGCCGCCCCGACCGGCTCGGCGGCGGTGGCGTCCGGCGTCGACGCGTCAGCCCCGACCGCTGCGGCGTCCGCGCCCGCGGCGTCCGCGACGTCGACGGGTTCCGCGGATGCGGCGGGTGCGGCGGCCTCCTCGTCGACGGTGCCGGGCGCCGCGTCGACGGCCGCCGGGTCACCCTCCAGTGCCGGGTCGGGTGCCGACTCGGGTGCGGCCTCGGGTGCGGCCTCAGGTGCGGGCTGGGCGGACGGCGCGAGCAGCGCGCCCAGGCCCTTCCCGAGCCCTCCGCGACGTGGGGTGCTCATCGGTCGGTCTCCTCCGCCGGGGTGTCCCCGGCCTGCGCGGCGTCGGCGAGGGCCTGCTCGGCGGCGACCTCGGCGGCCTTCATCTCGGCGGCGACCCGGCGGGCCCGGGCGGGGTCGTACGCCGCGACCTCGAGCCGGGCGGCGAACTCGTCGGCCAGCGTGAGGTAGGCCCCGGCGCCGCGGCTCTCGGGGTCGAACACGGTGATCGGCTGCGCGTAGCTCGGCGCCTCGGACAGCCGGACGGTGCGGGGGATGATGGTGTCGAAGGTGCGGGGCCCGAAGAAGCTGCGGACCTCGTCGACGACCTGCTGGGCGAGCCGGGTGCGGGCGTCGAACATGGTGAGGACCACGTTGCCGATGGTGAGGCCGGCGTTGAGGTTCTGCTCGACGAGGCCGACGGTGCGCAGCAGCTGCGACAGTCCCTCGAGCGCGTAGTACTCGCACTGGATGGGGACGAGCAGCTGGTCGGCGGCGACGAACGCGTTGATCGTCAGCAGGCCGAGTGACGGCGGGCAGTCGATGAGCACGAGGTCGTGGTCGGGACGGACCGCGTCGATCGCCCGGGCGAGGGCCCGCTCGCGCGCCATGGCCTGCACGAGCTCGACCTCGGCGCCGGCGAGCTCGAGCGACGACGGCAGCACGGTCAGCCCGGGGATGGCGGTGGTGCGCACGGCGTCGGCGACCGCCGCACCCTCGACGAGGACGTCGTAGGTGCTCGGGTCGTCGGGCCCGATGCGTACGTCCAGGCCGGTGCTCGCGTTGCCCTGCGGGTCGAGGTCGACGAGGAGGACGCGCGCACCACCCTGCGCGAGCGCGGCGGCGAGGGACACGGTCGTCGTCGTCTTGCCGACGCCACCCTTCTGGTTCGCGAACGCGACGACGGTCGCACGGCCGTCGCCGCCGAGTCGTGCGGGTGCACCGTCGTACCCCGCCTCCGTGTTGCCGGCGTCCGCCGCTTCGGTTCCCGACGACGTCGCGTCAGGTCCGGTCGTCTCAACGGTCACGGCTGCTCCCCACGTGTCGCGCTCGTCCACGGTCGGCACCGGCGGTCGCGCACGCGCCTCCGGACCGGGACCCATGAAGGACCCCGCTCCGCGACCGTGACGGCCGACCGAGCGGGGCCGGATGCGGCATGCTGCGTGCGCCGCGCCGACGCGTCACCGTATCGTCCCCAGAGCGC
>CAJXTG010000055.1 GCA_913060655.1 uncultured Nitriliruptoraceae bacterium | reverse complement strand
CTCAGCCCCTGACCCGTCCGAGGGCGACGACCCACGGCACCTTGCGGTCCAGCCGCAGGTCGGGCCGGACCTCGACGGACACGTCGCTGACCCCGAGGGACCGGAGCAGCGCCTCCACCTCCCCCTCCGTCGCCGCCGAGACGTGCAGGTCGCCGAGCAGCGGGTCGTGGAAGCGGTCGAGGTCGGCCCGCCCGCGGTGGCAGGTGAAGTAGACGGGGCCGGAGCCGATCAGCCGCAGCAGCCGGGCGAGCGCATCGCGCCAACGTTCCCTGGGCAGGTGGGCGAACGCCCCCGACATCCACAGGCCGCCGAACGAACGGTCGACGAAGGGCGGGTCCTCGAGGTCGGCGAACACCAGCGGGTGCCGGGGCAGCAGCACGCGGGCCTCCGTCAGCGCGCCGAACGACAGGTCGATGCCGACCGGGTGCAGTCCGGCGTCGCGCAGCACCCGCAGGTCGTTGGCCGGGCCGCAGCCGACGTCGAGGACGAGGTCGTCGCGCCGTGCGAACGACGCGAACCGGCGCACGTCCGCGACGGGCCGTCGGAGCCGGAGCTGGTCCCGGTACTCGCGCGCGACCGGCCCGTAGGCGGCGACCGAGGTGCGGGTCCTGGGGTCGATCGTGGGGGACACCGGCGTTCCTCCTCCTGCCGTCGGCGGCGCGGCCCGGCGGCCGGTCAGGGGCCGACCAGGCCGGCCCGGGCCGTCGCCTCGACCCGGCGCGCCCCGACCCGGGGGACGACCAGCCCGGGCACGGGGACGCCGACGACGACCTCGGCGTGCCCCGCCCGGTCGCAGTCGCAGGCGACGAGCGATCCTCCCCCAGCCTCCACGAGCGCCGTGGCAGCGGTGCGCGGTCCGCGCACGTCCGTGCTGACGGCGGCCAGGGCGGCCGCATCCGCGAGCTGCTGGGCCCGGGCGGCGGCGACGACGAAGCCGGTCAGGTCGAGCACGACGACCGCCGCGACGACACTGACCCACACGAGGAGCGGCAGTCCGAAGCCGCTCATCCGCCGACCACCGGCTCGACCCGAGCGAGCGCCCTCGCCTCGAGCGTCCGCGTCACCGGTCCGAGCCGGTGGTCCGCACGGACGATGACGACGACGAGGTCCCCGCTGCGCCGCACGGCCGGGGCGACGTCGACGACGACGCCGGACAGCTCGGGTGCGGCGGCCCGGGCGGCCCGCTCCGGAGCGTCCGCGCCGGACGTCGTCGCGGCGACGCGCGCGCCCATGCGGGCGGCCTCGTGCAGGACGAGCAGGTCACGGCCGAGCGCGGCGACCTGGACGAGCCCGATGACGAGGACGGCGACGACGGGCAGCAGCAGCACGACCTCGAGGGTGAGCATGCCCTGGTCGTCGCCGGTGCCGACGCGCGCCGTCCGGCCGCGCGGACCGCTCATGCGCCGACGAGCTCGCGGGCACGGTCGACGAGCGCGTTGAACAGGTCGACGACCGCGCCGCCGGTGGCCCACTGGATGAGGACCCCGGCGATCGTCGCCGCGACGACGGCGAGCAGGCCGTACTCGGTGACGAGGGACCCGTCCTCGCCGTCGCCGGGCGGGCGGTGAGGGCCGTGGGCGGACGTCGGGGCGCGCATGCTGCTCCTTTCGGTCGGGCCCCGCCGGAGCGGGGCGGGTCAGGGGAGGACGGCGGCGAGACCGGAGGCGACGAGCGGCGCCCCGACGAGCAGCAGCGTCGCCGGGAGCAGCAGCAGCGTCGTGGGGACCGTCAGCCGGGCGGGCAGCCGTTCGGTCGCCGCCATCAGGCGGGTGAGCTCCTCGGCCCGCAGCTCCGCGGCGAGCCGGCGCAGCGGCGGAGCCGCCGGGACCCCCAGCCGGCGGGTCGTGCGGAGCAGTTCCTCGACGCGTCCGAGCGGACCGCCGCCCTGCCGTCCGGTCCGGACCACGGCGAGGTCGAGGTCGAGGGCGAGCCGCCGCAGCGGGGCGGCCCGGGCCGGGAGCACGGTCGCGACCTGCCGCAGCGCCTCGGCGGTGCCGACCCCGGCGTCCAGGGCGACGGCGAGCAGCTCGGCGACCTCCTCGACGTCGGCGTCCCGTGCCGGACGGGCGGCGTGGACGGTGACCAGCCGTGCGGCCAGCCCGCCGGCGGCGACCAGGGCGAGGCCGACGGCGAGGACGGTGCGCCCGCCGGCCGTCGCGTAGAACGCGGGCACGTCGACCCCCGCGAGCAGGCCGATGAGCGGCGCGAGCAGGAGCGGCGCGACGGTCAGCCCGCGGGCGACGGTGCGGGCCTGCGCGGTGCTGACCGCGACGGCCCGACGGGCGCGCGCCGCGTCGTCCGCCGCCGCCGTCGCCGCCTCGACCGCCGGGAGGAGCGGCGCACCGAGCCGGCCGGCGAGCCGCACCCCGCGGGCGGCGCGCGGCCCGAGCCGCGTCACGTCCGGGGTGGCCCCGGCGAGCAGCTCCAGCCGCAGCCGGTCCAGCCCTGCGCCGGTCACCGGCGCCACAGCGTCCCCGTGACGGTCCGCCCGCGGACCCGGTCGACGCTGGCGACGCCGGTGACGTGCCGGCCGCCGTCGCGGGACCGGCCGAGGGCGACGAGCGCGTCGATGCCGGCGGCGACCTGGCTGCGGGCCGCGGCCTGCGGCACCCCTGCCAAGAGGGCCATGCCCTCCAGCCGCACGATCGCCTCGTCGACACCGTTCGCGTGGACGGTCGTCGCGCTGCCGTCATGCCCGGTGTTCATCGCCTGGAGCAGGTCGAGCACCTCCGCGCCACGCACCTCGCCGATGACGATGCGGTCGGGTCGCATGCGCAGCGCGTTGCGCACGAGCGTGGCGACGTCGACCGCTCCGACCCCGTCGGCGGTGCCCGGCCGGGTCCGCAGGTGCACCGTGTGCCGCGCCGGGTGGGACAGTTCGGGGGCGTCCTCGATGACGACGACGCGGTCGTCGCCGACCTCCGCGAGGAGCCGTGCGAGGAGCGTCGTCTTGCCCGCACCGGCGCTGCCGCACACCACGACGTTGCGGCGGGCGCGGACGAGCTCGACGAGCAGCTCGGCCGCCTCCGGCGGCACCGAGCCGGACGCGGCGAGGGTCTGCCAGTCGGGCACGACGGCGGCGACGCGCCGCAGCGTCACCGTCGGCCGTTCGGCGAGCGGGGGGAGGATCGCATGGAGCCGCAGCCCGCCGCCGAGGACCGCCTCCGCGTAGGGGCGGGTGCGGTCGAGCCGGACGCCGAGCGGGCCGAGGACGCGGGTGACGACGGTGACGAGCTCGTCGTCGGACGTGAACGTGCGGCGGCTGCGCTCGAGCCGTCCGTCACGCTCGACGTGGACGACGTCGGCGCCGTTCACCATCACCTCGGTGACCTGCGGGTCCCGCAGCAGCTCCTCGAGCGGTCCGAGCCCGGCGAGGTCGTCGACGAGGTCGCGGACGAGCTGCGCCCACACCTCCGGCGGGGCGACGACCCCTTCGGCGGCGAGGGCACGGGCGACGGCGCGGCGCAGCACCGTCCGGTCCGCACCGGAGGCGAGCACCTCGCCGTCGTCGGCGACCCGGGCGGCGATCGCGGGGCGCAGGCCCACCGTCGTCGGGGTCACGGGGCGGTCGCAGCGGCCGGGGCCGCCGCCGGGTCGGCGAGGACCGGCCGGAGGTCGTCGAGCCACCGGCCGGGCAGCCCGGCCGGCACCTGTCCGCGCAGCACCGCGCGGGCGACCCGGACCGACGTGGCGACGTGCACGACCCGCCGCCCCCCGGCGAGCTCGGCGATGCGGTCGGGGCTGAGCAGCCCGCGGCCGACGACGACGACCGCGCCGGCCATCGTCACCGGCAGCTGCTCGGCGGCGGCGCCGTCGGGCCGGCACACGACGACGTCGAGCTCCGGTGCGGTGCCGACGTCGAGCACGCTGAGCCCGACCCGGCGGTCGGTGGGCACCCCGGCGGCGGCGCCACGGCCGGTGTGCACGACGCGGGCGGCGGCGAGGCCGGGCAGCGGGGTGGCGCGCGCCCACAGGTCGGGGGCGACGACGGCGTCCGCGGGGACCGGTGCGGCCTCCCGCACGCCCGCATGGCCGTGCACGACGGCGAGCGCCCGCTGCCCCGCCCAGGCGGCCAGGCCGGTCAGGGCGAGCGTGACGGTGGTGGTGCCCACCCCGCCGGCGACGCCGCCGACGCGCAGGACCCGGCCGGCGCCCACCCCGGTGCGTGCCGCGCCGACGGCCCGCACGACCAGCTCGGGCAGCGCGTCGCGCCCGTCGGGCCAGCGGCACACGCCGGCCGGCTGCAGCCGGCGGGCGACGTCCGCGACGAGCGCGGGGACGTCGTCGTCCTCGACGAGCAGCAGCGTCGGCAGCCGGTCGCCGGACGCGGTGCCGAGCAGCCGCACGGCACCGTCGACGTCGACGAGCCGGACCGACGGCGGCACGGGCCCGTCGAGGTCGTCGTCGACGGCCTGCCAGCCGAGGGTCCCCTCGAGCCAGCGGCGGACGGTGCCGACGTGCCGCTCACCGAGCCCGAGCGCGACGGGCACGGCCTGCGGCGCGGTGGGCAGGAGCGGGGCGGCGGTCCCGGTCGTCGACATGCCGGGCACCGTACGAACGGTGCCGGCGCCCGTGCCCTGCGGATCGTCGGCCTGTGGACGGCGGGCGTCGGCTCAGGTGTAGTCGCGGTGGTAGGTGACGAGCCCGGCGTCCCCGATGCGCAGGAACGACGCCCGCGGGAGGGCGTTCCAGCGGCGGCCGGCGGCCGTGTAGGAGATCGTCCATTCGACGCCGATGCCGGAGCCGTCCTCGGCGGGGATGACGGCGAGCTCGTCGATCTCGACGGCGTCCTTCCCGCCCATCCAGTCCTTCAGGTACGCCTGGATGAGCAGGTTGCCGCGGTGCGGCGGGTTGTACGGCTCGAGGTAGAGCGCGTTGGGGCTGTACAGGTCGAGCACGTCACCGATCTCGCCGGTCGTGAGGACCGTCGCGAACCGCTTCCACGCCTCGACCGCCTGGCTCACGGTGCACCCTCTCCCGTCGTCCGGCCGCGTTCGGGAGCGCCGGGGACGTCGGCTGCGAAGGATAGTCGCCGCGGGGCGCGGGCCGTGCGGGCGGTGCGGGTCAGGCGGACGGCTGTGGCGGCGGGCCGTCCTCGTCGTCCACGTCGGGACGCCCGTCGAGCGCCTCGTCCCACTCGAGCACGTCGGGCGTGGCGGAGGTCGGTGGCGGTCCGGCAGCGGTCGTGTCGAGCCCGGGCAGCGGCGCGAGCGTCGAGCGTCCCGCGCCCTCACCCGCACCGACCGTCGCGGTGAGCGTCCCGGTGCGACGCTGGACGAGCAGGAAGCCGCCACCGCCGGCGGCGAGGGCGAGGGCGAGCCCGCCGACCCACCAGCCGACGGGGGTGGAGGGGTCCGGCTGGACGGCCGACTGCGCCTCGGGCGCGGCGACCGTCTCCGGGCATTCGGTGGCCCCCTCCTCGGTCGCCCCGGGGCACGGGGCGGGGTCCATCGCACCGGTCGTCGCGACGTAGGTGCCCACGGGGGCGGGGGTGCAGGCGGTCGCGCCGAACGTGTCGCTGTAGGTGCCGGCCGGGCAGGGCTCCTCGGCGGTGGCGCCGGCGTCGGCGACGAACGTGCCGGGGCTGGCCGGGGTGCAGCTGCTGCCCGCCCGGGAGGTGCCGGTGGCGGACCACGAGCCGGGCTCGCACGGGTCGCCCTGCGCGGACAGCGGCTCGTCGCCGACGGCGACCTCGTCCTCGGGGTCGGCGGCGTCGTCGGTCGTGTCGGCCGCGGGCACCGGGCAGCGGGACAGCCCGGTCTCCTCCGCGGTCAGGCAGCGCAGCTGCGTCGTCGCCCCCGGCCGGGGCACGTAGTAGCCGACGTCGGCGGGCGTACAGGCCTCGGCGCCCGGTTCGGCGCTGTAGGTGCCGGCTTCGCACAGGGCGGCCGCGGTCGAACCGGTGACGGGCACGTGGGAGCCGGCGGGCGCGTCGTCGCAGGCCGTCTGGCCGGGGTCGGGCTGGAACGTGCCCTTCGGGCAGGGCGTCGCGGCGGTCGCCTCGGCGGCGGCGACGAAGCTGCCGGGGGCGGCGTCGACGCAGGACGTCGTGTCCGCATCCCCCCGGTACGACCCCGCCTCGCACTCGTCCGTCCCCGTCGAACCCGTCCCGTCCGACGCCCCACCGGTCCCCTCCGACCCGAGCGGGATCGCCGTCTGCGACGTCGCCCCCGCCGACGCGACGAAGGACCCGACGGCGGCGGGTGTGCAGGCGGACGCGCCGGCCGCCGCGCTGAAGCTGCCGGCCTCGCACAGCGTCGCGGCGGTCGCGCCCGCAGCGGCGACGAACGAGCCTGCAGGCGCGTCCTCGCACGTGGTCTGCCCGGTCTCCGCCTGGAAGGTGCCGGCCTCGCAGAGCGTCGGCGCGGTCGCCCCCTCAGCGGCGACGACGCTGCCGGCCTCCGCGTCGACGCAGAACGTCGTGTCCGCAGCCCCCCGGTAGGTCCCCGCGGCACACAGGGCCGTGCCGGTCGA
>CAJXTG010000054.1 GCA_913060655.1 uncultured Nitriliruptoraceae bacterium | reverse complement strand
CGTGGCTGCTCGTCGGCATCGTCATCGTCGGCCTCGGCGTCGACCCCGTCGTCACCCTCACCCCCGCCATCGCCGACCGACTCGGTGGCGGCGGCGACCTCGTCGGGATCCTCACGTCGCTGTTCGGTGTCGGCGCGCTGCTCGGGTTCGCCGTCCAGCCGTCGACGCGCCACCGGCTCGGTATCGAGCGCACTGGGACCATCGGACTCCTCACGCTCGCGACCGGGCTCGGGCTGCTCGCGGTCGCCCCGACGGCGATCACGGCGAGCGCGACGATGCTGATCAGCGGCACCGGCATGACCTTGGCGCTGACCGCCTTCACGACGGGCATCCAGCAGCTCGTTCCCGACGCGCTCCGCGGCCGCGTGATGGCTCTGTGGTCCGTCGCGTTCCTCGGCTCACGTCCGCTCGCCGCCGCCATCTCCGGAGCCATCGCCGACACGGCTGGGGAACAGTCGGCGCTGCTCGTCGCGGTCGCGATCATTGCCGCCGGCGCGGTTCCCAGCCGGCCCGCGCATACCGCAGAGGCCCCCTCGGGCACGCCGGTGCGCGCGCACGGCTGAGCCGGACGGCTCAGGGCACGCCGGGTCCGCCGTAGGGGCGCAGCGCCCGCGGGGCGCCGAGCACCTCCGCCGCCGCGACGGTCGCCCGCGCGGCCGGAGGTCCGGCGAGCAGACGGCGGACCGCGACGGCGACCGTGGGTGTCCGGTCCACCGACGCTGTCGACGGCGCCCGCTCCACGTCCGGACGTGGCGGCCGCTCGGCCGCCGGACGCGCCGGACGTTCGCCGCCCGGGCGCGCGGGACGCTCGGCGTCGGGGCGCGCGGACCGCTCGGCGTCGCGGCGGGTCGGCACCCCACCGTCGCGCGGACGTTCCACGTCGACGCGCGCCGCCCCCGAGGGTGGTGGCGGCGGGCCGTCCGACGACGATGCTGTGGCCGGCGGTGGTGCGACGCCGAGGAGCCGGGCCAGCAGGTCGGGCAGCGCGGTCGGACCGCTCACTCGGGCTCCTCCGTCGCGGTCTCCCCGCCGATGGTGCCCCGCATGCGCGTGTCCGCCTGGATGTTGTCCATCCGGTAGGCGTCCATGACCCCGATCCGGCCCGCACGCAGCGCCTCGGCGAGCGCCATGGGCACCTGCGCCTCGGCCTCGACGACCGCGGCCCGCATCTCCTGCTCACGGGCGACCGCCATCGCCCGCCGCTCCTCCGCCTTCGCCTGCGCGATGCGCTTGTCCGCCTCCGCCTGGTCGGTCTGCAGCTCCGCGCCGATGTTGCGGCCGACGTCCACGTCGGCGATGTCGATCGACAGGATCTCGAAGGCCGTGCCGGCGTCGAGGCCGCGCTCCAGCACCCGCTTGGAGATCCCGTCGGGGTTCTCCAGCACGTCCTTGTGACTGTCGGCCGACCCGATCGACGAGACCGTGCCCTCCCCGACCCGGGCGATGATCGTCTCCTCGCCCGCACCACCGACGAGCCGCTCGATGTTGGCCCGGACGGTGACGCGCGCGATGGCGATCACCTGGATGCCGTCCTTGGCGACGGCCGCGATGCGGGGCGTCTCGATGACCTTCGGGTTGACGCTGACCTGCACGGCCTGCAGCACGTCACGTCCCGCGAGGTCGATCGCCGTCGCGCGCTTCCACGGCAGCTCGATGTTGGCCCGGTCGGCGCTGATGAGCGCGGCGACCACCCGGCCGACGTCACCGCCGGCGAGGAAATGCGCCTCCATCTGGGCGATGTCGAGGGTGATCCCCGCCTTCGTGGCGCTGATCAGCGGCCGGACGATGTCGGCGGGGACGACCTTCCGCAGCCGCATGCCGACGAGGGTCGCCAGCGACACGTGCACACCGCTGAACAGCGCGGTGATCCACAGGCCGACGGGGACGACGTAGAGGAGGACGACGACCGCCGCGACGATGACGAGCACGGGGCCGGCGACGAGCAGGTCGGACATGGGGGTACCTCCCGGTCAGTCCGGAGGCGTCCCCTCCGGGGTGGCGCGCACGACCCGACGGTAGCCCTCGTCGACGACGATCTCGACCGTCGTCCCGGCCGGCAGGTAGCCCGCCTCGGCGACCACGTCGACGCGTTCGCCGGCGACCTCCACGACCCCGGCGGGATGCAGCGCCGTGACGGTCACGCCCCGCGTGCCGACCAGCCCGGTCGCATGGGCCCCACCGACGTCGCTGGCGAGCACGAGCCGGCCGCCGCGTCGCGTGACCGTCGGCCGGCCCCGGCGCGCGGCGCGCCCGGCGAGCAGCAGCGCCCCGACGAGCAGCACGACCGCACCGATCAGCGCCAGGCCGGCGACGCTGAACGCCGACACGAACGCCTCGCGGGGGACGACGTCCGCATCACGGTCGACCATCGCGAGCGCCGCACCGCCGACGACGGCGAGCACCCCGCTCGCACCGGCGATCCCGACCCCGGGCAGGACGAGCACCTCGACGGCGATGAGCACGATGCCCAGCACCAGCAGGACGACGGACTCGAGCCCGGCCAGCCCGGCGAGCAGATGGCCGAACAGGAACGTCGCGATCGCACCGCCCCCGAGCACGGCACCGAGCCCGAGCCCACCGCCACCGAGGACGTCGCCGACCAGCAGCCACAGGCCGACGGACAGCAGCAGCCCGGCGACGACACTGCTCGTGAGGAACCGGACGAGCCGTTCGGCGAGGGCCGGATCGACGTCGACCCGGGGGGCGTCGGCGAGCCCGAGCCCGGCGAGCAGCTCCTCGAGGTCGGCGGCGACCCCGTCGGCGTAGCCGAAGGTCCGCGCCTGGGTGACGTCGAGGGTCGCGAGGGTGCCGGCGGCGACCAGACCGTCGACGGCGACGTCCGGGTCGACCATCGCCTCGGCGACGGCCGGGTCGCGGCCGCGCTCCGCCGCGGTCGCGCGGAACACGGCCCGCACCGCCGAGATGGTCTTCTCGTCGGCGGTCGTCCCGTCGCCGAGCACCGGCGTCGCCGCCCCGATGACCGCGCCCGGCGCGACCCAGAGCCGCTCCGACGCGATGGCGACCAGCGCCCCGGCGCTGAAGGCGTCCCGGTCGACGAACGCGACGGTGGGGACCGACGTGCCCAGCAGCGCGTCACGCATCCGCAGCACCGCATCGAGCCGCCCACCCGGCGTGTCCACGAGGACGACGAGCGCCGCGGCGTCGGCCTCCTCCGCCTCCACGGTCGCCCGCTCGATGAGCGCGGCGAGACCCAGGTCGATCTCCCCCTGCACCGTCACGAGATGGACGGGGCGGAGGGGAGCGTCCTCCTGCGCCGCGGCGGTCGTCACCGGCCCGGCGAGGGACGCGGCGAGGGCGGGCAGGAGCAGCGCGACCGCGACGGTGAGCCCGCCGAGCAGCCGTCGTGGCACCGCCGACGGGGACGGCGGACGCTGGGCCGCGGAGGGTCGCATGCCGTGAGCCTACGGGCCGGAGGTTGCTAGCGTCGGGTCCTCGCAGGAAGGTGCGGCGGTGCAGAGCGCGAGGCAGGACCGTGCGGACCCGCTCACCGTCGCGCGGCGCGTCCGGGACCGGAGCCCGCTCACCCAGCTCGCGATCCGAGCAGCGCTCGCCGCCGGCCTGCTGCTCGTCGTCACGATGACGGTGTGGCTGGGCCGCGACGGGTACGTCGACGACACGGGCACCCCCGTCTCCCTCATCGACGCCCTCTACTACGCGTCGGTGAGCGTGACGACCACCGGGTACGGGGACATCACCCCGGTGACCGACACGACCCGGCTCGCGACGGTCGTGATCATCACGCCGGCCCGCATCCTCTTCCTGCTGCTGCTCGTCGGCACGACCATCGAACTGCTCACCGAGCGGTGGCGCGACGAGTACCGGCGACGGCGATGGAGGGACCAGGTGGACGACCACTACGTGATCTGCGGCTACGGCGTGAAGGGCCGGGCCGCCGCCCGTGCGCTGCGTGACGACGGCGTGGCGGAGGACGCCATCGTGGTCATCGAACCGGACGATGCCGCGGCCGGCGCGGCGACGCGCGACGGGTACACGGTCGTCCGTGGGGACGCGACCCGCACCGAGACGCTGCGTCAGGCGCGGGCCGAGCGGGCACGCGTCGTCATCGTCGCGACCGACCGCGACGACAGTTCGGTCCTGACGACGCTGACCGCCCGGGAGCTCGCGCCGCGGGCCGCGATCGTCGCCACCGTCCGCGAGGAGGAGAACCGCCACCTGCTGGAGCAGTCCGGCGCGTCGTCGGTCGTGACCTCCTCGGAGACGGCCGGCCGCCTCCTCGGCGTCACCAGCCGCAACCCCGACGTCGCCCGTGTCGTCGAGGACCTGCTGGACACCGCGCACGGGCTGATGCTCGTCGAGCGCGAGGTCGGGGCGATGGAGGTCGGTCGCGACGCCGGGGTGACGGAGGGGCAGGTCCCGGTCGCGGTGCTGCGCAGCGGCACGCTCGTCCGCATCGACGATCCGGACTGCATGCCCCTGAAGGAGGGCGACCTGCTGATCTCGCTCGCCGGTGCCGTGACGGGCAGGTCCGTCAGCGAGCCCCCGCCGGGACCGGGCAGCTGAGCTCACCCGCGAGCCGTCGCCGCAGCGCCCAGGCGAGCACGGCGATGCCGGCGACGGCGAGGACCGGCTGGACGGGCTCGAACCAGGTGATCGCACCGCTCGAGCCGAGCGCCAGCAGCACGAGCTTGTTGCAGGTCGGACATCCGATGGCGAAGAACGACAGCAGGCCGCCGACGGTGAAGGACCGTGTCTCGTCGTCCGTCGTGGCGTCCTCGGTCGCGGCGTCCCCGCCACCTGCCGCACCGCGCGGGCGGACGTAGGAGGCGAGCAGCAGGCCGGCGAGCAGCGCCGTGACGACGAGCGACGGGTACGTCCAGGCGGGCGCCTCGATCTGGCGGGCGAACACCGGGTTGGGGATCATCGCGGTCGGGATGCCGAGCAGCACGAACGACCCGGCCGAGGCGAGGGCCGCCGCCGCCCAGCGACGGGCGTCCCAGGCCCGCAGGGCCGTCAGTGCGTCCATCGTCCGCTCCTCACCGTCCACCGGACGTTCCGGCCGGGACCGTGTCACCCCTCACCAACGCCGTCGGACCGGTCGGCATTCCCCCGCACCGACCGCCGCGGCGGTCAGCCGGCCCGCCGCTGCGTCCGCCACGTGCGGACGGCGATCAGCCCCCACACGACGGCGAGCATCTGCGCGTACGACGCACCGGTCGTGCCGCCCATCGCCTCGGTCCACGCGCCGGCGGCGACCTGGGCCCAGATCAGCGGCGGGACGATGGCGATGACGAACGCGACGAGCAGCTCGAGGACGAGCAGCGGGGTCGCGTGGCGTCGCTCCCGTCCGGCCGCCGCGACGAGGATGAACACGACGGCGAGGGCGACGAGGGCGAGCCACGGCGGGACCGAGGAGACGGCCCCGTCCTGGGTGAAGACGAACCGGGTCTCCGCGTAGCGCCACTGCAGCGGCCCGGAGGCGAGCAGCAGGGCCAGCAGGACGGGGATGCGGGCGTACGCCATGACGGTCCTCCCTGACCGGCGCCCGCCCCTCCACACGGGGACGGTGCGTCCGGGAGCCTAACGGTGCGGCGCCCCGGACACGCGACGCGGCACCACCCGCTGCCCGGTCAGACGGTGGTCGCCGCCCACACCGCGCCGAGGGCCGCGAGCACGACCACGATCAGGCCGATCCCGGCCCAGGAGTCCAGCAGCTTCTTCATCGTCGCGCCTCGATCGGTCGAGCTTCGGTCGGACACCGGTGCGGCACCGGTGTGGCCGCACGCTAGCGAACGGTCCGTGGCCGGCCCGACCAGCCCCGCTCAGCCGTCGCACGAGGCGAGGGCGGCGGCGACCAGCGGCACGTGCAGCGCGACGAGCGCCTCGATCAGCGCGTCCAGGCCGGTGGCGTCACCGCCGCGCTGGCTGCAGAACGCCGTGAGCCCCTGGACGGACACGCCGAGGAGGAACAGCGCGTGTCGGACGTCGGCGGCGCACGGTGCGGCCGGGGCGACCCCCAGCGCCGTGAGCGTCCCGTCCTCCATGACGGTGTACGCGTCGGTCACGACGTCGGCGATGTGCGGGTCGCTGTTGGCCATCGACCACAGCTCGGGCAGCAGGCGGACGCGTTCCGCGGACACCGCGTCGGCGAACAGCAGCCGGGCCAGGGCCTCGGCCCGCTCCTCCGCCGGGGCCGCGGCGTCGACCTGCGGCGGACCCAGGGTCCGGCGGTAGTCCTCGACGACGCGGACGGCGAGGGCCCGCTCGAGGTCGCGACGGCGCGGCCAGTAGTAGGTGACGTTGCCCTGGTAGACGCCCGCGGCACGGGCGACCTTCTGCACGGAGAAGCCGCCGTGGCCGACCTCCCGCAGCACCGCCACGGCGGCCTCGAGGATGCGCTCCTCGGTCGGCTGCGCCACGGGCGGGCCGTCGGCGCCGCGCCCCTCACCCTCCGACGTCTCCCGCATCCCCATCCCCTTGTCGACCACCTTCTCGACGCTGCCCCCGGCGCTCCCGCGTGCCCTCGGTGCCGCCGGGCACCCACGCCGGACACCCACGGGGATGCCCCCAGGAGGTGCCGCCAGGAGGTGCCCCGGGCGGGCTCGATGCGGACTCGATTTTCCCCGTGGAGGAACCCTAACGCACCGGGGTGACAGGCCCGCTCAGGTGCGATCGAGCCGGCGGCGACGCTCCCGCCAGTCCGGCAGGTG
>CAJXTG010000053.1 GCA_913060655.1 uncultured Nitriliruptoraceae bacterium | reverse complement strand
GACCGTTCCGTGCGGGGGTCCGCGACCGGCACGGCGGACAGCAGCGCGTGGGTGTACGGGTGCGCGGGCCGGGTGTAGAGCGTCTCGGCATCGGCGAGCTCGACGAGGTGGCCGAGATACATCACGGCGATGCGGTCGGCGACGTGCCGTACGACCGACAGGTCGTGGGCGATCATCAGGTAGGTCAGGCCGAGCCGCTCCTGCAGGTCCTCGAGCAGGTTGATGACCTGGGCCTGGACCGACACGTCGAGGGCGGAGACCGGCTCGTCGAGGACGACGAACTCCGGATCGAGCGCGAGCGCCCGGGCGATGCCGATGCGCTGCCGCTGGCCGCCCGAGAACTCGTGCGGGTAGCGGTTGCCGTGCTCCGGGGACAGTCCGACGGCGGCGAGCAGGGCGTCGACACGGTCGAACGCCTCGCGCCGCTCCGTCCCGTGGATGACGAGCGGCTCGGCGACGATGTCCCGGACCGGCATGCGCGGGTTCAGCGACGCGAACGGATCCTGGAACACGATCTGGAGCGCGCGTCGGAGCTGCCGCAGCCGCTGCGGCGACGCACCGAGCACGTCCTCCCCGCGGAACGTGACCTCGCCGGCGGACGGCTCGACGATGCGCAGGAGCGAGCGGCCGAACGTCGTCTTCCCGCAGCCGGACTCGCCGACCATGCCGAGCGTCTCCCGCTCGGCCACGTCGAGGTCGACGCCGTCGAGGGCTGACACGGTGCCGACCTGGCGGCGCAGGATCCCCTGCCGGATCGGGAAGTCCTTCGTGAGGCCGCGGACGCGCAGCACCGGCTCGCTCATGCCGCACCGTCCCCGGCGGCGCCGGGCTCGGCGGCCCCGCCCTCCGAACCCGCCGTGGCCGTCGCTCGGGCCGCGACGAGGTCGGGCAGTTCCTCGGCACGGTGGCAGCGGGTCGCGTGGCCCGACGCCGCGTCGACGACCCGCAGCTCCGGCTCGTCGCGGCACGCCTCCGTCGCGAACGCGCACCGGGGTGAGAACGCGCACCCCTCCGGCAGCGCGATCAGCGATGGCGGAGAGCCGGGGATCGGCTCGAGCCGCCGGGCGGTGCGGCCGACGGCCGAGGGGATCGACGCCATCAGGCCGAGGGTGTAGGGGTTGCGCGACCCGTAGAACACGGTGTCGGTCGGTCCGGCCTCGAACAGGCGACCGCCGTACATCACCTGGATGCGGTCCGCCGTCCCGGCGACGAGCCCGAGGTCGTGGGTGACGAGCATCACCGCCGTGCCGGTCGCCTCCTGCACCGTGCGCACGACCTCCATCACCTGCGCCTGGACCGTCACGTCCAGCGCCGTCGTCGGCTCGTCGGCGATCAGCAGCTTCGGTTCGTTCGCGATCCCCATCGCGATCATCGCGCGCTGCCGCATCCCGCCGGAGAACTCGTGCGGGTAGTTGTCGATGCGCTGCTTCGGCTCGGGGATGCCGACGAGGTCGAGGAGCTCCGTCGCACGTGCGCGGGCCGCCGACTCGGTGACGTCGCGATGGGTGCGGATCGCCTCGACGATCTGGTCGCCGACGGTGAACACGGGGTTGAGCGCGGTCATCGGGTCCTGGAAGATCATCGCCAGGTCATCACCCTGCAGGTCGCGCATGCCGTCCTCGTCGAGGTCGAGCAGCGACGTCCCACGGAACCGGATCGTCCCCTCCACCCGGGCCGTGCGGGGCAGCAGCCGCATGATCGCGAGCGCAGCGACCGTCTTGCCCGACCCGGACTCGCCGACGACCGCGAGCGTCTCGCCCTCGGCGACGGTGAAGCTGAGCCCCTGCACGGCCCGCACGTCACCGTCGTCGGTGCGGAACGTGACGCGCAGGTCGTCGACCTCGAGCAGCGGCGTGGTCATGACTTCCTCGAGGTCGGGTCGAGGGCGTCGCGCAGGCCGTCGCCGATGAAGTTCGCGCACAGCGTGATCGTGACGATGAACCCACCGGGGATGAGCGCCGCCGACGGCTTCGTCTGCAGCGCCCCCTTCGACTCGGCGATCAGGTTCCCCAGCGTCGGGACCGGTGGCCGGACCCCGAGGCCGAGGAAGCCGAGGGTCGACTCGAGGATGATCGCGATGCCGATCAGCAGGGTCGCGTTGACCACGATCGGACCGAACACGTTCGGCAGGATGTGGCGGAACATGATCCGGCGGGTCGATGCGCCGGCGGCACGGGCGGCCAGCACGAACTCCTGGTCGCGGAACTGCAGGAACGAACCGCGCACGATGCGGGCGATGAGCGGCCACGACAGCAGCGCGATGACGATGGCGATCGCGTTCGGGCCCGAGCCGTAGCGGGCGGCGAGCACGATGAGGATGATCAGCGAGGGGACGATCAGGAACAGGTTGATGACCTGGTCGATCGCCGCGCCGAGGCGACCGCCGAAGTAGCCGGACAGCGCCCCGATGACCGTGCCGATGGCCGTGGTCAGCACCGCGATGAGCAGGGCGATGCGCAGCGAGTAGCGGCCGCCGATGAACGTGCGGACCATCAGGTCACGTCCGATGGGGTCGGTGCCGAACGGGTGCGCGAGCGACGGGCCCTGGTTCAGTGCGGAGAAGTCCTGGTCGCTGAACGCGTAGGGCGACAGCCACGGGCCGACGACGAAGGCGGTCGTCATCAGCGCCAGCAGGACGAGGGCGATCATCGCGAGGCGGTGCCGGCGGAAGCGGTCCCACGCCTGCCGGCCGAACGACCGGGAGACCGTCGTCAGACCCTCGCGGGCGTCGAGCGTCGCGTCACTCATAGCGGATCCGTGGGTCCAGCAGACCGTAGGCGAGGTCCGCGACGAGGTTGAAGACGATCACGAGCAGCGACGTCAGCATCACGATCGCCATCGTCAGGTTCAGGTCGAGCTGCGTCACCGCCGAGATGAACAGCGGACCGAGCCCGGGCCACGCGAAGATCGTCTCGGTCACGACGGACCCGCCGAGCAGCGCGGCGAAGTCGATCGCCCAGATGGTCGCCATCGGGATGAGGGCGTTGCGCAGGCCGTGGCGCAGGATGACCTTGCGGTTCGGGAGCCCCTTCGCCCGTGCGGTGCGGATGTAGTCCGAGTTGATGACCTCGAGCATCGCCGCACGCTGGAAGCGCGACTCCGAGGCGGTGATGACGAGGACGAGCGTGATCACGGGCAGCACGTGGCTGCGCAGCATCGGGAGGAACCCGTCGAGCTCCACCGTGCGCATGCCGGTGACGAAGAACGGTCGCCAGCCGAACGCGTCCAGCATCCAGATCATGATGGTCTGCAGCAGCAGGGCGAACACGAACGTCGGGAGGGAGATGCCGAGGAACGACAGTCCCGTGACCGCGTAGTCGAGCCGCGAGTACTGGTTCACCGCCGAGTACACGCCCAGGGTGATCGCGATCGTCACGATGATGAGGAACGCGGGGATCGCGAGCCGCGCCGAGTTCGCCGCCCGCTCGAGCACGAGCTCGCCGGCGTCGATGCTGCCGAAGCTCACGGCCGGCCCGAAGTCGCCCTGGACGGCGTTGACGACCCAGTTGACGTACCGCTCCGGGATCGGCTTGTCGAGGTCGTAGAGGTCGATGATGCGGTCGAACGCCTGCTGGTCGCACTGGGTGCAGGTGGCGAGCTTCGCCAGCGGGTCACCGGAGATGGAGACGAGCACGTAGACGACGAACGTGCCGATGAGCAGCAGCGGGATGGTCGCCAGCACCCGCCGGACCGCATATGCCAGCACCCGCGGCTCCCCCTGCCGGCCCCACCCCCGTAGTAGGGCCGCCGGAAGGTAGCGGAGCGCCGTCCCGACGGTGCCGGGGCGTACGCTCGCGGGGCTCCCGGACGCACGTGGCGGTTCCCGGAGGTCGAGGGGACGGCATGGTGGCGACGACGGCGCGGCGCGCGCGCCACACGCCCGACTCGGCCCTCGGGGTGCTGCGCGCCGGACTCTCCCTGCTCGCGTCCTTCGTCCGCCAGCAGCGGGCGTCCTTCGCGCTCGCGCTCACCGGTGCCACCCTGTTCGCCGCCGCGATCATCGCGTCGTCGTTCGTCATCGGACGCATCGTCGAGGACGTCATCACCCCCGCCCTCGCCGACGGTGACGACCCGGAGGGCCGCCTGCTCCTCGCCGTCGCGCTGCTGCTCGGCGTCGCGCTCGCCAAGGCCGTCGGCATCGTCCTGCGGCGCACCGCCGCCGGTTGGATGCAGTTCCGCACCCGGCAGCGCGTCCGCCGTGAGCTCGTCGACGCCGAGCTCGCCCTGACGCTGCGCTGGTACTCGCGCCGCAGTGTCGGTGACCTGCTGTCGGTGTCGGACAACGACACCGAACGGGCGACCGGCATCCTCGCCCCGCTCCCGTTCGCGACCGGCGTGCTGCTGCTGCTCGTCGGCGCGTCCGCCGTCATCGTCGTCACCGACCCGCTCCTCGGCCTGCTCGCGGTCCTGCAGCTCGCCGTCGTCGTCACCATCGACCTCGGAGGGAGCTGGCGGGCCTACCGGGCGATGGAGGACGTGCAGCGCCGCCGCGGCACCGTCGCCCGCGTCGCGCACGAGTCGTTCGACGGCGCCGTGACGGTCCGTGCGCTCGGGCGTGAGGACGACGAGACCGCCCGGTTCGCGACCGCCGCCGACGAGCTGCGGGACGCGCTCGTCGTCCTCGGTCGGACCTGGACGGGGTTCCGCACCGCGACGGAGGCGGTCCCCAACGTCGGCACCGTCGTCATCCTCGCGCTCGGCATGCTGCAGGTGCTCGACGGACGGCTGGCCGTCGGGGAGCTCGTCGCCGTGTCCTACCTCCTCTCGCTGCTGACCGTCCCGATCCGCCTCATCGGGTACCTGCTGTGGGACGTGGCGAACGGGCTCGCGGCGTGGCAGCGCATCGAGGACGTGCTCGAGGCCGACGACGTCGTCACCCACGGGTCCGCCGCGCCGCGCACCGCCGGACCGGCCGACGTCGGGATGGACGCGGTGTCCTTCGCCTACGCCGACGGCGCCCCCGTGCTCAGCGACGTGACGTTCACGATCCCGCCCGGCCGCACCGTCGCCGTCGTCGGCCCGACCGGCTCCGGGAAGTCGACCGTCGCCCTGCTCCTCGCCCGGCTGTGGGACCCGGAGGGTGGTGCGGTGCGGCTCGACGGCCGGGACCTGCGCGAGCTCGCACCCGGTGCCGTCCCCGCCGAGGTCGCCTACGTGCCGCAGGAGGCGTTCCTGTTCGACGGCACGATCGCCGACAACGTCGCGCTCGACGTGCCCGCCATCACCCGCGGTGACGTGCTCGAGGCGCTCACCGTCGCGGGCGCGGACGACGTCGTCGCCGCGCTGCCCGACGGGGTCGAGACGCGGGTCGGGGAGCGGGGCGCGGCCCTGTCGGGTGGCCAGCGGCAGCGGGTCGCCCTCGCCCGTGCGCTCGCCCGCCGGCCACGCCTGCTCGTGCTCGACGACGCGACGTCCGCCGTCGACCCGTCCGTCGAGGCCGGCATCATGGCGCGGCTGCGCTCCGCGGAGCTGCCGTCGACCGTCGTCGTCGTCGCCTACCGGCGCGGCACGATCGTGCTGGCCGACGAGGTCGTCTACGTCGAGGACGGTCGGATCGTCGCCCACGGCACCCACGAGGAGCTGCTCGCCGAGGTCCCGGGCTACGCGACGCTCCTGCAGGCCTACGAGGACGACCGTGCCCGACGCGCCGGCGACGTCGCCGGGGGCGGCACGGCGTGAGCACGACCGTCGACGCCACCGCCCCCGCCACCCACGGCGGCCGTTCCGTCGTCCGGGACCTGCTGCGCGCCGCCCGCGTCGCGCCGTCGCTGACGCGCGGGTTCCGCCTCACCGCGCTGCTCGCCGTCGTCGGCACCGCCGGACACCTGCTCGTGCCCCTCACCGTCCAGCAGCTCGTCGACCGGGTCCTCGAGGGCGGCGCACCCGTCCGCGAGGAGATCCTCATCGTCGGTGCGGTCGCGGTCGCCGCGGCCGTCATCGCCGGGTTCGCGTCCTGGCGGGCGATGTTCCGGCTCGTCCGCGCCGCCGCTGACGGGCTCGCCGAACTGCGCGTCGCCGCGTTCCGCCAGCTGCACCGCTTCTCCGTGGTCGAGACCGGCGGGGACCGGCGCGGCGCGCTCGTCGCCCGCGTCACGAGCGACGTCGAGACCATCACGCAGTTCGTCGAGTGGGGTGGGGTCGGCATCCTCGTCGGGGTCGCCCAGGTCGTGCTGGTGCTCGTCGTGATGCTCGTCCTCGACCCCCTGCTCGCCGTCCTCGTCGTCGCCGCGGCCATCGCCTACGCGCTGCTGCTCAACGTGTTCCAGCGGGTGCTCGGCCGCGCCCACGACCGGGTCCGGGCCCGCAACGCCGAGACGCTGTCGGCGATGGGCGAGGTCGTCGCCGGCCTTCCCGTCGTGCGCGCCTACGGGGCCGAGGCGCGCGCCCGCAGCCGCGCCGGGTCGGCCCTCGACGTGCAGTTCCGAGCGGAGTTCCGGGTCGGACGGCTCGGCGCCGTCCTGTTCTCGAGCGCCGAGGTGTTCGCGGCGGCGGTCACCGCGATGGTGGTCGTCGTCGGCGTGGTGACGGGGGCGGGCGGACGGCTCAGTCCCGGGACGCTCGTCGCGTTCCTGTTCCTCGTGACGCTGTTCATCGAGCCGGTCCAGATGCTCGTCGAGATCCTCGACCACGCCCAGTCGGCCGCTGCGGGCGTGCGCCGCATCCTCGGCGTCCTCGACACCCCCGACGCCGTCCCGGAGCCGGCACGTCCGACCCCGCTGCCGCCCGGCCCGCTCGGCGTGCGGTTCGACCGGGTCGCGTACGCCTATCCGTCGGGGCCGCGGGTGCTGCACGACCTCGACGTGGAGGTCGCACCGGGCGAACGTGTCGCGGTGGTCGG
>CAJXTG010000052.1 GCA_913060655.1 uncultured Nitriliruptoraceae bacterium | reverse complement strand
CCGACGACCTGGTAGACGGTCGTCGTGCCGGACAGCTCGTTCGCGACGAGCACGAGCGCCTGCCCGTTCGGGCTGTCCGACGCCGGCACGAACGTCACGCCCTCCGGGGAGATGTCGTAGGTACCCGGTGCGGTGTGCGGCCCGCCCGCGATGGTCTCGTCGAGCGCCAGGTTCACGTAGTCCTGGAACTGCGGCGCGGCCGGCGACGACACGTCATAGATCATGATGCCGCCCTGCCGTTCGAGCCCGACGAACGCGTAGTGCCGCGAGCCGACCTGCCCGACGGCGACGGCCTCCGGTTCGCCGCCCTTGTCGTCGGAGCGCGCGTCGGCCTCGAAGTTCGCCATCTTCTCTGCGAACGTCGACCCGTCGCCGGACTGACCGTTCAGGTGATCCGGGTAGCGAGCCGCGACGATCGCCGCGAAGTCGTCACCGCTGTCCCACACCAGTCCGCCGGCGGCGTCCCAGATGGTGAACGAGCGCGCGCCGTACATGTGCAGCGAGCCGATCGGCGTGCCGGTCGGCGACGCCGTCGTCGAGTTCAGACGACCGAGCAGCGCGTCGTCCTGCGCGGCGGCGACGAGCGTGTCGGGGATCGTCGCGCCGGTGTAGTCGAGGTCGGCGAGCCGCTCCTCCTCGCTGTAGCAGTCGTAGTCCCGCGCATCGCCCTCGTTGGCGGTGGCGAGGTACGCCTGCCCGCCGACGGTGAACGTGTCGATCGCGTCGGGCATGTACATGCCGAACACGTCCCAGTTCGCGAACACCGCTCCGGCGTCCCGGTTGCTCGGGTCCATCTGGAGGTCACGGAACGCCTTGAGCCCGAGCGGCACGACCGCCGTGATCGTCGGCTCGTCCAGGTCGACGACCGCGATGGCGTTCGCCTCCTGCAGCGTGACGTACGCGGTCGACGAGTCGTCGCTGACGACGACGTACTCGGGTTCGAGGTCACGGCCCGCGTCGGATCCGGGGAAGAAGATCCGCACGCCCGCGGCCCGCAGCGCCGCCGTGTCGAAGCCGCTGAAGTCGAGCTGGTGCACGACCGCGTCGGCGAAGCCGGCGGACAGGTCCACCACGGTGATCGTGCCGGGCGGGTCGACGGCGTCGGCCGGGTCGTCGCTGTCGGCCGCGCAGATCGGCTCGCCCTCGTTGGCGACCACGACGGTCAGCCCGTCGGGGCTGATGGTGACCATGTCGGGCAGCACGCCGACCTCGGGGGCGATGATCGGCTCACCGTCGGCGTTGAGGAGCAGGACCCGGCCGGTGCGGGCGTTCGGCGTGCCGTCGGCGGCGAACGTGGCCTCACGCTCCACGGCGACCGCGACGAGTCCGCCGCGCGAGTACACCCCGTTGATGCCGGTGCCGTACGGCGTGACGTCGACGGACGTGACGAGCGTCGGGTTCGTCGGGTCGGCGATCGAGACGATGTCGAGCCGCTGCTGCACGTCGTTGGAGATGAACATCCGGTCGCTCGCCGGGTCGAACGCGACGATCTCGGCGTAGCCCTCGGCGTTCTCGTCCTGATCGACGAAACCGTCGTACGTGCCGAGGGCGCGGAGGGTGATCTCCCCGCCGTCCGGTGGCGAGGGTGCGGCGACGGCCGCCGCGGGGACGAGGAGCGCCGCCGCGGTGAGCGCGACGGCGCGTCGGAACCTGCGCATGGGACCTCCATCCGCCCGCGGTCGACGGGCCGGCCGGGCGCGCGGCCCCGGAGGCGGGCGTGCGATGACGCTAAGCAGCAGGGGTGAACACGCCCCTGCCGGACGGCGTCGGCGGACGGTGGCCACGGTGACCGGTGCGTGACGGGTCCGTGAACGTCCCGTGCGACCCGGCGCCCATCCTCACCTTCGACCGTGGCTGGACGCGCCACGGTCCGGAGGGAGGACGACCGTGGAGCCCGACACGCGCTCGAGGGGCGTGCCCGCGCCGTCGGGTCCGCTGCGCTGGACACGCGCCCTGATCGGCGTCGCGCTGCTGCTCGCCGTCGCCGTCGAGGCGGACGGGGTACCCGGGCCGGTGGGCAGTCCTGCAGCGGCGGAGGCGACCGCCCCGACGGTGCTCGCCGCCGCACTCGAGCACGTCAGCGGTGGGACGCCGACGCCCGCGGTCGCCGAACCGCTCGAGGCGCTCGTCGGTGAGGCGCTGCGCGTCGCGGCGCTCTCCCACGGACCGCTGACCGTCATCGCCGGTGGCGACCCCGTCTCCATCGAACCGTTCCTCGCCTGCCACCTGCGGATCGAGCGCAGCCGCTGGGACGACGTCGGAGCGGTGTGGACCCGCGCGTGGACGCGGACGCGGGCGACGCTCGGTGAGGCGCTCGGTGGCTGTTCCCCGAGCGACCCGACCCCGTGCGGGCTGCTCGTGCGGCTGCGGCTGCAGACCTTCGCCGGTGAGGAGCTCGCGGCCCGTCCGGACTGCGACGCCGACTGCGTCCGTCGGCTCGAACAGGTGCGTGACCGGCTGGAGCGCACGATGGAGACGGTGATCGAGGTCGGGGACGGTGCGCCGGGGACCCCCCTCGACGTGCCGCTGCTGCTCGAGGAGGCCCGTCAGGCACGCGACGAGCTGGACGCACGCATCCGCATCGCGGGCGAGGGCGGCGGCGCGCCCGGCGGGCAGGTGTGCCCGTCCGACGCGCAGGTCCCCCGCCCGACGACCCGCGCGGGCGACGGAGGCCGACCATGAGGCCGCGACCCCACTCGATCGTGCGACCCCGATCCGCCGTCCGGCACCTGGGTCCGCGCGTCCTCGCCCTGACCCTCGCGCTCGTCCTCGCCGGCTGTGGGACGTCCGTCGACGACACGACCGGGCCCGCGACGTCCGGCGACGGCGCGGCCGGCACGACCGACGCGGACGGTGCGCCCGACCCGGCGCCTGACGCGCGGCCGGACGTGGGACCGGACGACGGGGAGCTCCCTGATGTGGGCGGTGCTGATGCGCTGCGGGTGCTGCTGGGCGTCGTCGTCCTCACGACCGGTGACGTCGACGCGGCGGTCGCCGAGGGTCTCGTCAGCCCCGCCGAGCTCGACCTGGCCGCGGAGGCGATCGCGGCGCGTGAGGTCAGCCTGTGGCTGGCCCGTGCCGACCTGCGCCTCAGCGAGGAGTGACCGAGCGGCCGGTCGAGGGGGTCTGCGGGGCGGGCGGCCCGCCACGCGGCTAGAATCGGGAACGGTTCCTAGAACAGGGCCGCGTGCTGCTCCCAGCGCAGCAGAGGGGCGCCGCTCCTCGACCGTCCCCGGAGGGTCCCGATGCGTCATCACCGCACGCTGCTGACCACCGCGGCCCTCGCCCTGGCACTCGCCGCCTGCGGCGGCGAAACGGGCGGGTTGACCGTCGAGGACCCGTGGGTCCGGAGCAACCCGAACGGTCTGGGTGCCGCCTACATGGTCCTGACCTCGCCCGCCGACGACGAGCTCGTGAGCGCATCGGTCGACCCTTCGATCGCCGGCACCGTCGAGGTCCACGAGGTCGTCATGGACGACGGCATGATGCGCATGCAGGAGGTCGCCGGCATCCCGCTCCCCGCCGGCGAGGCCGTGACGCTCGAGCCCGGCGGGTACCACGTCATGCTGCTCGAGATGCCCGCGATGCTCGAGCCGGGCACCGACGTGGACGTGACGCTCGTGCTCGCCTCGGGCGCCGAGGTCACCGTGACCGCCGAGGTCCGCGCGTCGACGATGGACGACGACATGGACATGGACCACGGCGACGAGATGTGACGCGGCACGGCGACCGAACGTCGTCGGAGCGGCGTAGCGCATCGCACTACGTCGCGATACGGTCGCCCGATGAGCCAGCCGACCAGCCTCCGCATCCCCTCCGACGTCCGCGACCGCCTCGACCGGGTCGCGACCCGCACGGGTGAACGCGGCGCGAGCCTCGCGACGCGCCTGATCGACGAGGGCCTCCGCATGGCCGAGCATCCCGGGATCGTCTTCATCGACGCGGGGGCTGGCGGACGCGTCCCGACGCTCGCGCGCGGGCCCGAGGTCGCGGAGGTCGTCGAGGTCCTGACCGGTCTCGACGCGACCGGCGAGGAACGCATCGCGCAGACCGCGGCCTGGCTCTCGCTGCACCCGTCGGAGGTCCGGGTCGCGCTCGCCTACTACGCAGCGTTCGGCGCCGAGGTCGATGAGGAGCGCAGGCTGCGCCTCGAGGTCGCCGCCGAGGAGCGTGCCCGCTACGACGCGGAGCAGGCGCTGCTCGGATGAGGCTGCTCCTCGACGAGTTGTGCCCACCGGGCATCGCCGAGGCGCTGCGCACTCGTGGTCATGACGTCGTCTCACTCCATGACGCGTCGTACCGTCACCTGCGCGGCATGACCGATGCAGAGCTGCTCGCCGCAGCGGGGGTCGAGGGCCGCGCGGTGGTGACCGACAACGCCCGCCACTTCCTCCCGCTCCACCGGGAACTCGTCGCCCGGGGTCGGACGGGACACGGACTCGTGCTGTTCACGAACCGCTCGTTCCCACGCCACCGGCCCGACGTGTTCGTGCGATCGCTCGTCGCGGCGCTCCGCGAACTGCTCGATGCTGACGAGGGTGGATCGGAACCGGACGGCCGGGTGATATGGCTCAGCCCGACCTCACGTCCGACATGAGGGTGGGGCGGCCCCGGAGGACCGCCCCACCGTCCGACGTCCGTCGTCCGTCCGGCCTGCGCCCTGCTCAGGCCGGCGGGATGAGGGTGTTCGCGAACACCTGCCAGGCGAGCAGCGACTTCGCGACGAGCGAGAGGACGATGTAGGTCGTCTCCCCACGGAAGTAGTTGCTCCACTTCCCGATGCGCTTGTACTGCAGCCACTGGTTGAGCCCGAAGCTGAAGAAGAACGCGAACAGCGCGACGACGATGACCCACACGAACCCGGGGACCTGCGACAGGTCCGCGTTCGCGTCGCCGATACCGAGCACGTAGAACACGATCGCGACCCACGGTGCGAGCCCGACGAGCGTGCCGAGCCAGAACGGCAGCAGCGACCCACCGGGACGCAGGTAGCGCTCCTGCAGGTCACCGAAGGCGATCATGGCGATGTTCGCACCCGCGATCGCGATGAACGCGGCGACGTCGACCACGCCGGTGACCGACGCGATGAGGATGACCATGATCGTCGAGGAGATGGAGTACTCGACCCAGCGGGCGGTGTTCTTGCCACGCCGGATGTCGGCCGCGTAGCGGGGGAAGTACCACGGCGAGGCGATCGTGAAGTGCGCGATGGCGCTGATCGCGAGGAAGGCGAACACCCAGAACCCGATGTCGAGCTCACCGATCTGGATCAGGTCCGCCGGCGTCCCCGGAGGGCCCTGCGGGTAGGTGCCGGAGATCGGCAGCTTGAACCCGGTCTCGTTGAGGGCGTACACGGCGACCGCCTGCACGAGGTGCAGCGCGCCGAGGATGATGTTCTGGACCCGGAGGCGCTTGAGCCGGGCGTCGATCGCCTCGGCGCTCATCCCGGGGAAGAGCAGTTCGTCGGTACCGGCCACGTCAGGCTCCTTGTGGGGGTGGCGAGGCCACGGCGCTGTGCCCTCGCTCGCCCTCACCCTAGGTCATGGGAGTGGACATTTCACCGGTCCGACGTCAGCCGTCGATGTTCACCCGTCCGCCCCGGCGAGCATGCGGGCGATCCACGGCGAGGCCGGACGGGCCCGCACGTCGTCCGGCGACGCGTCCTGCACGACCCTGCCCGCCTCGATGACGACGATGCGGTCGGCGAACGCACGCGCATCGGTCGGGTCGTGGGTGACGACGAGCGCGGGACGTGCGAGCGCAGCGAGACGGTCGCGGAGCACCTCTCGAAGCTCGTCACGGGCGGCGACGTCGACGGCGGCGAGCGGCTCGTCGAGCAGCAGGAGCTCGGGGTCGGTGGCGAGCGCGCGGGCGAGCGCGACCCGCTGCGCCTCGCCGCCGCTGAGCCCCGCGACCGGACGGTCGGCGAGCGTGGCCAGCCCCACCGCGGCGAGGTGACGTTCCGCGGCGCGGCGCGCCTCGCCACGCCGAGCACCGCGGGCCCGCGGTCCGAACGCGACGTTGCCGCGCACGTCGAGCCGCGGGAACAGGCGCACGTCCTGGAACACGACCGCGACACGCCGCTGCTGCGGCGGCACCCGGACGCCGCCCGCCGGATCGTCGAGCGGTCGGGCGGCGAGCGTGACCCGTCCCGTGTCGGGCGGGACGAGCCCGGCGAGCGCGCGCAGCAGCGTCGTCTTGCCGGCCCCGTTGGGACCGACGACGGCGACGACCTCGCCGTCGGCGACGCGCAGGTCGAGCTCGAGGGTGAAGTGGCCGAGCGTCACCCGCAGCCCGGCGATCGTGAGCCCCTCAGGTCCGTGTCCGCTCATCGGCGCAGCCCTCCGACCCATCGGCCGCGCAGTGCGACGAGGATGACGACGGCGACGGCGAGCATGACGATGCTGAGGAGGAAGGCGGCCGCCGGGTCGCGCTCGAGCTCGAGGTAGACGAGCAGCGGGAGCGTCTGGGTGCGCTGTGGGAGGTTGCCGGCGAACGTGATGGTCGCACCGAACTCGCCGAGCGCTCGCGCCCACGCGAGCGCCATCCCCGCGGCGAGCGTCGGCGCGAGCTCGGGGAGGACGACCCGCCGGAGGATGGTCATGCGGGACGCGCCGAGAGTGGCCGCGGCCTCCTCGAGCCGGCCGTCGAGTTGACGGACGCCGCCCTCGACGGCGAGGACGAGGAACGGCAGGGCGACGAACGTGGCCGCGACGACGACGGCGACGCCGCTGAAGGGGATCGTGAGCCCGGCGATGCGCTCGAGCGGCCCGCCGACGAGCCCGCGCCGTCCGAACGCGGCGAGCAGCGCCACGCCGCCGACGACCGGTGGGAGCACCATCGGCAGGAGGACGAG
>CAJXTG010000051.1 GCA_913060655.1 uncultured Nitriliruptoraceae bacterium | reverse complement strand
GTGGTGCTCGTCGCGCTGATCGCGCTGATCACCCGCTGGGTGCGCAACGAGGCGGATCGGGACGACTGAGTTCGAGGACGAGGCAGCGGTCGTCGCCGAACGTGCGTGGGCCGACGTCGACGAAGCCGACCCGGCGGTACAGCTCGATGGCGCGCACGTTCGTCTCGAGCGGGTCGATGAGGATCCGGTGCGCGTCGTGCACGGTGAAGCAGCGGTCGATGGCCCAGCGCAGCATCGCGGTGCCGAGCCCCCGGCCGCGCCGGTCGGGCCGGCCGATCCAGATGTCGAGCGCCCACGTGCCCGGCTCGACGTCACCCCAGTAGTGGGTCGGTTCGCGGGCGGCGTCGAGGAGGATGATGATGCCGGACGGGCCGTCGTCCTCGACGGCGAGCCAGAACTCCTCGTGGTCGACGTCCTCGGCGAGGGCGCGGTCCCAGTCCCACCAGTCGTCGTCCCCGCCGGCGGCGCGGACGTCCGGGTCGGCGTCCCAGGCGACCAGCAGGTCGCGGTCCTCGGGGGTCGCGCGCCGCATCGTGGGGTGGTCCGTCAGCGCACCGCCGCGAAGGTGACGACCGAGGTGGTGTCGGTGACGAGGCCGGGCAGCACGCCGAGCAGGAGGGTGACGGCGGCGAGGCCGGCGACGACGACGGACAGGTTGAACCCGGGCTGCAGCGCCGGGGCGTCGGCGGCGGGCTCGACCATCCACATGAGGCGGATGACCTTCAGGTAGTAGAAGAACGCGATGACGGAGTTGATGACCAGCGCGCCGGCGAGGACGAGCCCGAAGGTGGTGACGTCGACGGTGAGCGCCTCGAGGATGGCGAACTTCGCCCACAGGCCGACGGTGAGCGGCGCGCCACCGAGCGACAGGAGGAACACGGTCATCGCGCCGGCGAGCAGCGGGCTGCGTGCTCCGAGGCCGGCGTAGTCGCCGATGGCGCGCAGGCCGGTGCGGCGGGAGACGCCGATGGCGACGCCGAACGCGCCGATGTTCATCACGGCGTAGGCGACGAGGTAGAGGAGCACGGAGCGGAACGCGGCCGTGTTGACGGCGACGTCGAGCGCGCCGGTGCCGCCGCGGGCGACGCCGAACGGCAGCAGGATGTAGCCGGCCTGGGCGACGGACGAGAACGCGAGCAGGCGGATCAGGTCGCGCTGCTGGAGCGCCCCGAGGTTGCCGACGGTCATGGTGATGACGGCGACCGCGCCGAGGATCGGCGCCCACACGCCGGCGAGCGGCTGGAACGCGATGAAGCTGACGATCGCGAGCCCGGCGAACCCGGCGGCCTTGGAGGCGACGGCGAGCATGGCGGTGACGGGCATGGGGGCGCCGGCGTACGTGTCGGGCGCCCAGAAGTGGAACGGGACGGCGGAGATCTTGAACCCGAACCCGACGACGACGAGCAGCACCGCGGCGAGCAGCAGCGGCTCGACCGTGTCGGCGGCGACGAGCCCGCCGATCGCGCCGGCGACGGCGTCGAGGCCGGTCGCCCCGGTGAAGCCGTACACGAACGACATGCCGAGGAGCATCAGCGCGACGGACAGCACGCCGATGAGGAAGAACTTGAGCGCCGCCTCCGACGAGTACAGGTCGCGCTTGCGCAGCCCGACCATCACGAACGCGGGCACCGACACCGTCTCGAGGGCGACGAACAGGACGAGCAGGTCGCGGGCGGAGGGCATCAGCAGCATGCCGATGAACGCGGTGACGAGGAGGAAGTAGTACTCGCCCTGGAAGTAGCGGCCCTCGGCGAAGAACCGCCACGAGATGCCGAGCACGGCGAGGAGGACGACGAGGAACAGTGCTTTGAACGTGAGCGCGAACGTGTCGACGACGAACGTGCCGCCGAACGTGGTGCGCTCCTCCCCCCACAGGCGGGCGACGAGCAGCAGGGCGACGAGCGTCCCGACGGCGGCCAGCGGGTTGACCAGCTGCTTCGCGTCACCGCGCAGCGACAGGTCCGCGGCGAGCACGACGAGGGCGGTGACCGCCAGCGCGATCTCCGGCCCGACCGCCAGGAAGTCGATCGCCATCGGTCAGCCGCCCATCGTGCGCAGCAGCACGCTGACGGCGGCGTCCTGCACGCCGAACACGAGCCGGGGGAACACGCCGAGGGCGAGGACGAGGACGAGCAGCGGCGTCCACGCGACCCACTCGATGCGGAGGACGTCGTCGAGCTCGGCGCCCGCCCACTTCTCGGTGGGCCGGCCGAGGTTGACGCGCTGCAGCATCCAGAGGAAGTAGCCGGCGGTGAGGACGGTGCCGATCGCGGCGAACACGACGAGCGCGAGGTACAGGCCGCCGTAGCGGTCGGCGAGGCCGAAGCCGGGGCTGATCGCCGCCCACATCGCGCCGAACTCGCCCCAGAAGCCGGCGAGGCCGGGCAGGCCGAGGGAGGCGACGGCGACGTAGGTGAGCAGCACGCCGTAGCGGGGGATCTTCATGAGCATGCCGCCGCCGATGACGTGCATGTCGCGGGTGTGGTAGCGCTCGTGGAGCGACCCGGCGAGGAAGAACAGCATGCCGGTGATGACGCCGTGGGCGATGTTGCCGAACAGCGCCGCCTGGATGCCGGCCTCGTTCATCGCGGCGATGCCGAGCATGACGAAGCCCATGTGGCCGACGGAGCTGAACGCGATGAGCCGTTTGATGTCGGTCTGGGCGAGGCAGCACAGCGACCCGTAGATGATGCCGATGACGGCGAGCACGCCGATGACGGGGGCGAAGCGTTCGGCGCCGCCGGGGAGGATCGGCAGGGCGATGCGGATGAACCCGTACGTGCCGATCTTGAGGAGCACGCCGGCGAGGAGCACGGAGCCGACGGTCGGCGCCTCGGTGTGCGCGTCGGGCAGCCAGGTGTGGAACGGCCACATCGGCACCTTGATGGCGAAGCCGAGGAACATGCCGAGGAACGCCCACGTCTGGAACGTGGTCGAGCCGATCATCGACGCGTTGGACAGCTCGACGATGTCCCAGCTGCGCAGCCCCGACTGGAAGTACACGGCGAGGAACGACACGAGCATGAAGATCGAGCCGAACAGCGTGTAGAGGAAGAACTTGACGCTGGCGTAGTCGCGGCGCGGCCCACCCCACATGCCGATCATGAAGAACATCGGGACGAGGACGAGCTCGAAGAAGATGAAGAACAGGATCAGGTCGAACGCGACGAACGTGCCGGCCATCCCCGTCTGCAGCAGCAGCATCAGCCCGAGGAACGCCTTCGGCTTGCCCGGCTCCGGCAGGTGCTTCGTCGTGTAGATCGCGCTGAGCAGCGGCAGCAGGTAGCTGAGGAAGAACAGCGGGAGGGAGATGCCGTCGATGCCGAGGTGGAAGCGCGCGTTGATCGCGTCGATCCAGGCGACGTCGGTGACGAACTGGAGCTCGCCGGAACGGCCGTAGTCGAACGCGGCGGTCATCGCGGCGACGAGCGCGAACGCGACACCGGTGACGAGCACGGCGAAGCGCTTGATGCGCACCTCGTCGTCCTTCGGCAGCAGCAGCATCAGCGCCGCGCCGACCAGCGGCAGCGCGAGCGCCGCGATCAGCACCCAGCCTGCGGTGTTGGGATCCATCGTCCTCTCCTTATCGGACCGCGACGAACGCGAGGACGAGGAGGATGACCCCCGCCACGAGCGCTCCCGCGTACCGCTGCACGTCGCCCGACTGGATGCGGCGCAGTCGTGCGCTCCACCAGGCGGCGCTGAAGGCGGCGCCGTTCACGCCGCCGTCGATGATGCGCTGGTCGACGGCCGTGTAGGTCGTCTGGGCCATGCGCTTGGTGGCGGTGCCGACCCCGGCGACCGCCCCGTCGATCACGTCGTTGGAGATCCGCGTCGCCCAGGCGGACATGCGGTCCCGCACCGGCACCACCACGTAGCGGTAGCCGGCGTCGTCGAACCCGTACTTGTTGACGAGCACCCGGGTGAGCCCGCCCATCTGCAGCATCGGGTCCCGTTCGGGCAGCCCGCGCCCGTAGAAGCGCCAGGCCAGGCCGACCGCGCCGCCGAACACGCCGAGGACGATGAGCAGCAGGTCGGGGTGCCAGCTCGGCGGGCCGTGGAGGATCTTCGCGCTCGGGCCCTTCTCGGCGGCGGACACGCCGACGCCGGCGGTCGCGAACTCCGCGAGGAACGGGTAGGTCGTCTCCTCGATGACGGGCGTCGACGTCCACGACTCGAAGTTCGGCCGCTCCTGCGCGAACGGGGAGCCGATGAGGCCGGCGGTGAGCGACAGCACGGCGAGGATCATCAGCGGCACGGTGATCTGCCGGCCGGACTCGTGCGGCTCGGCGTGGTGTCCGCCGTGCGCCACCTCGTCGTGCCCGTCGTCGTGGGTGTCGTCGTGCGGTGCGCCGCGGTGCTCGCCGAAGAAGATGAGGAACCAGGCGCGGGCCATGTAGAAGGTGGTGACGAACGCGGCGGCGAGGCCGACCCAGTACACGGCGGTGCCGGTGGCGAGGCCGTTGAGCGCCCACAGGTCGCCGGCGATGAGGATCTCGTCCTTGGAGAAGAACCCGGCGGTCAGCGGGAAGCCGGCGAGGGCGAGCGACCCGACGGTGAACGTCCAGAACGTGTGCGGCATGAACCGGCGCATGCCGCCCATCGCCGAGATGTTGTTCGAGTGGACCGCGTGGATGAGCGATCCGGCGCCGAGGAACAGCAGCGCCTTGAAGAACCCGTGGGTGAACAGGTGGAAGATCGACGCGGTGTAGCCGCCGACGCCGATCGCGGCGACCATGTAGCCGAGCTGCGAGATCGTCGAGTACGCGAGGATCTTCTTGATGTCGTCCTGGACGAGGGCGAGCAGGCCGCCGAAGAACAGCGTGATGACGCCGACGACGGCGATGACGGCCATGACGGTCGCGGACTGGGCGAGGACGGGGAACAGGCGGGCGAGGAGGAACACGCCGGCGGTCACCATCGTCGCGGCGTGGATGAGCGCGGACACGGGCGTCGGGCCGGCCATCGCGTCGGGCAGCCACACGTGCAGCGGCATCTGCCCGGACTTGGAGACGCAGCCGAGGAAGATGAGCAGCATCCCGAGGACGATGGTGGAGGTCGACAGCTGGCCGGCGACGGCCGCGTCGATCGTCTCGAGGAAGTTGAACGGCGTGTCGGTCAGGCCGAACATGCCGGCGGAGAGGACGATGACGCCGACGATGAGGCCGACGTCGCCGAACTTGGTGGTGAGGAACGCCTTGTTGGCCGCGTCCTGGTTCGACTTCTCCTCCCAGTAGAACCCGATGAGGAGGAACGAGCACAGGCCGACGAGCTCCCAGCCGACGACCGCCTGCAGCGTGTTGTTCGAGATGACGAGGAACAGCATCGAGAACGTGAACAGCGACAGCATCGCGTAGTAGTAGGTGAAGCGCGCCTCGCCGTGCATGTACTCGCGCGAGTAGACCTGCACCATCGTCGACACGAGCGTGACGAGCAGGAACATCATCGCCGTCAGCCCGTCGACGAGCATGCCGAGCTCGAGGACGAACCCGCCGCCGAGCGGCGACCACGCGAACGCCGCCTCGTAGGGGGCGGGGTCGACGGTGGTGAACGTCTCCCACGCGATCGCGGCGGACAGGCCGAGCGACGCGAGGATGGCGAGCAGGCCGATCTCGGCGCCGTGCCACGGCAGCCGCCGGCCGAACGCGGCGATGAGCGCGGCGGAGAGGAGGGGCAGCGCCGGGACGAGCCAGGCGGCCTGCACCACGAGGGACGGGTCGGTCATCATCGGCGCACCCTCACCAGCGCATCGCGTCGACCCGGTCGACGTCGACCGAGGCGCGGTTGCGGAACAGGTTGAACACGATCGCGAGGCCGACGCCGACCTCCGCGGCGGCGACGCCGATGATGAACAGCGCGAACAGCTGCCCGCTCGCGGCCGCCTCGGCGGGGAACAGCAGGTTCTGGAACGCGACCAGGTTGATGTTCACGGCGTTGAGCATCAGCTCGACGCTGATGAGCACGAGCACGGCGTTGCGGCGGGCGATGATGCCGTAGACGCCGACGCTGAACAGCAGCGTCGCGAGGAGCAGCGGGCCGACGAGGCTCATGCGTCGACCTCCTCGGCACCCTCACCGGCGGGGAGGGCGACGTCACCCGCGTCGGGGTCGTCGGGGTCGTCGGCGAGGAGGATCGGGGTGACGTCCTCGACCTGGCCGGACTCGCCGTCCTCACGGCGGGACAGGACGATCGCGCCGACGAGCGCGGCGAGCAGCAGCATCGACAGGACCTCGAACGGCAGCACCCAGTCGCGGAACAGGGCGAGGCCGAGGTCGGCGGTGCGCGGCCCGTCGACGACGTCGACGCGGACGTCGCCGAACGCGGCGATGATCAGGCCGGACAGCAGGACGAACAGGGTCGCCGACACGCCGAGGGCGAGCCCGCGGTGCTCGCTGTCGAGCGCCTCCCGGCCGATCGGGGCGCGGGTGAGCATCAGCCCGAAGAGGAACAGGACGGCGACCGCCCCGACGTAGACGACGAGCTGGACGAGGGCGAGGAAGTCGGCGCTGAGCACGAGGAACACGCCGGCGATGCCGGCGAGGGTGACGGCGAGGAACAGCGCCGCGTGCACGAGGTTCGTCGAGGTGACGGTGCGGATCGCGGCGGCGGCGGTGATCAGCGCGACGACGAGGAAGGCGACGTCCAGTCCGGTCATGCGCCGCCCTCCTCGAGCTTCTTCTGCTTCTGCTTGCGCACCCACGCGGCCTTCGCCTTCGCGCGGGCGATCCGCTCGTCCTTGCCCTCGGCGATGAGCCGGTCGAACGTCTCCTGGTCGAGCTCGCCGGAGCCCTCGACGTGCACGTCGCTGAGCTTCGTCGGCCCGCCCGCAGCCGGCGCCGCGGCCGGCGCGTCGGCCGGCACGTCGGGGGCCGGCTCGGCAGCGGCCGGCGCAGCCGCGGCCCCGGCGGGTGCGGCCTCCGCGGCGGGGGCCTC
>CAJXTG010000050.1 GCA_913060655.1 uncultured Nitriliruptoraceae bacterium | reverse complement strand
CGCATGCCTGAGCGCCGCTTCACCTTCGCCGTCCATCGCCTGGCCGCCGAGCTCGACCGGCAGGCCGACCTGATCCTCCGCGCGCGCCTCGACCTCACCTACGGCGACTTCCTCTACCTCGTCCACCTCGCCGGCGGTGTCACGTCGATGAGTGAGCTGGCCCGCAGGATGGGGCTCACCCGGGCGGCGGTCAGCAAGCGCGTCCCCGAGCTCGAAGCACGCGGGCTCGTGCGCCGCGACGGAGCCGGACGGGACCGCGCGCTGCGGCTCACCGCCGCCGGTGGACGCCTCGCGTCCCGCGCCGGGGACCTGCTCGAACGAGAGTTCCGCGACGCCTTCCCGGACTCGGGCACCTCCCTGGACCGCACCGCGGCACGGCTCGAGCGCATGACCGCGCAGCTGCAGCAGCACCCCTGGCAGGATGCCGACGAGGAGCCCCGCTGACCGAACCGACCGGTGCTTGTCTACCGGTTGACGAAATGGACCGGGAGTGCTGGACTGCGGCCTGACCGCGGGGACGGCCGAGGGGACGACGAGGGGAACACCGATGACCGGGACCGCAGCCTCCACGGCCGTCACCGTGAAGGGGCTCCGCAAAGCCTACGGCGCCCTCGCCGCCGTCGACGGCCTCGACCTTGAGGTGGCGGCCGGTGAGTGCGTCGCGCTGCTCGGTCCGAACGGGGCGGGGAAGACGACGACCACCGAGATCCTCGAAGGGTTCCGCCGTGCCGACGCCGGGACGGTGCACGTCCTCGGCGAGGACCCGGCGACGGCCGGCCGAGACTGGCGCGCGCGGCTCGGGATCGTGCTCCAGACCAGCCGCGACCTCGGCGACCTGACGGTGCGCGAGGCCGTCACCCACTTCGCCAGCTACTTCCCCACCTCGCGCGACCCGGAGGAGGTCATCGCCGTCACCGGCCTCACCGCGAAGGCGGGCGACCGGGCCGGCCGGCTCTCCGGCGGGCAGCGCCGCCGACTGGACGTCGCGCTCGGCATCGTCGGCCGACCCGACCTCCTGTTCCTCGACGAGCCGACGACCGGCTTCGACCCGGCCGCCCGCCGTGACTTCTGGGGGCTCATCGAGACCCTGAAGGACGACGGGACGACGATCCTGCTGACCACCCACTACCTCGACGAGGCCGCCCGCCTCGCCGACCGCGTCGCGGTCATCGCGGCCGGCCGCATCATCGCCGAGGGACCCCCGGCGACCCTCGGCGGACGCGACGGCGCGGCCGCGACCGTCACCTGGCACGAGGACGGCGTCGACCGCACCGAGACGACCGTGGAGCCCACCGCGCTCGTCGCCCGGCTCGCGACACGCTTCGCGGGCGAGGTCCCCGGGCTGGAGGTCCGACGCCCTGACCTCGAGGACGTCTACCTCGAGCTGATCGGCTCCGACCACCGCGGCGGCACCGAGGAGGTCTCCGCATGAGCGACCTCGTCCGCATCGCGCGCGCCCGCGTCGGGATCGAGCTGAAGCAGTTCTTCCGCGACCGCGAGAGCGCGCTGTTCAACTTCATGCTGCCGATGGTGCTGCTCGTCGTGTTCGGCTCCGTCTTCTCCGGCGACATCGGACCGACCGGGATCAGCTTCTCCCAGTACTTCCTCGCCGGGATGCTCGCGTCCGGCGTGCTCTACACGGCCTTCCAGAACCTCGCGATCGCCATCCCGCTCGAGCGCGACGACGGCACGCTCAAGCGGCTCCAGGGCCTGCCCATGCCGAAGGCCGCCTACTTCGCGGGCAAGGTCGGGACGGTGCTCGTCGCCTACGTCGCGCAGGTCGCGGTGCTCCTCGCCGTCGGCGTCACCTTCTTCGGCATCGAGCTGCCGACCGACGCCGGACGCTGGCTCACGTTCACGTGGGTGAGCCTGCTCGGCCTGACCGCAGCGACGCTGCTCGGCATCGCGTTCTCCGTCGTCCCCAAGCAGGGCAAGGGCGCGTCGGCGATCGTCGCGCCGATCGTGCTGGTGCTGCAGTTCACGTCGGGGGTGTTCTTCGTGTTCACCGACCTGCCCGAGTGGATGCGCCTCTTCGCCTCGGTCTTCCCGCTGAAGTGGCTGACGCAGGCGATGCGTTCCGTCTTCCTGCCGGCGAGCGCCGAGGCGCTCGAGGTCGCCGGCTCCTGGGAGCTCGGGATGACGGCGCTCGTGCTCACCGCATGGTGCGTCGTCGGGTTCCTCGCCGCCGTGCGCTTCTTCCGCTGGACGCCGCGCGGCTCGATCTGAGCGTGCCCGTCGGACGGCTCACACAGGTGCCGGCGCCCGTCGGCGCGGCCCGTCGAGGACGACCCCGACGGGGGTGTGGCGCACGACCAGCTGGTAGGACGCGACGCAGACCACCGTCGTCACCCCGATGATGCCGAGGAACTTGCCGGGGGCGGGCAGGTCCCATCCGGCGACGACGGCCTGCAGCCAGAGCACCAGCGGCAGGTGGACGAGATAGATCCAGTAGGACGCGTCGGCGAGGTAGCGCAGGGCCCGCCGCTCGACACGGAACAGTCGGGCGAACAGGCCGATCAGTGCGAACGTCAGCGTCCACGCGTACGCGACCTGCACGACGGAGGCGACCAGCCAGCTGCCACCGTCGAAGGTGACACGCAGCCCGGCGACGAGCAGCACCGCCCCGAGCAGCAGCAGGAGCGGACCGCGAGCCCCGACGGCGTCGATCACCGGCCGACCCGCTCGCGTCCGACGGCCATGGGCGAGCGCGCCGAACGCGAAGAACAGCGCGAAGTACGCGACGTGATGGGCCTCGGGGACGAGGAACGGCGAGGCGTCCGGACCGAACGTCCGGAAGGCTCCCCCACCCCCCATGCGCAGCTGCGGCAGGAGCGTCAGCGGAGGGAGCGTCCAGCGGAGCGCGGCGGCCGCCCACTCGGGCAGGGGGCGCCGTCCGAGGAGCGCGACGACGAGGACGAACCCGCCGGTGAGGAGCACGAGATACCAGAGGAACCACAGGTGGTGGAACGAGAACGGACCGTCCGGTGACGGCCCGGCCGTCAGCGCGACGACGGCGTCCATCGCCGGCACGACCGTGACCGTGCCGACGAGCAGCGGCACCACGATGCGCAACGATCGCTGCCGCAGCAGTCGTCCCAGCCCGCGCCTGCGCCACAGCAGCGCCGTGAAGTAGCCGCTGAGCAGGAAGAACAGCGGCATCCGGAACCCGTGGATCGCGAAGAAGATCGCGTCGTAGGGGGCCGGGTCGGCCACCGACCGGTCCGCCGGTCGGCCGAGGAGCGACGAGAACGACAGGGTCGCGTGCAGGACGACACCGAGGAGCATCGCGACGCCACGCAGCGCGTCCAGGTCGGCGCGTCGGACGGTGGCCTCGGCCGAAGGGTCCCCACTGGGCCCAGGTGCGGACCCGCCGCGCCCCATCCGCTCCACCGTGGCCCTTTCGACCGGGACAGCAGCCGGCGGTCGCGCCTGGCGGCGAACGCTAGCCGGGTCCGCCCGGATCCCCGGATCGCCACGACTACCGTCCCCACCTCCACCGAGCCGGAGTCGAGCCATGCCCCCCGATGCACCACTCACGGTGCCGCGGATGCTCGGCGCGGACTGGTGCCCGGACTGCCGGCGGTCCAAGGCCCTGCTCGAGCGGCTCGGTGTCGCCTACGAGTACGTCGACCTCGAGGTGGAGCCGGACCGGTACGCCGAGGTCGAGACGATCAGCGGTGGACGCTCGATCCCGACCATCCTGTTCCCCGAGGGCGACCATCTCGTCGAGCCCGACGACGCGACGCTCGAGGCGCGCATCCACCTCGACGTGCCGGACGTCCCGGGACCCGAGGAGGCGGGCATCGCCGCCGAGCTCGCCGACGGGGAGCAGGAATCGGACCACCTGTGCTTCATCGAGCCGGAGACGACCTGAGCCGGCGAAGCGGGAGGTCAGCGCACGCGCGCCCGCAGCCACGCGTCGATCGCGGCGAGGTCGAGTGCGCCCCGCTCCATCAGACCGACGAGCTGCTCGTGCGCCGCGACGTCGTCGACCTCGAGCACGTGCCCGTTCACGCGGAGGAACACGTCCATCACCGCGAACGCGACCCGCTTGTTCCCGTCGACGAACGGATGGTTCTGCACGAGGCTCTCGAACAGCGCCGCGGCCTCCTCGACGACGTCGCGGTAGTACCCGGTACGCGGTCGGTAGAGCGCCGACTCCAGCGCGCCGAGGTCGCGGATCCCCGTCGCGCCGCCGAACTCCTCGATGAGGACCTCGTGGAACGCGAGCACCTCCGCCAGCGTGAGGTAGGTGACGTCGTCCCGGGTCACTTGGTGGGGGTCACTGGGCGAGACGGCGGTAGAGCTCGCGGTGCGCGGCGACCGACCCGGCGAGGTGGGCCATCACCTCGGGGCGCGGCCGCTCCCCGCGCTTGCGCTCGACCCACTCCTGGAGGGCCTCCTCGAGCACGACCTGGAACTGGCGTCCCTCCTCGGCCGCGATGTCGCGCACGGCGTCGAGCAGGGCCGGATCGGCCTGCGAGGCGAACTTGCGGCGTGTCGATTCCATGACCGGCAAGGGACCAGACGAATCTTGATGTGTCAAGTCGAGCGTGGTGCCCGTCTCGGGCGTCCGATGGCGGTGCTGATGACGCTCCCGATGACGACCCCGCCGACGGTCGGTCAGATCACGAACCGGACGTCGCCGGAGAGGAGCGCATGGACCAGCCGGTACCCGACCTGTGCCGGCAGCGACGGGACGGCGACGTCGCCCTGATCCTCGACCTCACCGCCCTCACCGCGAGCGGCCGCGCAGCCGCCACCACGCGAGCCCCGCGAGGCCGGGTGCGGCCAGCGCGAGCGTGCGGACGGTGGTCTCCGTCGTGGTCGTCGCGAGGAGCACGCCGGTGATGGCGGCCAGCACGACGACGGCGAGGATGATGCTGGTGCTGCGGCTCATGGGCGGTCTCCTCCAGGAGGTGTCGTGGCTGCAGGGCGGATCGCGTGCGGACGGATCGAGGTCATGCGCATCACGGCCGACGGCCGCCTGGGGTGCTGAGCCGGGCGACGACCGCCTCGAGCGGCCCGCGGTCGTGCGAGCGCAGCCACCATGCGGACAGCGCGGTCAGCACCACCCAGGTGGCGATGCCGACGGACACGACGGCGGCCGTGCCGAGCTCGCCGAACAGGCCCGGGCCGATCCCGAGCCCACCGAACACGAGCACGAGCAGCAGCGACTGGCCGAGGTAGACGGTGAGCGACATGCGGCCCGCCGGCCACGCCCAGCGCATCAGCTCGGGCCGGCGTGCGACGCCGGTGGCGACCAGGCCGACGGAGCCGGCGGTGAGCAGCGGTGCGGTGACGAACCCGAGCAGCAGCCCGAGCGACCCTGCGGTGCCCGACGGGACGCCGTCGCGGATGGCGCCGACCTGCAGGACGGCGGCGACGAGCTGCAGCGGCAGGCCGACGCCGAGCCCGATGCGCAGCAGCCGCCGCCAGAGCGGCGCGTGCGCGGCCGGGTCGGCGAGCAGCCGCCGACGTGACGCGAGGAGCCCCACGAGGAACGCGGTGAGCGCGTAGGGGCCCTGCGCGAACGCGACCGTCCCGAGCACGGTCGGAAGCACCGCGGCGCGCAGCGCGATCGCCTCACCGAGCGGCGCATCCGCGATCCCCGCGTCGAACGCGACGGCCGCCGGGTCGACGGCGGCGACCTCCTGGGGGAACGCGGCCTGGAGGCCGAGGCCGGCGGTCAGCAGCAGCGTGCCCGCGAGGAACACGCCACGCGCCGCACGCCGCACCGTCCGGTCCGGGCTGCGGGTGAGGCGCAGCAGCACGACCCCGAGCACGGCGTAGGTCAGCAGGATGTCGCCGGCGAAGAGCAGCAGCGCGTGGGCGATGCCGAACGCGGCGAGGACCGCGAGGCGACGCCGGAAGCGGGCGCGGCCGTCGGGCCGGTCGTCGCGCAGCACGTAGGCGAGCGAGTACCCGAACAGGAACGAGAAGAGCAGGAAGAACTTGCCCTGCGCCAGCGCGATGACGAGGAACGTCACGGCCGCGTCGACGGTCGACGCGACCGCCTCAGGCGCGAAGCCGAACGTCGAACTGCCGAGGTAGGGGGCGTTGACGACGACGATGCCGAGGAGCGCGAGCCCGCGCAGCAGGTCGGGCAGCACGTCACGCGACGCGCGCGTCCCCGTGGGGTCGACGTCGGTCCGGGTGTCGCGGGTCATGGGCGCTCCTCCTCGCAGCACTCTACGCTGCAAGTGAACACAAGTGTTCGGAAATGAACATGGTGATCAGAACCGAGGACCTGCTCGACACGGCCGCCGGCGTGCTCGTCCGACGACCCGACGCGACGCTGCGGACGATCGCGGAAGCGGCCGGGGTCAGCCGCACCACCATCTTCAACCGCTTCCCCACCCGCGACGCGCTGCTCGAGGCGCTCGCCGTCGACACGCTCGAGCGGATGCGCGACGGCATGGCGCAGCTCGACTGGTCCCCGGAGCGCGCCCCCGCCGATGTCGTCGAGGACCTGTGGCGTGTCGTGCACCCGCTGTCGGACCGCGCCACGTTCCTGCGTATGGGCCCGATGCACGAGAGCCCCGACGTCACCGCCGGATGGGGGGAAGCGTTCACCCCGTGGGGCGTGTACGTCGCGACGCTGCAGGCGATGGGGCGCGTGCGCGACGACCTGCCGGTGCGCTGGCTCGCCGGCTCGCTCGTCGGCCTGCTGTTCGCCGCGTTCGACGAGGTGGACGCGGGCGAGCAGGGGTCGGTGCAGGCGGGACGCCTCGTCGCGGCGAGCTGGGTCGCGATGGCCGCAGCGCGGTGAGGTGACGGCGACCCGCCCGTGGGCGCAACGCACGACGACGCTGCGTCCCCCGTGGGGCGCCCCGCTCATCCTGCCCCTCGCCTTCGACCCCGCCCGTGGGTCGGGACGCGACGAGGGACCGATGCGCGAACGACCGTCCTGGCCGCCGTGGTTCCCCCGCGCCGAGACGCGCGGGACGACCCG
>CAJXTG010000049.1 GCA_913060655.1 uncultured Nitriliruptoraceae bacterium | reverse complement strand
TGCTCGTCGGCATCATCTGGACGGTCCAGTGGGTCCACTACCCGCTGATGGCGCTGGTGGGGCCGGAACGGTTCGTCGCCTACGAGCGGGCGCACGCCCCGCGGATGGCGGCGGTCGTCATGCTCCCGTGGACCGTGCAGGGCGTCACGACCGCCTGGCTGCTGGTCGCACCACCGCGCGGAACACCCGGCTGGCTGCTCGTCGCCGCCGCGGTGCTCGCCGCCGTGCCGGTGCTCGTGACGGTGGTGGCGAGCGTGCCGGCGCACGGTCGTCTCGGCACGGGGTTCGACGCGACCGTGCACCGGCGACTCGTCACGACGAACTGGCTCCGCACCGGCGCGTGGACCGCCCACGGCGCGGTCGCCGTGGGCATCGTGGTCACGGCAGGCTGATGGCGCGCCCCTCGTGGGCCCCGATGCTCGCGGTGATGTCGGCGAGCACGTCCTGCGTGAGGGCCGCGTCGAGGGCCAGCGCCATGATGGCCTCACCCCCGCCGGCGCTGCGGCCGACCTGCGCCGCCGCGATGTTGACGTCCGCGGTGCCGCAGGCGGTCCCGACGGCACCGATGACCCCGGGCCGGTCGTCGTAGCGGAAGAACGCCATGTGGGGCGCGGGTTCGACGTCGATGGGCGTGTTCCACACCTCGACGATGCGTTCGCGGTCACCGGGCTGGAGCACGGTGCCCGCGACGCGGGCGATCGTCCCGTCGCGCCGCACGCACCGGACCCGGAGCAGCGACACGTAGTCACCGCTCTGCGGATCGTCGACCTCCCGCAGGTGGATGCCCCGGTGCTCCGCCATCAGCGGCGCGTTGACCAGCGTGACCGGCTCGGTCGCGGCGGCCGCGAGGACGCCGCGCAGCACCCCGAGCGCGAGGACCCGGTTGTCGTGCCCGGCGATACCGCCGAGGAACTCGACGGTGATCTCCCCCGTGATCCCGTCCTCGGCGATCGCGGCGAGCAGCCGGCCGAGACGCTCGGCGAGCGGCAGGAAGGGACGCAGCGCGTCGTCGAGGGGACCGCCCTGCAGGTTCAGGGCCGACGGGATGAACTCCCCCGCGAGCGCGAGGTTGACGAACTCGGCGACCTGCGTGCCGGCCTTGTCCTGCGCCTCGCTCGTCGACGCTCCCAGGTGCGGGGTGAGCACGACGTTGGGCAGACCGATGAGGGGCGAGTCGGTCAGCGGCTCGGAGGCGAACACGTCGAGGGCCGCTCCGGCGAGCCGGCCCTCCCGGAGGGCCTCGGCGAGCGCGACCTCGTCGATGATCCCACCGCGGGCCACGTTGATGAGCCGCGCGTCGGGACGCATCAGCGCGAGCCGGTCCGCGTCGAGCAGGTTCGCCGTCTCGGCGTTGCGCGGCAGGTGGACGGTGACGAAGTCGGCCCGGGACAGGACCGCCTCGACCGACGGCAGCAGCTCGACGTCCATCCGGGCCGCCCGCTCCGGCGCGAGGAACGGGTCGTAGGCGACGACGTCCATCCCCAGGACCTGGCAGCGCTTCGCGACGAGACCACCGATGCGGCCCAGCCCGAGCACCCCCAGCGTCTTGCCGTACACCTCGGTGCCGGTCCAGCGGCTGCGCTCCCAGCGCCCCTCGGACAGGGCGGCGTGCGCCTGCGGGATGTTGCGGGCGACCGCGAGCAGCATGGCGACCGTGTGCTCGGCGGCGGAGATGATGTTCGACTGCGGGGCGTTGCAGACGACGATGCCGGAGCGGGTGGCCGCGTCCAGGTCGACGTTGTCGACGCCGACGCCGGCGCGTGCGATGACCTTCAGCCGCTTGCCCGCCGCGATCACGTCGGCGTCGACCTGGGTCTGGGAACGGACGACGAGCGCGTCGTAGCCGCCGATGACCTCGAGCAGCTCGGGCTTGCTCAGCTCGGTCATGACGTCGACGTCGTGGTCGATGGCGAGCGTCTCGACGCCTGCGGGCGCGAGCGGATCGGTGACGAGGACCTTCACGGGGACTCCGAGGGTGACGGGGGCGTCGGGTGCGGGCGGGTCCGGCCGCTCGTCGACCGTCCTGCGTCCGCAGCCTAGGTCGCGGACGCCGCCGGGCCGTCACCGCCCCACGGGTCGCGCCCGTCGGGGGGCAGCACGTCGGCGGGGAGCCGGTTGATGAGGGTCGGGGTCGCCCGGCGGACGTACTCCTCCACCGCCGCGTGCACCTCGTCGGGCAGCTCCTGCTCGGCGAGCGCGGCCAGCATGTGGGTGGCCCAGCGGTCGGCCGCACCCGCGTCGATCGGGAACGGCGCGTGCCGCATCCGCAGGCGCGGATGGCCACGCTGCGACGTGTACAGGTCGGTCGCCCCGAAGTACTGGGCGAGGAACAGGGCGAGGTGGGCCTTCCCCGGCTCGAGGTCCTCGGGGTACATCGGTCGCAGCACCGGGTCCTGCTCGACCCGGACGTAGAACGCGTCGACGAGCCGGACGAACGCGTCCGGACCGCCGGCGAGGTCGGTGATGGTGGGGCTCACAGGGCTCGTTCGTAGTAGGCGATGTCGAGGTACTGGCCGAACTTGTGGCTCGCCTCGGTCAGGGTGCCACGGTGGACGAAGCCGTGACGCTCGTGGAACGCGATGGAGGCGTCGTTGGGCAGCGCGATGATGGAGAACGCCCGGTGGAAGCGGTCGTCGTCGGCGACGCGTGCGAACAGCGCCTCGAACAGCGCGGAGCCGACGCCCTTCGCACGCAGGTCGGGGGCGACGTAGACGGACAGCTCGACGGAGCGGTCGTAGGCGGCCTTGGGCCGGAAGCGCTGCGTCTCCACGAAGCCGACGACCGCGTCGTCCTCCACGGCGACGAGCAGGTGGTAGGGGCCCTCGACGACGTTCACGGTGAACCGCTCCCGCCAGTCACGGGGGGTGCGAACCTCCGTGCTGACGGTGTTCGTCGTCCGCAGCGTGTAGTGCGTGTAGATCGCGGCGACCGCCGGCAGGTCGTCGAGGGTCGCGTCGCGCACGGTCAGGCTCATGCCTTCTCCTCCGGCCGCTGCGGGCGCCCCCAGCCGGACCGGAGGCGCCGCAGCCGCTCCTCCGCCTCCTCGGGGGTCGGGGCGGAGCCGCCCAGGCGGGCCGGGACCCAGCGTGCACCGGCGGGCAGCCCGTCGCGGTAGCGCTGCTGCACGTCAGCGAGCATGTCCGCCATCTGCGCGCGGATGCGTGCCGTCACCGTCGCGTGGTCGCCGTCGGGACGGACCGGCGGGGCGTAGCGGACGAGCACCGGCAGGCGCCACGTCAGGTGCGGCCCGTCCCCGGTGGTCCAGAAGCGGTGCGACCCCCACGACACGGCGGGGACGACGGGCACGTCGGCCTCCTGCGCCATCCGCACCGCTCCCGACTTGAACGGCAGCAGCTCGAACGACGGGGAGATCGTCTGCTCGGGGAGGACGCCGAGGAACTCGCCGCGTCGCAGCGCAGCGACGGCGGCGGCCAGCGCGTCACGCCCAGCGCCGCGTTCGACGGGGATGTGCCCCGCGGCCCGCATCGTCGGGCCGATCAGCCGCGAGCGGAACAGCGAGGCCTTCGCGAGGATGCGGACGGGGCGGCCGAGCTGCAGGAACGGGGCGCGCGCCGCGGTGAAGAAGTCGACGAAGCTCGAGTGGTTGAGGACCATCACCGCACCGCCGCTGCGGGGCACGTGCTCGAGCCCCTCGCTGTCGATGCGCCACCGCTGCGCCCAGATCGGGGTCATCGCGAGCCGTGCGAGGAGGTGGTAGCTCAGCGTGGCGCGCGGGACGGCGACGGCACTCATCGCGACGTCCCGTCGTCCCAGTCACGCTGCCGCTCGGCGTGCTGCCGCAGCACCTCGTCGTGCGGCGGCGCACCGCCGCCGAGCCGCGCGGGCACCCATGGCGCCCCTGCCGGCGTGCCCCCCGGGTAGGTCCGCTGCGCGTGGTCGAGCTCCGCCTCCATCCGCACCCGCAGCCGGTCGGTCAGCGCGGCCGCGTCCTCCCCGGGGAGGGGGACGAGCGGTTCGGAGAAGCGCACCGTCACGGGCAGGGCGACGAGCCGGGCCGGCCGGCGGTCGGGACCGACGGACCGCTGCGAACCCCAGCCGATGCACGGGACGATCGGCGCGCCGGTCGCGAGGGCGACCCGCGCGGGACCGTGGCGGAACGGCAGCAGCTCGAGCGAGTCGGAGATCGTCTGCTCGGGGGCGATCGCGACGAGGTCCCCGGCCGCGACCGCCTCCACCGCACCTTCGAGCGCACGGGCCCGGGCCGCGGCCGAGCCACGGTCGACGGGGATGACCGAGACCCAGCGGGTGAGCCACCCGAGCCAACGACCCTCGCACGCCTCACGCTTGGCCATGAACCGGACCGGCCTGCCGCCGCGCATCACCACCGCCCACGCGAGCATGACGGCGTCGGCGTAGCTGTGGTGGTTGAAGGCGATGACCGCGCCGCCCTCGGCGGGCAGCTGCTTCGCGCCGTCCACGTCGATGCGCCAGCGGGCGAGCGCCAGGACCGACACGAACAGGGCCTGCAGCACCCGCCAGTGCCAGTCGAGGCGCAGCGGACCCTCGGACTGCTCGACCACGGCACGACCCCCGTCGGCACGGTCCGACCGCCGGTCACGGCGGCCGGAGCCCTCAGATGACGCGGCGCATCCGCGCACGGCCACCGTCGGTGATGGCGGTGCCCCCGCGCGACAGCGAGATGGTTCCGCTGCGGACGAACTCGCGGATGCCGAACGGCTCGAGCAGGTCGAGCATCGCCTGCAGCTTGCGCGGGTTGCCGGCCGCCTCGATCGTGATGGTGTCGAGCCCGACGTCCACGACCTTCGCCCGGAACACGTCGGCGAGCTCGATGATGCTCGAGCGGTTCGACGCGTCCGCGCTGACCTTGACGAGCTGGAGCTCGCGCTCCACCGCATCCTCACCGAGCTCGGTGATCTTCAGCACGTTCACGAGCTTGTTGAGCTGCTTGACGATCTGCTCGAGCTGCACGGCCTCGGTCCCGACGACGAGCGTGAGGCGCGACACCGCGTCGTCCTCGGTCGGCCCGACCGCGAGCGAGTGGATGTTGTACCCACGACGCGAGAACATCAGCGCGATGCGGGCGAGCACGCCCGGCTTGTTCTCCACGAGCACCGAGAGGATGTGACGGTCGCGGTTCATGCGCGCACCTCCGCCTGCTTCGCGAACCATTCCTCGGCGGACTCGATGAGCTCGTCGTTCGACGCGCCCGAGGGGACCATCGGGAACACCATCTCCTCCGGGTCGACCCGCAGGTCGACGACGACGGGCCGGTCGGTGATCGCCGCCGCCTTCTCCAGCGTCGGGGCGAGGTCCTCCACCCGCTCCACCCGGAAGCCGGGGATGCCGTACGCCTCCGCGAGGTGCACGAGGTCCGGCAGCGCCTGCGGCAGCTCGACCTGTGAGCGGCGGTCGTCGTAGAACAGGGACTGCCACTGCCGCACCATGCCGAGGTAGCCGTTGTTGATGATGCAGAAGACGACGGGGATGTCGTGCTGGACGGCGGTGGCGAGCTCCTGGAAGGTCATCTGGAAGCAGCCGTCGCCGTCGATCGCGATGACCGGGACGTCACGGCCGAGGCCGACCTTCGCGCCGATGGCCGCCGGGACCGCGAAGCCCATCGTGCCGAGCCCACCCGAGTTGATCCACTGTCGCCCGCGCGTGTAGGGGATCAGCTGGCTGGCCCACATCTGGTGCTGCCCGACGCCGGCGACGTACACGGCCTCGTCGCCCCACTGGGCGTGGATCGCCCGGATCGCGGTCTGCGGCTTGAGCACCCCGGTCTCCGGCTGCTCGCAGCGCAGCGGGTGGTCGTCGTGGAGCTGGGCGAGGTGCGCGCGCCATGCCGTCGTGTCCGGCGTGACCTCCGCGAGCCGGTCCTTCTCCGCGAGGTCGTCGAGGTGGGCGAGGAACTGGTCGAGCACGACCTTGAGGTCACCGACGACCGGCACGTCCGCATGCCGGTTCTTGCCGATCTCCGCCGGGTCGACGTCGACGTGCACGACCTTCGCGTGCGGTGCGAACGCGTCGAGCCGCCCGGTGACCCGGTCGTCGAAGCGGGCCCCGAGCACGACGAGCAGGTCGGTCTCCTGGAACGCGCGGACGGCGGCGACGTGCCCGTGCATCCCGGGCATGCCCACGGCCAGCTCGTGGGTGTCGGGCATCACCCCGCGGGCCATCAGGGTCGTCACGACGGGCAGCTGCAGCCGCTCGGCGAACGCGCGCAGCTCGGCATCCGCGCCGGCCCGGACCAGCCCACCTCCGGCGTAGATCACCGGTCGCTCCGCCTGCCCGATGAGGCTGAGGCCCTCGCGGATCATGCGCCCGTGGCCCCGCACCGTCGGGCGGTAGCCGGGCAGGTCGACGTCCGGGTCCCAGTCGAAGTCGAGCTCCGCGTTGAGCACGTCCTTGGGGAGGTCGATCAGCACCGGTCCGGGCCGTCCGGAGCGTGCGATGTGGTAGCCCTCCTTGATGGCGTCGACGATGCGGTCGGCGGAGCGCACGAGCTCGTTGTGCTTCGTGATCGGCATGGTGATACCGGTCACGTCCGCCTCCTGGAAGGCGTCGGTGCCGATGGCGGTGGAGGCGACCTGTCCGGTGAGCGCGAGGATCGGGATCGAGTCCATCATCGCGTCGGTCAGCCCGGTGACGAGGTTCGTCGCGGCCGGGCCGGAGGTCACGATGCAGACGCCGACCTCCCCCGTCGCGTGGGCGTAGCCCTCGGCCATGTGGATCGCACCCTGCTCGTGCCGGACGAGCACGTGGTCGACCCCGGCCTCGATCAGCGTGTCGTAGGCGGGCATGATCGCCCCACCGGGGTAGCCGAACACGGCGTCGACGCCGAGCTTCTCGAGGGTCCGCATGACGGCCTCGGCTCCGGTCATCCGCATGTCGTCGTCTCCTCCTCCGGTCCGGACCGCGTCCGGACGGTGCCCGCCCCCTTCACGAGAGAACCTCCCTGGGAAGGGAGGTTCGCGCGCGTCGGAGCCGGACGCGCGCTACGGGACTACGAGGAG
>CAJXTG010000048.1 GCA_913060655.1 uncultured Nitriliruptoraceae bacterium | reverse complement strand
CGTCGCACGACCCGAACGGAACCAGCGGAGGACACCGTGGCAACCATCTCCTACGACGCAGACACCGACGAGTCGCTGATCCGGGCCCGCACGGTCGCCGTGCTGGGCTACGGCAGCCAGGGGCACGCCCACGCGCTCAACCTGCGCGACTCCGGCGTCGACGTGCGCGTCGGCCTGCGCGCCGGTTCCCGCTCGCGGGCCGTCGCGGAGGAGGCCGGCCTGCGGGTCCTGGACACGGAGGCGGCCGCCGACGAGGCGGACGTCATCGTCGTCCTCGCGCCTGACACGGCCCAGAAGGCGATGTGGGAGGGCGGCCTGTCCGACGTCGTCCGGCCCGGCGACGCGCTCATCTTCGGCCATGGCTTCAACGTCCACTTCGGCTTCGTCACCCCCCATGAGGGGGTCGACGTCATGCTGGCCGCGCCGAAGTCCCCCGGGCACATCGTGCGGCGCATGTACGAGCAGGGTCAGGGCGTCCCCGGGCTCGTCGCCGTCCACCAGGACGCGACCGGCGGCGCCCTCGAGCTCGCGAAGTCGTACGCGGCGGCGCTGGGGCTGACCCGGGCCGGCGTGCTGCACACGACGTTCGCCGAGGAGACCGAGACGGACCTGTTCGGCGAGCAGGCGGTGCTGTGCGGCGGCGTCAGCCATCTCGTGCAGGCCGGCTTCGAGACGCTGGTCGAGGCCGGCTACCAGCCGGAGGCCGCCTACTTCGAATGCCTCCACGAGCTGAAGCTGATCGTCGACATGATGTACGAGGGCGGCCTGTCCTGGATGCGCTACTCGGTGTCGGACACGGCCGAGTACGGCGACTACGTGTCGGGGCCGCGGGTCATCGACGACTCGTCGAAGGCGGCGATGCGGCAGATCCTCACCGAGATCCAGGACGGGACGTTCGCACGCGGCTTCATCGAGGAGATCGAGTCGGGCGGTGAGCGTTTCGCCGCGATGCGGGCGGCCGGCCGCGATCACACGATCGAACGGGTCGGCCGGACGCTGCGCGACATGGTCCCGTTCATCGACCAGCCGACCCTGCCCGACTGACCTCGCCCTGCCGGCGGCGACCGGTCAGCGCGGGCCCGTGAGCAGCGGCACCAGCGCGGGCGGCAGGTCGACGACGTGGTCGGCGCCCGCGGCCTCGAGCTCGGCCCGGTCGCCCGCACCCCACAGCACGCCGACGGTCCGCGTGCCGCAGGCGCGCCCGGCGTGGACGTCGTGGGAGCGGTCCCCGATCATGACGGCCGCGTCGGCCGCGGCATCGTGGGTGGCGAGCGCGCGGGCGAGGGTCACCCGCTTCTCCTCGACGTCGGGGCCCAGCGGTGCGCCGTGCACGGCGTCGAACCGGTCGCGCAGGCCGACGTGGGTGAGCAGCGGCTCGGCGACGGCCGTCGGCTTCGCCGTCACGATGACCGTGCGGCCGGGCAGGTCCGCCACCTCCTCGAGCAGCGCGACGATGCCGGGGACGGGTCGGGTCAGGTCGAAGCCGACGTCGGCGTAGCGGGTGCGGTAGGCGGTCACCGCCGCCGTGACGAGCGCCGCCCCCTCCCCGACCTCCGGGTCGTGGCCGGCGGCCCGGACGAGCCGGGCGAACGTGGTGCGCAGCGGCGGTCCGATGGCCGCACGCACCTCGTCCGCATCGGGCGTGGGCAGCCCGACCGTCGCGACGGCGTGGTGGAGGCCGTCGGCGATCGCCGCGTCGGAGACGACGACACAGCCGTCGAGGTCGAAGCAGCGCAGCAGCGGCGTCCCGACCACCGTCAACCGGCCGGGTCGGGGGCGACGGCGAACAGCGACCACGCGTCGGGGACGTCGGCGTCGTCGGTCCACCACGGCCCCGCGAGCGTCCCGAGGAGCGCGGACCGGTCCGCCTCGGACGGGACGCGCCGGCCGGCGAGCCGTCCGGTGCCGCCCGTCCGAGCGGTGGCGTCGGCGACGTGGTCGGCGAGCGGACGGCGGTCCGGCCCGTCGGCGGCGACGACCAGGTGCCCCCCGGTGGCGCGGCTGCGCGCATCGTCGATGGCGACGACCAGCGCCGCGAGCGCACCGACGTCGACGGGCGCGACGGGGGTGGAGCGCTCCGGTTCCGGGAGTCCGGCGGCGAGCAGCAGGTCGGTCGTGGCCGGGGTGTCGAGCAGGCCGGTGCGGACCTCGACGCTGGGCAGCGGGAGCGCGGCGAACGCGTCGGCGACCTCCGCGTGGACGCGTCGCAGGGGGTCGCCGGGCTCCCGTCCCTGCGGGAGCGTGACGAGCACGGCCCGCTGGACGGCTGCCCCGTCGGCCGCCCGGGCCGCGGCGAGGCCCTCCGCACGGACCGCCCCGACGTCGGCCCGTCCGAGCCCTCCGAGGAGGACGACGAGGGTGTGCACCTGCGTCAGGGCCGCCTCGAGGACCCCCTCGTCGTCGGGGTCGCAGGCGGCGGTGAACACCCCCTCCGCGCGGAGCAGGGCGACACCGTCGGCGGCGGTCGCACGGACCTGGCCGCCGGCCGCGAGGAGGTGGCGCGCGACCGTCCGCGCGACGGGCCGGTGGGCGGCATGCACGAGCACCGGCATCCCCGCTCCCTCCGTCCGGTCCCGTCCACCTGCCGGGCGTGCAGGGTACGGGCGGCAGTAGCCTGCCCGGCGACGACGGGAGGTGCGGCGCGGTGCGACCTCGGCACACCGATGCGGACCTGCTCGAGCTCGCGTCGGCGGGGTCGGCACCGGCGCTCGCGTCACTGCTGCACCGGCACCGGGACGTCGTCCAGCGCGGTGCGCTGCGCGCGGAGCGTCCGACGCGGGCGGTCGAGGGCATCATGCTGGCCGCCGTGCGGGAGCTCCGGCGCGGACGGCTCGGTCCCGACGGCCTGCGCGACCGGCTCGCCGACCTGGCCGACGCGGAGGCCCGCCGGGAGCCGGGCAGGCCGGGCGTCGAACGCATCCTGCCGGCCGGCTGGTTCGACACGGCCTGGGTCCGGGTGGAGCGACGCTGGCCGTCGGGGCGCCGGCGGCCCCGCGCGCCCCGGTGGGCGGGCACGGCGGTGGGCGCGGTGCTGCTCGTGCTGGCCGGTGCGGGCGGGACGGCGTACGTCGTCACGGCGGACGTGACCACCGAGGTCGTCGGGGAGGTCATCGCCGAGCCCGTCGAGGATCCGGCGGCGCTGGTCGTGCCCGGACCGCAGGTCCCCACGGAACCGGAGGAGGTGCCGGAGCTGTTCGGGGACGTCGAGCTCGGCCAGCTCCCCGGCTACGACCTGTCCGGGGAGGACGACGCCCCCACGGCACCGGGTCCGACCGTCGGGCCGCCCGCCGCCCCGCAGCCGGAGGAGGGTGCGGCCGGGGACGGGACCCCGCCGGCCGACCCGGCCGGGGACGCGGACCCGGAGGGCACGGACGCCGACGACGGCGCCGACGGGGACGGCTGACTCAGCCGAGGCCGGCGAGCAGCCGGTCCGCGGCGGTCGCGGGGTCGACCCGCCGGTCGGCGACCGCTCGGGCGAGCTCCTCGAGCCTCGCCGGCAGCGGTCCGTCGTCGCCGGCCAGCACGTCCCGCAGCCGTCCCGCGGCGATCTCCGTGATCCAGCGGCGGGCCCGCACGAGGGCGCGGCCGGGGCCGGCCGCCGCGTCGAGCGCCGCGACGTGCGCATCGAGGGTGTCGCGCAGCGCGTCCACCCCTTCACCGCGGACCGCGACGGTCCGCAGGATCGGCGGCATCCAGCTGACCGTCGGTCCGGCGTCGTCGGACGGTGGCGGGGCGACGGCGTGGCCGAGCTCCAGCATGCCGCGCAGCTCGGCCTCGAGTCGGCCCGCTCCCGGCTGGTCGGCCTTGTTGACGACGAGCACGTCGGCGACCTCGAGGATGCCGGCCTTGGCGGCCTGCACGCCGTCGCCCAGCCCGGGCGCCATGACGACGAGGGTCGTGTCCGCCATCGCCGCGACCTCGACCTCCGACTGCCCGACCCCGACCGTCTCGAGGATGATGTCGTCGAAGCCGGCGGCGTCGAGGACGAGGACGGCGGCGGGCACGGCGGCGGCGAGCCCGCCGAGGTGCCCGCGGGCGGCCATGGACCGGACGAACACGTCGGGGTCGCGATGGTGGACCTGCATGCGGATGCGGTCGCCGAGCAGCGCCCCGCCGGTCAGCGGTGACGACGGGTCGACGGCGAGGACGGCGACGCGCCGTCCGACGGCCCGCAGCGCCGTGACGAGCGCCGACGTCACGCTCGACTTGCCGACGCCGGGCGAGCCGGTGATGCCGACGAGCCGTGCACCGCCCGTGCGCGGATGCAGCCGCGCCACGACGTCCGCCTGGACGTCACCCCGGCCGTCCTCGACGAGCGTGAGGAGCCGTGCGAGTGCACGCCGGTCGCCGCCGACGAGGCGTTCCTCGAGCGCGGCGACGTCGGGCGCGTCCACGGCCGTCCCTCCCTGCGCGTCGTGCCGTCCGGAGGTGACGTGACGCGGACGGGTGCGCGAGGATAGGAGACCCGACGGGCGCGGCTAGCGTGCTGTGGCACGCGGCCGGCACCCGGAGGGCACGATGGACGTCACCCGCATCGACCAGATCGGCATCGCCGTCGAGGACCTCGACGCGTCCCTCGCGCTGTACGCCTCGGCCCTGGGCCTCACCGCCGGCTCCCGTGAGCGCATCGACGAGGACGGTGTCGAGGAGGCGATGCTGACCGTCGACGGGGTGCACCTGCAGCTCGTCCAGCCCACCCGCGAGGACTCCCCCATCGCGCGGTTCCTCGCGCGCCGTGGGCCCGGGCTCCATCACCTCGGCCTGGCCGTGCGCTCGCTCGACGAGGCGCTCGCACACCTGCGGGCGCAGGGGGTGGAGCTGATCGACGAGGAGCCACGTGTCGGCGGTGGCGGGCACCGGATCGCGTTCGTGCACCCCCGGAGCACCGGCGGCATCCTCCTGGAGCTGATCGAGGACCCCGACGCGGATGCGGCCGCACCGGCCCACTAGCCTCGTCCCGGTCGCGGCGGCGCCGCCGTTCCCGACCGCGACGGGGTGCGAGCGTGGGTCTCGGCGACCGGATCCGGGCGTGGCTGCGCGGTGACGACGGTGCTGCGGGGCCGCCGGCGGGCCGCAGCTCCCGTGGTGCGGGCACGGGCCGCGGACGGCGTGGCGGGGTGGGCGCTCGGCGCGGGCGCGACCGCGCGGCGGCGGACTTCGACGGGGACGACCTGCTCGCGTTCGCCCGCTCCCGCGGCGGGGTCGAGGTCTACCTCGAGCCGCGCACCAACCTGTACGGCGTGTCGGTGCTGCTCGTGGCGGACGACGGGGAGTACCTGCGTCGTCCGGTCCCGGACGCGGAGACCGTGCGCCGCTTCTGCGCGGAGCACGGGATCCCCGTCTACGACGCGGCACGGACGGGCTACCCGCGGCGTGTGCGCGACTACGACCGGGGCGTGCGCCCGCAGCGGGTCGAGCTGGACGACCTGCCGCCATGGCCCGGTCACGACGTGAGCGGCCCCGCTCGGGGCGGGCCGGGCGTGGACGGGTCGGACGTGGACGGGGGGCGCGCGGACGACGGCGCGGACGACGAGGGGGACGAGGACGACGAACCGCCCCCGCCGCCGGTCACCTGAACGGACCCGACGGCGGGCGACGGTCGGCGACTCAGGCCTCGGTGATGTCGACGCCGTGGATGACGACGTCCTCCACCGGCCGGTCCCCCGCGCCGGTCGCCACCGTCGCGATCGCGTCGATGACGTCCTGGCCGGCGACGGTGCGGCCGAACACGGAGTAGGCCGGCGGCAGCGGGTTGTCGCGGTGCATGAGGAAGAACTGCGACCCGTTCGTGTTCGGACCCGCGTTGGCCATCGCGAGCGTGCCCGGGCCGTACCCGAGCTCCTTCGCCGCGTCGAGCTCGTCACGGAAGCGGTAGCCCGGTCCGCCCGTCCCGGTCCCGGTCGGGTCACCGCCCTGGATCATGAAGCCCTGGATGACGCGGTGGAAGATGACCCCGTCGTAGAAGCCCTCGCGCGCGAGGAACACGAAGTTGTTCACGGTCGACGGCGACCGGTCGGCGAGCAGCTCCACGCTGATGTCGCCCAGCGACGTGCGGATCGTCGCCCCGTAGGTGCGGGCGGCGTCGATGATGAGGTCGGGCTGGGTGTCCCACTGCTTGGCCATCGGAGATCCTGTCCGGTCGTCGGCGTCGGAGGGGCGGACGCTACCGGCCGCCCCGGGTGTCCCGGGACCCGCTGACCCGTCCGCGACGGACCGCGAGCCGCCAGCAGTGGTGGTGCCAGTGGCGACGTTCGTCGACGATGCCCTCCGGCCAGGCGACGACGTGGCCGGTGCCGGGTGGGATCGGTCGTTCGCACGTCGGGCAGTGGTACGCCTTCGCGGCCCGGAAGGCGGGGACGAGCCGGGCGTCGTACCCGGGGACCGTGCCGGGGGTGAGCGACGGGCCGTCGGCCGGCGGGCCGCTCATCCGCCGGCGACGAGCGCGGCGACCACGGCCGGCAGGAGGTCGGGGTCGAGCCGGGAGGTCGCGACCACGAGCAGGATGGTCAGCCCGTTGTACGTCGCGTGGATGACGACGGGGACGACGAGGCTGCCGGTGCGTTCGTAGGCGATGGCGAGGACGACCCCGACGAGCGTGAGCCCGACCAGCCCCAGCGGCTGGCTGACCGCGACGTCGAGGTGGACGACCGCGAACAGGACGGACGACAGCAGCGTCGCGGCGACCGCGGGCGACCGACGGCGGAGCGCCCGGTGGAGCAGGCCGCGGAACAGCAGCTCCTCGGCGACCGGAGCCATGACGACGGCGGCCAGCACCGCGAGCACCAGCTCCACGGGCCCACCGAGCAGCTGCTCGGTGAGGACCTGCTCGGGCGCCGCCTCGCTGCCGGAGAGGGTGACCAGCAGGGTGACGAGCAGCGTCGAACCGAGCAGCGCGGCGACGCCGAGGCCGACACCGGTCCCGACCTTGCGCAGCAGCGGTCGGACGGGGCCGAGGACATCACCGAGGACGACACCGCGACGTCGCACCAGCAGGACGGCGGCACCGAGCCCGACGACCTGCGAGCCGACGACGAGGGCGAGCAGGGCGGGACCGCCGCCCCCCGGCTCGAGCAGGGC
>CAJXTG010000047.1 GCA_913060655.1 uncultured Nitriliruptoraceae bacterium | reverse complement strand
GCGGACGCGCCCGCCGACGGCCCGTCGGACGACCCGTCCGGTGGCACCTCCCGTGGCCCGTCCGGCGGCCCCTCAGGTGGGGAGGGCTGACATGCCGATCGGTGCGTACCTGATCCTCGCGGCCGCCGTGTTCGCCATCGGCCTCGTCGGCGTCATGCTGCGGCGCAACCTCATCGTCCTGTTCATGTCCATCGAGCTGATGCTCAACGCCGTGAACCTCACGCTCGTCGCCGGGTCGCGCCTGTGGGGCGACGCCGACGGGCAGGTGTTCACGTTCCTCATCATCGTCGTGGCGGCCGCCGAGGTCGTCGTCGGGCTCGCGATCCTCGTGAACCTGTTCTTCCGTCGGGGCACCGTCGACGTCGACGTGCCCGCGCTCCTGAGGTCCTGACGTGCTGCTCGCCGCCGCCGCGGGCGCCACGCCCGCGAACGACATCCTGACCGTCACCGACGGGGTCGTCGGGCTGGCCTGGCTCATCCCGACCGTGCCCGCCCTCGGGTTCGTCGCCGTCCTCGTCGCCCGCCGCTGGCTCGCCGCCCGCGCCGCCTACCTCGGCGTCGCCGCCGCCGCGGTCGCGTTCGTCCTGTCCGTCGCCGTCGCCGTCGAGGTCATCGGCACGCCGGCGACGTACGTGCGCGAGCTGCCCCGCTGGATCGACGTCGGCGGGCTCACCGTCGGGTTCGACCTGCTCGTCGACCAGCTCACCGTCGTCATGCTGCTCGTCGTCACCGGCGTGGGCCTGCTCGTCCACCTCTACTCGGTCGGGTACATGCTGGGCGACAGCCGCTTCGCCCGCTTCTTCGCCTACCTGAACCTGTTCCTCGCGTCGATGCTGATCCTCGTGCTCGGGTCGAACCTGCTGACGCTGTTCCTCGGCTGGGAGCTCGTCGGCCTCTCCAGCTACCTGCTCATCGGCTTCTGGTTCGAGAAGCGCGCCTACGCGACCGCCGCGAAGAAGGCGTTCATCACCAACCGCGTCGGTGACGTCGCGTTCATGGTCGCGATGTTCCTCGCGTTCGCGAGCCTCGGCACCCTCGACCTGCTCGCCATCATCGACGCCGCCCCGACGCTCTCCTCCGGTGTGACGTTCACGCTCGTGCTGCTGCTGCTCGGCGGCGCCGCCGCGAAGTCCGCGCAGATCCCGCTGTACGTGTGGCTGCCCGACGCGATGGCCGGCCCCACGCCCGTGTCCGCGCTCATCCACGCCGCGACGATGGTCACCGCCGGCGTGTACCTGACCGTGCGGCTCTCCCCGGTGCTCGTCGGCTCCGTCGACGCGATGACGATCATCGCGTGGATCGGTGCGGCGACCGCGCTGCTCGCGGCGCTCATCGCGGTCCGGCAGGACGACATCAAGAAGGTCCTCGCCTACTCGACCGTGTCGCAGCTCGGCTACATGTTCATCGGCGTCGGCGTCGGCGCGTTCCGCGAGGGCATCTTCCACCTCGTCACCCACGCGTTCTTCAAGGGGCTGCTGTTCCTCGCCGCCGGGTCGGTGATGCACGCGCTCGCGAACGAGACGGACCTGTGGCGCATGGGCGGGCTGCGCCGCGCCATGCCCGTCACGTTCGCGACGTCGACCATCGCGTGGCTCGCCATCAGCGGCGTCCCGCCGTTCGCCGGGTTCTTCTCGAAGGACCAGATCCTCACCGAGGCGTACCTGCACGGCTACGGCGGCGTCTACCTCGTCGGCCTCGTCGGTGCCGTCATCACCGCGTTCTACATGACCCGCTGGTACGTGATGGTGTTCCTCGGCCCGGCCCGCCACCGGCCCGGCGTGCACCCCCACGAGTCGCCCACGTCGATGACCATCCCGCTGGTCGTGCTGGGCCTGCTCAGCGCCGTCGGCGGGCTCGTCCTCAACCCGGTCCACTCCGGGCCGCTGTACCGGTTCCTCGCGCCGATCTCCGGCGACATCACCGCGATCGGCTACGAGCCGGTCGGGCCGCTCGGTGAGGCGCAGCTCATCCCGATCTCCATCGTCGCCGTCACCATCGGCATCGCCCTCGCCTGGCGGCTCTACGCCCGCCGTGACCTGTCCGGCGGGCGGCTCGTCGAGCCGGTCCGCGGGCCCGTCGCCGAGCTGCTCGAGCGCCGCCTGCTCGTCGACGAGGTCTACGAGGCCGTGTTCGTCACCTTCGGCACCCGGCTCGCCCGCGCGCTCACCTGGGTCGACCGCCGGCTCGTCGACGGGGCGGTGATGGGCTCCGGCGCCCTGTCGGTCGCGACCGGCCGGCTCGCCCGCCGGGCGCAGACCGGCATGGTCCGCACCTACGTCGCCGTCATGGTCGTCGTCGTCGCGCTGCTGCTCGCCGCCGCCGTCGCCCTGACCGCCGACGTCACCGTCGGGCTGGTGCGCTGATGGGGCCGATCACCCTCACCGTCGTCACGCCGCTCGTCGGCGCGCTGCTGCTCGCCCTCGCCCCCCGCTCCCGCGACCGGGACGTGCGCGCCGTCGGCCTCGCCGTGTCCCTCGCGACGTTCGCCGCGTCGCTGTGGCTGCTCGCGAGCTTCGACCGCACCCAGCCGGACCTGCAGCTCGTCGAGTCGTTCACGTGGATCCCGACGATCGGCGCACGGTTCGCGTTCGCCGTCGACGGCGTGAGCCTCGTGCTCATCCTGCTGACGACGTTCCTCGTGCCGCTCGTGCTCGTCGCGTCGTGGCGCAGCGTCGACGACCGGCTGGTGGGCTACACCGCCGCGTTCCTCGTCCTCGAGGCCGCCGTCATCGGCGTGTTCGCCACCACCGACCTGCTGCTGTTCTACATCCTGTTCGAGTTCACCCTCGTGCCGATGTACCTCATCATCGGGATCTGGGGTGGGGCCGGCCGGCGTGCCGCCGCCGTCAAGTTCTTCCTCTACACGCTCGCCGGCGGGCTGCTCATGCTCGTCGGACTCCTGTACCTGCAGGCGCAGACCGGCACGTTCGACTACGTCGCCATCCGCGACGCCATCGTCTCCGGCCGGTTCGTCCTCACCGACGTGCAGCAGGCGTGGCTGTTCGCCGCGTTCCTCGTCGCGTTCGCCGTGAAGGTGCCGCTGTTCCCCGTGCACACCTGGCTGCCCGACGCGCACACGGAGGCGCCGACCGGCGGCAGCGTGTTCCTCGCCGGCGTGCTGCTGAAGATGGGCACCTTCGGGCTGCTGCGCTACGCGATGCCGCTGTTCCCCGACGCGACCACGACGTTCGCGCCGTGGCTGCTCGGCGTCAGCGTCGTCGGCGTCCTCTACGGCGCCATCGTCGCGCTCATGCAGGCGGACGTGAAACGGCTCGTCGCCTACTCGTCGGTCAGCCACATGGGGTTCGTCGTCCTCGGCACGTTCGCCCTCAACGACGTCGCCACCACCGCCGCGGTCGTGCAGATGGTCAACCACGGGCTGTCCACCGGCGCGCTGTTCCTCCTCATCGGCTTCCTGTACGAGCGGCGCCACACCCGCATGATCGCCGACTTCGGCGGCCTCGCGAAGCAGGTGCCCGTCATGGCCGGCCTGTGGCTGCTCGTGTCCCTGTCGTCGCTCGCACTGCCCGGCCTCAACGGGTTCGTCGGCGAGTTCCCCATCCTGCTGGGCACGTTCGCGACCAGCCGGCCCGCCGCCGTCCTCGCCGCGTTCGGCGCGGTGCTCGCCGCGCTGTACCTGCTGTGGGCGTACCAGCGGATGTTCCACGGGCCGCTCGAGACCGACGCGAACCGCACGACGACCGACCTGACCCGCCGCGAGCTCGCCGTCATGGCGCCGCTCGTCGTCCTCATCGTCGCCATCGGCCTGTACCCGGGGCCGCTGTTCGACCTCGTCGGCCCGTCCGTCGACCGGGTCCTCGGTGAGGTCGCCGCCGCAGGAGGCCTGCGATGACCGGAACGCTCGACGTGTCGTTCGCGGCCCTCGCCCCCGAGCTCGTCCTCACCGGCGCCGCGCTCGTCCTCCTCCTCGTCGCGATCACCCGCGGCCGCCCGCAGCTCGTCCTGCTGCCCGCCGGCCTCGCCACCATCGGCCTCGGCGCCTGGGTCGTCGTCGGCGGGGACCTCGTCACCGGCACCGTCCTCGCCGTGCTCGGCGCGGCCGGCCCGGCGCTGCCCGTCGTCCTGCCCGGCCGGCCCACCCTCGTGCAGGCGTGGGGTGCCGGCCTCGCGCTGGCCGCCGCGCTCGTGCTCACCGTCGCCGACCTCGGCACCGTCCTCGGCGGCGACGGCGTCCCGCTGACCGCCACGCCCGCGTTCGGCGGCTCCCTCGCCGTCGACGGGCTGCAGCTGTTCACCCGCCTGACCGTGTTCCTCACCACCCTGCTCGTCATCCCCCTCGGCTACGGCTACCTGCAGGAGCGGCGCATCAACCGGGCCGAGGTCGAGTCGCTCCTCCTCCTCGCCGCCGTCGGCATGAGCGTCCTCGGCGGGGCCAACGACCTCGTCACCGCGTTCGTCGCCCTCGAGGTGCTGTCGTTCGCCCTCTACGTCCTCGCCGGCCTCGCCCGTCGCGACCGGCGCAGCCAGGAGGCGGGGCTGAAGTACTTCGTCACCGGTGCGGTCGCCTCCGCCGTGCTGCTCTACGGCCTGGCGCTGCTGTACGTCGCCACCGGCACGCTCGCCATCCCCGAGATCGGCGCGGCCCTCACGAGCGTGCTCGTGCCCCGTGCGGTCGTCGTCGCCGGCCTCGTCCTCGTCGTCGTCGGCGTCGGCTTCAAGGTCGCGCTCGTCCCGTTCCACTTCTGGACGCCGGACGTCTACCAGGGGGCGCCGACCAACGTCACCGCGTTCATGGCCGCCGCGACGAAGGCCGCCGCGTTCGCGCTGCTGCTGCGCCTCCTGCTCGTCGCGTTCCCCGGCCTGCAGGCGTGGTGGGTGCCGGCCGTCGCCGTCCTCGCCGCCGCCACGATGCTGTACGGCGCGTTCGCCGCGCTCGCCCAGCACGACGTGAAGCGCATCCTCGCCTACTCGTCGATCACCCACGCCGGCTACGCCGCCATCGGCGTCATCACGCTCACCCGCGCCGGCCTGTCCGCGACGCTGCTCTACCTCGTCACCTACGCGGTCGGCACCGTCGCCGCGTTCGGCGTCGTCATCGCCGTCGAACGTCGCCGCCGCGGCGAGGTCACCCTCGCGACGCTGCGGGGGCTCGGCCGCACCTCACCGCTGCTCGCCGGCATCCTGTCGCTCGCGCTGCTGTCGCTCGCCGGCCTGCCGCTCACCGCCGGGTTCATCGGCAAGCTCGAGGTGTTCCGCGCCGGCGTCGACGCCGGGTTCACCTGGCTCGTCCTCGTCGGCGTCGCCTCGTCGCTCGTCGCCGCGTTCTTCTACCTGCGCATCGCCGGCATGATGTTCCTCGAGGAACCCACCGACGTCGACGGGCCGCTCGCGGACCGCATGCCGGTGCTGTCCACCGGCCTGTCGTCCGCCGTCGCCGTCGCCGGCGCACTCGTCGTCGTCCTCGGGCTGCAGCCGCAGCTCCTCATCGAGCTCGCCGGGACCGCCGGCGTGCTGCTGCGCTGACCCCTCCCGGCGTCGGCCGGCCACGGACGGCCGAGCGCGGGCCACGCCTAGACTCGGCGTCGTGAACATCTACCTGAAGGTCGAGATCCTCGCGCGTGAGATCGACGGCCGGCTCCTCCTCGGGCTCGTCGCGGCCGAGCGGGGCCACCGGGTGCTCCTCGGCGACGTCCGGCCGATGCTGTCGCACCGCCTCTGGGTCCCCCCAGGGATCTTCCACGACAAGACCCTGACCCCGTCGACCTCCCGGCTCCGGCTGCAGGAGCTCCTCCACGAGCGAGGGTTCCGCTTCACCAGTCAGGACGAGGAGCACGGGCTCCTCGACGAGTTCGGCACCTGGGAGGACTTCGCCGACCGGCGGTTCTCCGCCGAGACGCTCGCCCGCGCGGACCGCTCCTTCATGTGGGGGCCGCACGACACCGCCGCCCTCCGTCGGCTGCACCCGGCCGCAGCCGAACGGATCGTCGACACCGGTTCCCCCCGGGTCGACCTGTGGCGCCCCGAGCTGCAGGCGTTCCACGCCGAGCGGGAACTCCCCGGCATCGAACCGGGCGAACCGTTCGTGCTGTTCGCCCATCAGAGCGCCATCATCATGGACCGCAACCCCTTCTGGACCCGCATCCAGGACCAGCGGCCCGTCTACTTCCGTGGCGACGACGACGACTGGGAGCGCGGTTGGTACCGGCGCTGCGTCGACGAGGTCCGCTACCTCGAGCATCTCATCCCCGCGATCCGCGCCACCGCTCGTGCCAACCCGGGCCTCCGGATCGTCATCCGCCCGCACCCGCTCGACGCGGACGGGTCGTGGGAGGCCCTCGTCGGCGACATCCCGGAGCTGCTCGTCACCCGCGCAGGGACGGCGTCAGCATGGATGAGCCGGGCATCCGTCATCGTCCACAACGGCTCGACGATCGGCTTCGAGGCGGCCGCGGCCGGCCGGCCGCTCATCTCCTACCGGCCGACCGACGCGCGGGACCGGTACGTCTCCAACCAGCTCGGCCGGACCGCCGCCGGCCAGGACGAACTCCTCGACCTCGTCAGGTCCGCCGTCGCCGGCGAGGAGCCCGAAGGTGGCTGGCACACGCCCGGCGGGGTCCTCACCGAACGCCTCGGCACGCTCGACGGTCCGCTCGCCGCCGACCGGATCGTCGACGAGTGGGAACGCATCGGGGACGGACTCGACACGGCCGACCCGTTCGCCGCCCGACGGTCGAACACGCTCGGCAGCGCGCACCGAACGGTGGGCAACGTGCGCCGTGCCCTCCGGCAGGGCCGGCCCGCAGGCGGGTTCGTCACCGACCACAAGTTCCGCACCCTGCCGTTCCAGGAGGCGCAGCGGTTCGCCGCCGGACTGCGGCGCACCCTCGGCCGCTTCGAGGACGTCCACCTCATCCGCCGTGGCCGCCGGCTGCTCGAGCTGCGCTCCCGCTGAGACGGGTCCACGGTTCGGGACGTCCGACCCGTCTCGACCCGTCCCGAACCGCACGCGGGACCGAACCTGCTCGTCGGTACGCTCCCGCCCACCGACACCTCCAGCGCTCGTACGGGACGGAAAGGGACGCCGTGACGACGTCCGCGTCCCGACCTGCCCGCCTCGCGGTCCCCGCGCCGGTCCTCGCCGAGCTCGACGCCCACGGTCTCGGCGTCACCGCCACCCTCGACGCCGTCGA
>CAJXTG010000046.1 GCA_913060655.1 uncultured Nitriliruptoraceae bacterium | reverse complement strand
TCGCCTACCTCGGCTACTGGCTGGTGCGCGGACCGATCGTGGGGGAGTACCCGTACTTCTTCCTCGACGTCGGCGAGCTCGGCTACGGCGGCGTCGCCGTGTGGATCGGGATCCTCGTCGCCGGGTTCCTCGTGCTCGGACTCGTGATGTGGGCCGTGGACCGGTTCCGGACGCGGCGTGCGACCCCCGCGGTCGGACGGGCGGGACCGGCCGGCTGAGCGCACGCGGCCCAACGCACGCGGCGCTCGTCACGACGCGGCTGCCGCGTGGCGGGGGGTACGGGGTCAGCAGCCGCCGCGACCGCAGACGCTGCGGCGCCGCACGCCACGGAAGGCCAGCACGAGGCCGACGACGCCCGCGCCGGTCAGCGCGAGCGTGCCGAGCCCGAGCAGCCAGAACGGCTCGGTGAGCGTCCCGTCCTCGGCGACGCTGACGTCGGCGAGGGTGAACAGGCCGACCAGCACCGCGCCGCATGCCGCCAGCACGACGAGACCCAGGCGTCCCGTACGGCCGTCCGTTCGCGTCGTCGATGGCATGGGTGCAGCGTAGACGGGGCGCTCACGGCGCCCTCACGCGTGGTTGACCCAACGGTGCGAGCACCGCGACGCGGCCGTGCGGGTGCGGTGAGGACCTCCGGCGACGCTTCTGCATGCCCGGGAACGGGTCCGGACCGTCGCTCCCCCGCGCTCCCCATCCGGATCCGTTCCCGGGCGACCCGTCCCCCGGCCCTCACGGGGCAGCACGCCGCGGCGCCTCGATCGCGACCTGCACGCCGGCGTCGTGGACCTGGACCGACACCGCACCGGCGTCGACGTCCACGTCGATCGTCCCGTCCGCGACCCGCAGCCCGGTGAGCGAGATGCGCTCGCACGGCAGCGGCGCGAGCGGCCGCAGGGTGAGCGCGCCGTGCGGCACGTCCGCCTCGATGACGAGCAGGGCGCGCAGCAGCAGCAGCGCGCTCGCCGACGCCCATGCCTGCGGGCGGCAGGCGGCCGGGTAGGGGACGGGGGTGATGGTGTCCTCCGCGGCGAAGCCGGCGAACAGCTCGGGCAGCCGGTACTCGAACCACGGGCCCGCCTCCGCGAGCCCACGTGCGAGCTGCAGCGCCTCGTCGACCCGCCCGGTCCGCGCGAGCCCCCACACGGCGATGGCGGTGTCGTGCGGCCACACCGACCCGCAGTGGTAGGAGAGCGGGTTGAACCCGCCGGACGTCGAGGCGAGGGTCCGCAGCCCCCAGCCGGAGTCGAGCGACGGGTGGGTGAGCCGGCGTGCGACGTGCGCGACCTCGGCGCCGTCGAGCAGGTCGGTCATGAGCAGGTGCCCCATGTTCGAGGCCGGCCCGTCGACGGGGCGCTTGTGCTCGTCGAGCGCGATCGCCGGGTAGGGGCCGAGGGCGTCCTCGACCCAGAACGCCTCGCGGAACCGGCGCTGCAGGTCCGCCGCCCAGCGTCGCCACCGGTCCCCACCGGGCCGTCCCGTGTGGTCCAGCAGGTCCGCACCCCGCATCGCCGCCGCGTACGCGTAGCCCTGCACCTCCGCGAGGGCGATGGGCGGACGGGCGATCGTCCCGTCGGCGAAGCGGACGCCGTCGCCGGAGTCCTTCCAGCCCTGGTTCGCGAGCCGGCGCACGTGCGCCTCGTCCTCGTCCTCGTGCCGGGCGTACTCGAGGAAGCCGTCGCCGTCGACGTCGCCGGCGTCCCGCATCCAGTCGAGCGCCGCCTCGACGTGGGGCATGAGCGCCTCGAGGTCCTCCTCGTCGAGCCCCCACCGCCAGGCCTCGTGCGTGACGGCGACGAACAGCGGGGTCGCGTCGATCGAGCCGTAGGAGCATTCGAGGAGGCCGCCGCGGCTCGCGGGGGTCCCGAACCGCACCTCGTGGACGATGCGGCCCGGCTGCTCCTCGCTGACCGGGTCGTGCCGCGTGCCCTGCCGGCGGGCGAGCACGCGCAGCGTCCCGCGGGCCAGCTCGGGGTCGAACGGCAGCGCCATGAACGCGGTCCACAGCGCGTCGCGTCCGAACAGGGTGAGGAACCAGGGGCTGCCGGCGGCCGCGTAGCGGTCGCCGAGGTCCTCGGGGTCACGCTGGTCGAGGGACGCGAGGTCGCGCATGCCCCGCTCGACGAGCCGGCGCAGCCGTCGGTCGGAGCAGTCGACGGTGGTGCGGGTCGTCGCGCGCGACGCGACGCCGGTCCCACCGGGCGCGCGGACGCGAGGCCAGCGCACCTCGTCACCGTCGTGCGACGACGACGTGTCCGCCTCGATGAGGACGACGTGCTCCCCACGTCCGGGGACGACGACGGTGGTGGTCAGCTCGCCGTCACGGGTGTCGCCGCCGGTGAGGTGGACGCGGGTCCACTGCGTGCCGGCCGCGTCGGTCATGCGCAGCGTGGCGGCGGTGTCGTCCACGGGGACCTCGTCGAGGAGCTTGCCGTGCTTGACCTCCTGCACCGACGCGAAGTCGGTGCCCACGCGCACCGTCAGCTCGAGCGACACCGGTGCCGCGGCCGCGTTGCGCAGGACGACGCGGTCGCGCAGGCCGCCGTCGACGACCCGCTGGCGCTCGAGGGAGATCGACGGGTCGACCTCGCCGTGGTGGGTCGGGGGGAGGCAGGCGTGGAACAGCGCGCTGTCGCCGCCGGTGGAGACGGCTGCGAGGTGGAGCGGTGTGCGGCCGTCGACGCGGAGCTCGAGGCGGTTGAGGAAGCGGGTGTCCCGGTCGTAGTAGCCCTGGTCGCCGCCCGGGACGATGTCGCCGTTGGGGCTGGACATCACCAGCGCGTCACCCCGGACGCACAGGACCTCGCTGAGGGGTCCGATGTCCCTCACCTGTCGTCCGACGTGATCCGGATCAGGCGCGACGTCGTCGCGGGGCGTGCGGGGGGCGTGCCGCCGTCGGCGGCCTGGCCGTCGGTGCCGTGGCCGGCGACGCCGTCGACCATCGCCCCGTCGGTCCCGGTGGCGCGGACGGTCCGCTCGCTGACAGCGGCGGGACGCTGCCGCCGCTCGGGCAGCAGCTGCTCGTAGACGCGCAGGTAGCGGCGGACCATCCGACGCGACGAGAAGCGGCCCTCCGCCCACGCCCGGCAGTCGAGCGGGTCGATGCGGTCGATGCCGTCGAGGGCACGCGTCATCGCGTCGACGTCGCCGGGGGGCACGAGATGCCCGGAGACGCCGTCGAGGACGAGTTCGGGGGCCGCGCCGCGGCGGAAGGCGACGACGGGGGCCCCGGAGGCCGCGGCCTCGGCCATCACGAGGCCGAACGGCTCGTCCCAGCCGATGGGGACGAGGACGGCGCGGGCCCGCATCATCAGGTCGGCCTTCTCGTCGTGGCCGACCCGGGTGCGGAGGTCGACGTCCGCGCCCTCCATCGCGGGTCGGACGACCTGGGCGAGGTAGCGGTGCTCCGCCGGTTCGTTCACCTTCATCGCCATGACGAGCGGCAGGCCGACGCGCCGCGCGACCTCGATGGCGACCTCCGGGCCCTTCTCGTGGGAGGCGCGGCCGACGAACAGCAGGAAGTCCTCGCGGTCGCGGCCGACCTCGTACGCGTCGACCTCGATGCCGTTGTGCACGACGGCGGACACCCGCACCCCGTCGGGGGCGCGGGCGGCCTGGTCGTGGCTGATCGCCGTGAGCGCGACCCGCCCGGAGATGGCGCGGTACAGCACGGAGTTGTCGCGGGTCCACGGGCCGTGCAGCGTGTTGACGACGGGGGTCCGCAGCCCGCCCGCCGCGGCGATGGCGGGTCCGATCACGCCGGTGTGGTCGTGGATCACGTCGACGTCGTTGGCGTGCAGGTAGGCGGCGACCGCATGGGCGGCCTCCATCCACAGGTCGCCGAGCCGGTGGGGATCGGACCCCTCGAAGACGCTGACGAGCTCCGCGCTCGTCTCGCTGTCACCGTTGGCGACGAGCGTGACGTCGTGACCGAGCGCGGTCATGCCGTCGGTCAGCGAGGCGACGACCCACTCGATCCCCCCGTAGCCGGTCGGGGGGACCGGGAACCAGGGCGGGGCGATCTGCAGGACGCGCATGGGGGCTCCTCTCCAGGGGGTCCGTCACGGTGGGGACGGCCCGGGAGAGGTACGGGTGGGCGCTCACCGGCGGCTCACGACCCGGTCGCGCGCGGCGCACGGCCCACTCATCCGGCGGCGGTGCGGTCCTCGACGTCGGGTGCCGGTCCGACCGCGTCGGCGGCCGCCCCGTGGATGGTGAGGAACCGGTCGACGTGCGCGGCGAGCTGCTCGGGGTCGACGGCGCGACCGAGCACGAACGCGCGGTGGAGCACGCCGGCGGCGAGGTCGTCGAGCAGCAGCTCGACGTCGACGTCGGTGGGCAGCTCGCCCCGTTCGATCGCCCGTCGGGTCAGCCGCCGCAGCAGGTCCCGTCGGGCCTCCGTGAGCCGGTGGTGCAGGTCGGCGACGGCGGGATCGCGGGCGGCCTCGGCGAGCATCGACAGCAGCATGGCCCGGGTGTGCCCGTCGCCGATGAAGGCGCTGAAGGGACCGACGGCGGCGAGCAGGTCGTCGCGCAGCCGGCCCGTGTCGGGGTCCTCGGCGACCGGTCCGTGCTCGGCGACCGTGTCGAGGAGCAGCCGTTCCCGGTCCGGCCAGTGGCGGTAGAGGGTCGAGCGGGCCACGTCGGCCCGCTGGGCGACGGCCTCGAGGGAGAACGCGCTGAGCCCGTTCTCGCCGAGGACCTCGGCGGCGGCGGCCAGGACGGCGGTGCGCGTGCGACGAACCCTGGGGTCCACCTCGGCTCCTCCGTCGACGCCCTCCGAGAACTCTGCTACGGTACCGTCCGATAAGCGACACTGCTGTCCTGAACTGCCGGCCGGGTAGCACGCCGGTCCGCTCCCACCCCCGGAGTCCCCGTGAAGACCCTCATCCGTCTGCTCGCCCGGGCCGTCGAGCGCGGCGCCGTCCCCGTCCTGATCGTCACGCTGCTCGCGACCGTCGGGTTCGGCTACCTCACCACGCAGCTGGTGAACGCGACCGGGCAGGAGGCGTTCTCCCCCGAGTCCGACGAGATCCTCGCGTCGGAGCGCATCGGCGAGCTGTTCGGTGAGGACTCGGTCGCGACCGTCATGCAGGTCGTCATCCGTGCGGAGGGCGGGGACGTCGTGAGCCCCGAGGGCTACGCGGTCGCCTCCCGGATCCTCCCGGCGCTCGAGGAGGCCGGCCTCGGGGACGTCATCGGGTCGCCCGACCCGGGCCAGCCGGCCGTCGCGACGTTCCTCGACCCCGTCAGCTTCGCCGCCGCGCAGGCCGGCGTCGACCCGGCGTCCCTCGACGACGACGGCTTCGACGCGCTGTACACGCAGGTGCTCGAGCAGGCCGGCCCCGAGGCCGCGTTCGCGACGCAGCTCGTGCCCGAGGGCGCCGGGACCGACAGCGACGTCGGGCTCGCCCTCGTGTTCGTGTCCGCGACGAGCGACATCGACGCGCAGGTGGCCCGGGAGGTCGCCGTCGCGGACGTGCTGGAGGGTCTCGCGACCGACACGATCGAGCTGCGGCCGTTCTCCTTCAGCCTGCTGTTCGACGACGAGGCGTTCGACTTCGAGTCGGAGCTCGGCCGGCTGTTCGGCAGCGCGTTCGCGATCATCATCGGGGTGCTGCTGTTCGTCTACTGGCTGCGCACCGGGGGGAACAGCACCCGCGGTCGGGCGCTGCGCCGCACGTTCGCCGACATGGGCCTGACGATGCTGACCATCGTCATCGCGGTCGTGTGGACCCAGGGCATCACCGCGCTGCTGCAGATGGCCGACGTCGTCGGTGATCTGAGCGAGGTCGCCCAGATCGTCCCGATCCTGCTCATCGGCCTCGGCGTCGACTACGGCATCCACCTCACCTCCCGCTACCGCGACGAGGCCGGCGCCGGCGCGACCGTCGACGTCGCCATCGGACGCGCCATCGGCACCGTCGGGGTCGCGCTCGTGCTCGCGACGGTGACCACCGTCATCGGGTTCCTCGCGAACGTGTTCAACCCGATCCCCGCGCTCGTCGACTTCGGCATCATGGCGGCCGTCGGCATCGTGTCCTCCTTCGTGCTCATGCTGACCTTCGTCCCCGCCGTCCGCAGCCTGCTCGACCGCCGGGCGGAGCGGCGGGGGACGCTGCCGACCGACGGCATGGGGGCGACGTCGTCGCGCCTGCTGCCGCGCCTGATGGGGCGCACCGCCGTGCTCGCCGAGAAGGTCCCCGCCCTCACCCTGGCCGTGATGGTCGCGATCGGTGGGGCCGGCTGGGTCGGCTTCACCAACCTCGAGACGAAGTTCTCGTTCACCGACTTCCTCCCACCCGACGCACCCCAGGTCCTCACCCTCGACCTGATCTCGGAGCGCTTCTCCGGTGGGTTCGGTGAGACGACGCAGGTCCTCGTCGAGGGCGACGCGCTCGCGACGCCCGCCGGGATGAACGCCCTCGCCGACGCCGTCGACGACCTCGCCGGTGCGCCCGACGTCGTCACCGTCTCCACACCCGTCGGCGAGGTCGCCCAGGTCCGCAGCGTGCTGACCCTGCTGCAGACCCCGTTCACGCCGGGGCCGGACGGCGCCCCGTCGGACCCGCAGGCCGCGGGCGCACTCGTCGCCGCCGGCTGGGACCCGCAGGCCGGCCGTTTCGCCGCCGACGCCGACGTCGCCGCCGCCCTCGACGTCGTCGAACCGGCGGGGCTCGGCGCGGTCCTCTCGACCGCGAACGGTGCGGCCGACGCGGCGCTGCTCGAGATCACCACGCAGGGTGGTGAGGACCGTGCGCTCGAGCTGCGCGACACCCTCGAGGCGGCGCTCGCCCCCGCGACCGCGGTGGGGCTGACGTCGGTCGCGACGTCGCAGAACATCATCAGCGCCGCGATCACCGACGGGCTGGTCGACTCGCAGCTGTCGTCGCTGCTCGTGACGCTCATCGCCGCGACGCTCGTGCTGATGGTGTCCTTCGGCATCGAGAACCGGCGCCCGTTCCTCGGCGTGCTCACGATGATCCCCGTCGCGCTGGTCGTCCTGTGGACCTTCGGCGGCATGTACCTCGCCGGCATCCCCTTCGGACCGGTGACCGCGACGCTCGCGAGCCTCGCGATCGGCATCGGTGTGCCCTACACGATCCACATGGCGCGCCGGTTCGAGGAGGACCGCCAGTTCTTCGACTCGGTCGAGGAGGCGATCCGGGAGACGACGACCCGCACCGGCGGTGCGCTCGCCGGCTCGGCGTTCACCACCGCCGCCGGCTTCGGGATCCTCGTCACCTCGACGCTGACCCCGTTCCGCCAGCTCGGCCAGGTCACGAGCCTCGCGATCACCCTGTCGCTGCTCGGCGCGGTGCTCGTCCTGCCGTCGCTGCTCGTGCTGTGGGAGCGCTGGCACCGGCGTCGTGGGGACGCGGGTCGCGGGACGCGCTCGCTCGTGCGGTCCGGCGAGGGTGCGCTGCACGCCGCCCCGGCGGCCGCCGCATCCGGCGCGACGGGCGGCCCGGCCACCGTGTCGGCGACGGCCGACGTGCCGTCGACGGTCGACGGCGGACCGGGGATGTCCGGCGGCCGCGGGCCGGTGGCCCGGGCGCTGCGGCTCGCCGCGGGCCTCGTCGTGTTCCGCGCCGCGATCGCGGCCGTCCGGCGCGATTGACCGGGTCGAGCTCCGCCATCACCGGCTGTCCGGCCCGCCGAGTGCGTCCAGGTCGATCGGCCGGTCGACGTCGCGGGGCGAGCGCCCGGCGACCGTGACCTCCGCGACGTCGAGTTCGCTGAGCGCGTCGCGCGCACCTTTCGACGTGGCATCGGCGAAGGACGGCCACATGCCTGCCGGGAGCAGGACGGGGTGGGACGGGCCATCGTCATAGCGGGCGCGTGTCGGTCGGGCGGTCGTGCACCACGTGGCGACCACCCTGGCGATGACGTGAGCGTCGATGCCCGGCTGATCGCCGAGGAGCACGACGCACGCATCGTGGGAGCCGTCCTCGTCAAGATGGGCAAGGCCGGTGGCGAGCGAGGCGCCCATGCCGACGTCCGCGCGGACGTTCACGATGACGCGAGCCGCCGGCCGATCCGCGAGCGCCGCGTCGAGTCGCGGATCGGCCGCGACGTCAGGTCCGACGACCACGATGATGGGGGTGAGTCCGGCCGTCTCGGCGGCGTCGACCACGTGAGCGAGGAGCGGCCGCCCATCGAGCAGCGCCAACACCTTCGGACCCGCCCCGCCTGCGGCAGCGAAGCGGCGCCCCTCTCCGGCTGCGAGCACGACCGCAGGGAGCAGTGGCGCCGCGTCGGTCGGTGACGTCACCGGTCACCCGTCGGGGGCGTGAATCGGACCGGAGGTGTCACGCAACGGGCGGCCCGACCCACCGTGTCGGACCATGACGAGTTCGGCGGCGATCGCGACCGCGGTCTCCTGGGGTGACCGCCCGCCGAGCGTGAGTCCGAT
>CAJXTG010000045.1 GCA_913060655.1 uncultured Nitriliruptoraceae bacterium | reverse complement strand
CGCCGACGATGAGGCGGCGCTGCTGTTCATGCGCGAGGAGGAGCGGCTCGCGCTCGACGTCTACACGGTGCTCGGCGAGGAATGGGGTCTGCCCGTGTTCTCCAACATCGCGGAGGCGGAGGCGACCCACACCGACGCGGTGCGGGTGCTGCTCGAGCGCTACGGCCTCGACGACCCCGTCCCGTCCCGTGAGGCCGGCGAGTACGCCGACCCGACGCTGCAGGCCGCCTACGACGAGCTCGTCGCCCTCGGCATGACCTCGCTCGAGGACGCGCTGCGGGTCGGCGCGATCGTCGAGGAGCTCGACATCGCGGACCTGCGGGCCCGTCCCGCCGACGCCCCCGACGTCGCGCAGGTCTTCGCCTCGCTGGAACGCGGGTCGCGCAACCACCTGCGGGCGTTCGTGCGCCAGCTCGACCGTCTCGACGCCGACTACGCGCCGACCCACCTCACGCAGGCGGAGGTCGACGAGATCCTCGCCGGCGACATCGAGCGCGGCCCCGTCGACGGGTGAGGCGCGGTCGCCCGAGGCGTCGGGTCAGTTGGCGTCCGCGGACGTCCGGTCGGCCGGGGCCCGTGGCGTCCGCGCGGCACGGGCCGGACGGGCCGCCGCGCCCCGCGGCGCGAGGATGCGCACGAGCGTGAGCGCGGCGATGAGCACCATGGAGCCGACGACCGCGACGGTGCCGGGCATGCCCTCCACGTCGGTGCCGGCGGTGACGAAGTGGAGCGTCGCGACGAGGTACAGCACGAAGCTCGTCAGGTGGATGCGCCGCCACACCTTGGTGGGGATGCGCGTGCGCAGCAGCGAGGTGACCTCGATGACGACGAGCAGGTAGAGGGCGACCACGCCCCACGTCACGGCGAGCGGCCGCCACGACGACGCCATGGGGACGAGGATCTCGGCGACACCGAACTCGACGTAGCTGTCCAGCACGAGGGCGCCGAGGTGCACCGCCGTCAGCAGGACGGCCATCCCCGACACCCCCCGGTGGATGTCGAGCGACCAGGCCGGCGTCGGCCGCTTCCCGAGCGCCCGCGTGGAGAGCACGAGCCCCAGCGCGACGGACGCGACGAGCAGTGCCCACGCGACGATGCCCGACGAGCGGGCGAGGAACCACCAGAACTGCTCGTTCATGCGAGCCTCCCTGCGACCGGACCATATTCGGTGCGCTCCCCGTCCGATCCGATGACGATGGCGGCGACGTCGGCGGTCGCGACCCACGCCGCACGCGCCGGCGCATCGAGCAGCATCAGGGCGGTCGCGGACGCCTCCGCCCACCACGCCGCACCGGCGTGGACGCTGACGAGCGCCGGAGGGTCGACGGCCGGCGCTCCGGTGCGCGGGTCGAGGACGTGGTGGGCGGGACCGGCGTCGGTGTCCCAGACGCGACGCAGGCTCGACGACGTCGCGACCGCGCCCTCCCGCAGCGACCAGCGGGTCGCCCCGGGCACGCCGGCGGCGTCGGCGGGGAGCACGACGTCGACGCCCCAGGCGTCGTCCCCGTACGGCGGACGACCGGCGGCACGCAGGTCACCCCCGACGTTGACGCAGAGCCCGTCGAGCCCGTCGACGACGTCCGTGGCGTACGACCCCGTCGCCGGGCGGGCGGTCTCGCCGACGCCGAGCAGCTCCTCGACGACCAGGTCGGCCGCGAGTCCCTTCCCGACCGCGCCGGCGTCGAGCACGGTGCCGCGGGCGAGCCGCAGACGCCGCGCCCGGACGTCGAGCTCGACCCCGTCCGGTCCGGGGAACGGCCGTGCGGGACGTCGTGCCGCCGGTCCGAGCCGGCGCCGCTCGTCGAGGTCACGGTCGTAGCCGGCGGCGGCGATCGCGGCGCCGCCGGTGGGGTCGCAGCGCCCACCGGTGCGGACATGGGCCGTGAGCCCCGCCGCGACCAGGCGCACCGTGTCCTCGGACACGTCGACCCAGGAGCCGGCGGCTGCGGCCGCACGTGACAGCTCCGACGTCGGGCGGAAGCGGCTCCACCGGGCCTCGAGCAGGTCGAGCCGGGCGAGCGCCCGTGCGACCGCGTCGCGGCCGGCGCGCGGGGTGCCGACGGCGACGAGGTGGAGGTCGGTGCCCATGACGCGGCCGCGGTGCTCGGTCACCGTCCCGGCCGGCCTGGCGACCGAGGCCGCGACGTCCGGCCGTGCGACGGTCGTCGGCATCTCAGCTGCCGTTCGACGACGTCGCCGGGGCGGGGGCCGCGGCGACGGGCGGCGGTGCGAGCGCGGCGGAGGGCAGCGACGGTGTCGCCGCAGGGGCGGGCGCCGGGGCAGGGGCCGGAGCCGGGGCCGGGGCGGGCGCAGGGGCCGGGGCCGGGGCGGGCGCCGGGGCGGGCGCACCCGTGGTCGCGTCCGACGTGTCGGTCGCCGCCCCGGGGACCGGGTCGGCGTAGACCTCGCGGATGATGCGCCGGACGATCACGACCCGCTGGGCCGGTTCGGGAGCGCCGGTGGTCGCCGGCGCCACGTCGAGGCCGACGCTCTCCGGTCCGGAGGCCTCCGCGTCGGCCTGGGCGGCGGCCGCGCCCCAGTGGGCGGTCATGCCGAAGGTCGCGGCGACCGAGAGGCCCCCGGCGAGGATGCGGCTCGCGGACGCCGCATGCCGCTTCCTCGGAGTCCTCCGGCGCAGCAGAGAGGTGCGGTCAGCGGCCATCAGTCGTCGTCCTCATCGTCATCGTCATCGTCATCGTCGTCATCATCATCATCATCATCATCATCGTCGTCATCGTCATCGTCATCGTCATCGTCGTCGTAGCCGCCGGTGGCCGCCGCCGGAGCGGGCGGCTCCTCGAACGCGACGGCACGCACCGCACCGGTGACCCCGTCGACCTGGATGTCGGCGGCGCGCCCGTCGGGCAGGCGGAGCTTGACGTCGAACACGGCGCTGCCGGAGGACCACTCCCCCTCGACGGAGACGAGCGACGCGTCACCCACGGTCGCGAGCGCGATCGCGACCGCCTGGGTCGCGTCGATCGGCTGCGGCTCGGTGACCTCGGCCGGTGCGGGGGCCGGCGCCGGGTCCGGCGTCGGGGTGGCGGCCGGCGCCGGCGCGGGTGCAGGGGCCGGAGCCGGGTCGGGTTCGGGCGCCGGGATGACGACCTCCTCCTCGATGATCACGGTCTCGACCGGCGGCGCGAGCTCGGCGCTCGCGGTCGCGACCTCGAGCTCACCGACGCCCGTCTGCTCCTGCGCCTGGAGCAGCCCCAGGTTCACGCCGAGCGCGACGCTCCCGGCGGAGACGACCATCACGACCGCGCCGGCCGAGGCGAACATCATGCGCTTGTCCATCGGGCTTCCTCCTGACTGATGACGAGCACGCTAGGTCGCTGCGCGCAGCGTCCGGCCCCGCTCCGGTGAGCGGCACGACGGGAGTGTGTGAAGGTTGTGTGAAGACGACGCCGTCCCGCACGTCGGACCCGCAGGCCGGCACGGCGACGGGCCTACGCTGCCCGCCGAGCCCGGACGCCACCCGAGCGGCCGCCGGCGGACCGGAGGGAGCAGGGACCATGGAGCGGCTGCTCGTGGTGGAGGACGACCCGGCGATCGCCGGGCCGCTGGTGCGGGGGCTCGAGCGCGCCGGGTTCGTCGTCACCCACGCCCCGGACGGCGCCACGGCCCTCGCGGCGGAGCCGACCGACCTCGTCCTCCTGGACCTGGGGCTGCCCGACGTCGACGGCACCGAGGTGTGCCGCCGGCTGCGGGCGCGCGGCGACGTGCCCATCATCATCGTGTCCGCACGCGACGATGAGGTCGACCGGGTCGTCGGGCTCGAGCTCGGCGCCGACGACTACGTCGTGAAGCCCTTCGGTCTGCGCGAGCTCGTCGCGCGCATCCGTGCGGTCCTGCGCCGACGGGGGCCCGCCGGGGCGTCCGCGCCGCACGCCACCGCAGCCGACGAGGACGACCCGGCGCTCGCCGTGACGACCGTGGGCGACCTCGTCGTCGACCGGCGCACCCGGCGCGTCACCGTCGACGACGCGGTGGTGCACCTCACTCCCAAGGAGTTCGACCTGCTCGCCGCACTCGCCGAGGATCCCGGCGCGGTGCGCTCGCGCCACGACCTGCTCGACGACGTGTGGGAGGGCGACTGGTACGGGTCGACGCGCACCCTCGACGCGCACGTCGCGGCGCTGCGCCGCAAGGTCGGGGCGGCGCGCATCGAGACGGTCCGCGGGGTGGGGTTCCGCCTGGCCGACGCGCCGTGAGCGGACGCGGGGGGCCCAGGGCATGACCCGCCGTGTCGTGCTCAGCTACCTCGGGGTCGCCCTGTTCATCCTCGTCATCCTCGAGATCCCCCTCGCGGTCCGTTACGCCGACGACGCCGCCTACCGCCTCTCCGTCGCCCTCGAGCGGGACGCGGTCGTCGTCGCCGACCTCGTCAGCGACGCGCTGCGCGAGGGCGCGGTCCGCGTCACCCCCGACCTCGGCGACTACGCGACGACCGACGCCCGCGTCGTCATCGTCGACGCGACCGGTGACACGGTCTACGACTCCGACGACCCCGGCGCGGTCGAGCTCGGACGGGACTTCTCCTCCCGACCGGAGGTGGCCGAGGCGCTCGGTGGCGTGCGCACGACGGGTACCCGCTTCTCGGTCACGCTCGACCAGGAGCTGCGCTACGTCGCCGTCCCCGTGGCGTCCGGCGGGGTCATCCATGGTGCGGTGCGGATCACCTACCCCACCGACGCGCTGCGTGCACAGGTGCGGCGGACGTGGCTGCTGTTCGGGGCGACGGGGCTCGCGGTGCTGCTCGCGGTCGTGCCCGTCGGGCTCGCCGTCGCACGCTGGGTGACCCGCCCGACCACCGCGCTGACCGAGCGGGTGGGACGGCTCGCGGAGGGCGAGCTGACCGCACGCGCCGACCCCGACCGCGGCCCGCCCGAGGTCCGGGAGCTCGCCGCCGGGTTCAACGCGATGGCGGACCGGCTGGGCACGCTGCTCGCCGACCAGCGGGCGTTCGCCGCCGACGCGTCCCACCAGCTGCGCTCACCGCTGACGGCACTGCGCCTCGAGATCGAGCAGCTGCCCGACATGGGTGAGGGCGAGCGCGACGAGGCCGTCGACCGTGCGGTGCGGGAGATCGAGCGGCTCACGGGCATCGTCACCGCGCTGCTGACCCTCGCCCGCCACGACGGCGTCGAGGACGTGGAGCTGCTCGACGTCGACGCGTCGGCGGTCGCCACCGAACGTGTCGAGGCGTGGCGGCCGCTCGCCGCCCGGGAGGACGTGCGGCTCGCCGCTCCCGAGGGCGACGTCGACGCCGTGGTCCGCTGCGGGGACGGCTTCCTCGAGCAGATCCTCGACGTGGTCCTGTCCAACGCCATCACCGTGTCGCCGGAGCGCTCCACGGTGCGCGTCACGCTGCGCGCCGACGGCCCCGACGCCGAGGTGCTGCTGCTCGTCGACGATGAGGGGCCGGGCCTGGACGCCGAGGCGCGGGAGCGCGCCTTCGAACGCTTCTGGCGGGGTCCGGGCCGGCCGCGTGGGAGCGGGAGCGGGCTCGGGCTGCCCATCGCGCGACGGCTCGCGCGGCTCGCCGGCGGCGACGTGACGCTGGACGCCGCACCGGGGGGCGGGACGCGGGCGGTCGTGACGCTGCACCGGCCGGCGTCGGCCGGGCCGGGATCGGGCTGACGGGTCTCAACGACCGGCCGACCGTCCGACTTGTGGAATGAGAACCATTCCTATAACGTCACGGGAGCAGACCCCGACCACTGGACGTTCCCGATGATCACCCGCTCGCGCCGTCCGCTCGGACGCCTCGCCCTCGCCGGTGCCACCGCACTGCTCCTCGCCGCCTGCGGCGGGAGCGAGGAGGCCACGACCCCACCGGCACCGGAACCCTCCGGTGGTGCAACCACCGAGGACGGCACGGAGGACGGCACGGAGGACGTCGCGGTCCCCGACGCCGAACCGCTCGCGATCGTCGTCACGACCTCCATCCTCGGCGACGTCGTGGCCCAGCTCGTCGGCGACGACGGTGACGTCCGCGTGCTGATGGACGCCGGCATCGACCCCCACGGCTACCAGGCGTCGGCCGCCGACGCGGCTGCGATGCGCGAGGCCGACCTCGTCGTCGCGAACGGCCTGCAGCTCGAGGAGGGGCTCATCAGCGCGCTGGACGCCGCACGGGACGAGGGCGTGCGCGTGCTCGAGCTCGCCCCCGAGGTCGACCCGATCCCGTTCGAGGGCGAGCACGACCACGGCGACGACCACGCGTCCGACGACCACGCGCACGAGGACGAGGGCGACCACGCGCACGAGGACGAGGACGACCACGCGCACGAGGACGAGGACGACCACGACCACGCGGAGGACGACGCGCACGACGAGCACGATCACGGCGAGGAGGACCCGCACTTCTGGTTCGACCCGCTACGCATGGCCGACGCCGTCGACCTGCTCGCCACCACGCTGGCCGACGTGCGGCCCGAGATCGACTGGACCGCGCGTGCCGCCACGCAGCGCGCCGAGCTCGAAGCGCTCGACGCCGAGGTGGCTGCGCTGTTCGCCACGATCCCGGAGGAGCGCCGGAAGCTCGTGACCAACCACGACTCGCTCGGCTACCTCGCCGACCGCTACGACCTCGAGATCGTCGGCACCGTCGTGCCCGGCGCCTCGACGAGCGTCGAGTCGAACCCGCAGGCGTTCGCCCGGCTCGTCGACCTGCTCGTCGCCGAGGACCTCGACGTGATCTTCGCCGAGACGACGGACACGACGACGCTCGCCGACGCGCTCGCGTCGGAGGTGATCGGTCGCAGCGACCTCGACGTCACGGTCGTCGAGCTCTACACCGGCACGCTCGGGGAGCCGGGCAGCGGTGCGGAGACGTACGTCGGCATGGTGCGCACCACCGCGACGCTCATCACCGAGGCGCTCACCGGCTGAGCCCGCCCGCCCCCACCCCTACGCTCGCGGGCCGACGCGACGGAGGTGGTGGGCGTGGACGGACGGATCGTGCGCTACCTCGGCGTCTACGACGCCGACGGCGGCATCGCCGGGGAGCTGCGCTACGTCGTCGGGCACCTGCTCGGCACGGCCGAATGCGCCCTGTGCGACGTGACCCACTCCCCCGTGCGGCGCAAGCGCACCTGGGACGCGTTCGTCGCGACGCTCGCGGTGCCCTTCGACCTGCGGCACCGCAACGAGCTCACCGAGGCGGAGCGGGCCGCCGTCCTGCCGATGGGCCTGCCGGTCGTGGCGGCCGAGACGGACGCCGGCTGGCGGCCGCTGCTCGACCGGGTCGCGCTGGAGGCGTGCGCCGGTGACGTCGACGCGTTCGCGCGGCGGCTCGCCGACGCGACGTCCGCTACAGGTGGGTCAGCACCCGCGCGCTGATGCGCTCGTGACCGAGCGGGCCGGGGTGGAACCCGTCGGCGGCGAAGATGTCGGGCGTGAGCTCCTCGCGCGGGACGGGCACGAGCGGCACCCCCTGCGCGGCGGCGACGCGCTGCTGGACGCGTGCGACCCGCCGCACGTTGGGCCGCACGACCGCACGCGCGAGCCACGGCAGGCCGGGGGCGACCGACAGGTCCGGGACGCCGACGAGCACCACCTTCGCGTCGGGAGCGGCGAGCTCACGCACCCGGTCGATCAGCTCGGTCAACGACGTCTCGACGACCTCGGAGGGCACGCGGTCCTTCGCGTCGTTCGCACCGACGCCGATCAGCACGACGTCGGCGTCGACGGCGGCGTCGACCTGGTCGGCCAGCACGTCCGCGGCGGTCGCCCCGTTCCTGGCCGCGCAGCGCAGCCGCACCGCCCGCCCGTCCCGCAGGTGCAGGGCGCGGGCGATGCGGCGGGCGGCGGACTGCTCGGCGTCGTCCAGGCGGAAGCCGGCGCTCGACGAGTCGCCGAGGACGACGACCTGCAGGGCCGGTCCGGTGCCCTCGAGGTCGAGATCGAGCGTGAGCGGGGCGATCGCGCGGGCCTCCGCGCGCATGTGCCGCAGCCGGCGCAGCGTCAGCGCGGGGGCGACCGCGAGGGCGGTGCCGATCCCGCCGGCCACGACCCTGCGGGCCAGACGCCGTCGCGCGTCGGCCGCGGTCCCCACCGGAGCCGCCCCGTCGTCCGTCGCCGCTGCCATCGTCGTCCCTCCACGCCGTCGCGCCCAGGTCCGGTCCCGGGTCCGGTGCGCGTCGTGGTCAGCATGGCACGCGGGGCGTCGGCCCGCACGGGCTGAAGGTCCCGCCCTTCGCCGCGGGGCTCAGACGAGCCGGGCGAAGGCGATGACGGCGTCGGCGAGCATCTGCACGGCGATGGCGGCCAGCAGCAGGCCGGCGATGCGGCTGAGCAGCAGGATGCCGGAGCGCCCCAGCACCCGGATGAGCAGGCCGGAGAACCGCAGGCCGAGGAAGACGAGCAGCAGCACGCTCGCGACCGCCGCGGCGATGACGCCGAGGTCGGCCGGACCACCGGCGTCGTTGACGAACACGATGGTCGCGACGATCGCACCGGGACCGGCGAGCAGCGGGGTCCCGAGGGGGACCATCGCGACGGCGACGTGGTCGCCGTCCTCCGGCTCGTCACCCGGCGGCGACGAGGAGTCGGTGAGCAGCTCGAGCGCGACGAGGAGGAGGAGCAGCCCACCGGCGGCCTGCAGCGCCGGGACGGACACGCCGAGGTAGGCGAGGACCTGCTGGCCGGCGAGCGCGAACGCGAACACGACGAGGGTGGCGGTCAGCACCGCGAGCAGCGCCGCGCGGTCGCGCGAGCGCCGGTCGAGGCCACGGGTGACCGACAGGAAGATCGGCACGTTGCCGATGGGGTCCATGATCACGAACATCGTGACGAGGACCTCGAGGTAGAGCACAGCGTCCAT
>CAJXTG010000044.1 GCA_913060655.1 uncultured Nitriliruptoraceae bacterium | reverse complement strand
GTGGGCGAGGGGGGACTTGAACCCCCATGTCCTTTCGGACACACGGACCTGAACCGTGCGCGTCTGCCAATTCCGCCACCCGCCCGGGTGAAGCGGGAAGCGTAGCGAACCGCCCCCGACCCCCTCGCGGGCCGTCCGTCCGGACGCCCGCACCGGCCCGGCTCCGACGGTGCGAAGGGTTAGCCTCGTCGGATGAGCATCCTGCGCGACTTCCAGGACGAGCTCGGGGACGACCCCGAGCCGCTGCTGCGGCGGACGCTGCGCTCCGGGGTGCGGCCGAAGGAGCTCGCCGAGGCCGTCCAGGAGTACCTGCGCGACCATCAGGAGGTCGGCGACGACGGGATCGTCGTCCCCAACGTCCTGCGCATCACGCTGGGGACCCGCGACCACGAGCGGCTCGCCCGCTACGGCATCGTCCTGCCGCGGGCGCTGGGGACGGTGGCGGTGGAGACGGCGGCGGAGCACGGCTGGCTGCTCATCGGCCCGGTGAAGGTCCGGCTCGACCGTGACGAGCTCGTGCGGCCCGGCACCTACCGGCTCGTCGGACGGGTCGAGGCGGTCGACGGCTGGGCGCCCGCCCCCGCCCCCGAGCCGCCCGCCACCTCCGACCGGAGCGTCGGCGGCGCGTCGCGCCCCGGCGACGGCCCGCGGGACCTCGTGCTGACGGTGCGCACCGGCGTCGACGGCGGCGCACGGCTCGTCCTCGACGGCGGGCGGGTGACCGCCGGCCGGGGTGCGGGCTGCGACCTGGTCGTGCGCGACACGACCGTGTCGCGCGAGCACGCCGCGTTCGTGCTGCGCGGCGACACCTGGTGGGTGCTCGACCTCGGGTCGACGAACGGCACGCGCGTCAACGGGCTGCGGGCCGCCGAGCAGCCGGTCAGCGTCGGCGACCGGGTCGAGCTCGGCGACGTCGTCGTGGAGCTCGTGGAGGACTGACGTGGAGCTGCCCACGGTCACCGCCCACGGGCGCAGCGACGTCGGTCGTGTCCGCAGCGGCAACGAGGACGCGCTGCTGATCGGACGGACCGTGTTCGCCGTCGCCGACGGGATGGGCGGCCACCGTGGCGGCGAGGTCGCCTCGGCGACGGCGCTCGAGCCGCTCGCCGCGCTCGACGGCCGCCGGTTCGACGACGCCGACACGGCGCTCGCCGCCCTCACCGACGCGGTCGTGCGGGCCAACGCCGCCGTGTCGGAGCGCTCCCACGCCGAGCCGGACCTCGAGGGCATGGGCACGACGTTGACGGCGGTGCTCGTCGACGGCCGTGACGCGCACCTCGTCCACGTCGGCGACTCCCGCGCCTACCTCGCCCGCGGCGGCACGTTCGTGCAGCTGACCGACGACCACACGCTCGTGCAGACGCTGCTGGACCAGGGGCGCATCACCGCCGACCAGGTCGCCAGCCACCCGCACCGGTCCGTCATCACCCGGGCCGTCGGCGTCGGCGACGACGTCGAGATCGACGGGATGCGCCTGACCCTGCGCGACGGCGACCGGCTGCTGCTCTGCTCGGACGGCCTCAGCGGCGTCGTCGACGACGAGCAGATCGCCCGCACGGTCGCCGAGCACGACCCCGATGCGGCCGTCGGGCTGCTCGTCGACGCGGCGAACGCCGCCGGCGGACCCGACAACGTCACCGTCGTCCTCCTCACCGTCGACGGCGGCGCGGACCCCGACGCGACGGCGGCGCTGCCGAAGGTCGTGCGCATCCGCACCGACGACGCCGCGTCGGAGACGCACGACTGGGCGACCCGCTACTCGGACCTCGGCGGCGCGTCCCGCACCGCCGTCGCCGGGGTGGGCGGCAGCGTGCCCCGCCGCGGTCGGGAGCGGCTGCTCGGCGGCACGTTCGACCGGATCGTGCTGCGCCTGCTCGTCGGCGTGCTCACCGTCGCCGTCGTCGGCGGCGCGGCGACCCTCGGCGTGCGGGTGCTGCTCGACCGTGCCTACCTCGTCGGCGTCGCCGACGAGGAGATCGTCATCTACCGCGGGTTCGACGTGCAGGTCGGCCCCGTCGACCTGAAACGGGTCGAGGAGCGCACCGGCGTGCTGCTCGACGACGTGCCGGCGGCGGTGCGGCCGTCGCTCGAGGCGGGCCGGCCGGCCGCCGACCTCGGGGACGCCCGCCGGATCGTCGCCAACCTGCCGCGCAGCGACACGGACGCCGGATGAGCGCCGACCGGGTCCTCGCCGACCGGTACGAGCTCGGCCGGCCGATCGGCCGCGGCGGGATGGCGGAGGTGTTCGCCGCCCGCGACCGGCTGCTCGACCGTGAGGTCGCCGTGAAGGTGCTGCGCGACCGGTTCCGTGAGGACGCCGCGTTCACCGCCCGCTTCGGCGAGGAGGCGCGCAACGTCGCCCGGCTGTCCCACCCGAACCTCGTCGTCGTGTTCGACACCGGCGTCGACGCCGACCAGCCGTTCATCGTCATGGAACGCATCCACGGGCGGACGCTGCAGCAGGCGCTCGACGCCGGCGGGCTGACCGAGGACCGCAGCCTGCAGGTCGCCGCCGACGTGTGCGGCGCGCTCGCGTACGCGCACCGCAACCTGCTCGTCCACCGTGACGTGAAGCCGGGCAACATCATGCTCGCCGACGACGGGTCGGTGAAGGTCACCGACTTCGGCATCGCCCGGGCGATGAGCGACGAGACGGTGACGGCGACCGCGGCGGTGCTCGGCACCGCCGCCTACCTGTCGCCGGAGCAGGCGCAGGGCCGGCGGGTCGACGCCCGCAGCGACCTGTACTCCCTCGGCGTCGTGCTGTACGAGCTGCTGACCGGCCAGGTGCCGTTCACCGGCGACACGCCCGTCGCCGTCGCGCTGCAGCACGTGCGTGCCGAACCGCAGCCGCCGCGCACGCTCGTCCCGACCGTGTCGCGGGCCGCGGAGACGGTCGTGCTGCGGCTGCTCGCGAAGGATCCCGACCGGCGCTACCAGCAGGCCGACGAGGTGCGTGTCGACCTGGAGCGGGCACGCCGCGGCGAGTCGCCGCTGCCGCTGCGCCCCCCGGCGCCGGCCGCACCACGGCGCACCGGCGCCGCCGGCACATCCCGCAGCGACGCCGGCGCGAGCGACGCGCGTCCCCCGGGGACCGGCGAGCGTGCGGCGTCGGCCGACGCGGTCGACACGGCGGGCGAGGGGACGGGGGGCCAGGCGGCCGTCCGTTCCGGCGGGCGCCTCGCCCGTGCGGTCGGGTACGTCGCGCTCGGTGCGGCGCTCGTCGGCGTCGTGCTCGGCGCCCGGGCGGTGCTCACCGCCGAACCGCCACCCCCACCGGAGGTCGCCGTCCCCGCCGTCACCGGCGGCACCGTCGAGGCGGCCGTCGCCGCCCTCGACGACGTCGGCCTCAGCGCCGGCCGCATCGGCGAGGTCGAGACGCAGGACTCCGCACCCGGCACGGTGCTCACCCAACGTCCCGCGGCCGGGGCGACCCTGGCCGTCGGCGGCGCGGTGGACCTGACCGTCGCGACGTCACCGCCGCTCACGACCGTCCCCAACGTCGCCGGCCTGTCGGCGACAGCAGCGCTCGAACGGCTACGCGACGCCGGGCTCGTCCCCGGCACCCGCACGCGGGAGGCCAACGACACGCTGCCGGCCGGCACGGTCGTGCGCACCCAGCCGGGTCCGGGCACGCGCGTCGCCGTCGACACCGTCGTCGACGTGACCGTCAGCGACGGGCCGGCACGCGCGAGCGTCCGGGCGGTCACCAACCGGCCGCTCGCCGAGGCGGTCGCCCGCCTGGAGGACCAGGGGTTCGTCGTCGAGGTGTACGAGGAGGCGAACCCGGCGGTCGCGCCGGGCTCGGTGATCCGCCAGGTGCCCGCCGCCGGGACCGAGGCGGTGCTCGACTCGACCGTCATGCTGTGGGTCTCCACCGGCCCGGACGGGTCGGCCCCGCTGCCGGAGCTGCCCGCCGACGACACGACGGACGCGGACTGAGGTCCGGACGGGCCCGCCGGTACCGTCCGCACATGTTCCGACGGGCCGTGCGCGTGGTGACCCTCGGCGGCGTCGACGTCCGTGCCGACCCGTCGCTGGTGCTGCTCGTCGCCCTGCTCGTGTGGGTGCTCGCCGACCGGTTCGTGCTGCGCTTCCCCACCACCGTCGCGCTCGCCCTCGCCGGGGTGACGGCGCTGCTGCTGCTCGTCAGCATCGTCGTGCACGAGCTCGGCCACGCGCTGGAGGCGCGCCGGCGCGGCCTGCACGTCGACGGCATCACGCTGTTCGCCCTCGGCGGGGCGACCGCGATCGGCGGGCACGGCCGCAGCCCGCGGGAGGAGCTCGCCGTCGCCGCGACCGGCCCGTGGCTGAGCGTCGTCGTCGCGGCGGCGGCCGGGCTCGTCGCGACCGGGGCGGAGCGGCTGCCCGCCGGCGACGTCGCCGCGGCCGCCGGGCTGGTCGCCGGCCTCGTCGGCTGGCTGAACCTCGGCCTCGCCGCGTTCAACCTGCTGCCGGCGGCGCCGCTCGACGGCGGACGGATCCTGCATGCGCTGCTGTGGCGGGCGCTGCACGACCGGCGGCGGGCGACCCGGGTGACGAGCCTGCTCGGGGTCGCGCTCGGCGCGACGCTCATCGGGTGGGGCGCCTGGCTGACCGCCGGAGGGCGTGACGTCGTCCCCGGCGTCGCCACCGTCCTCGTCGGCGTGTTCCTCACCGCCGGTGCGGCGGGCGAGCGGCGGCGCGACCGGGACCGGCCCGCGGTGCTCGTCGGCGGCAGCGGCCCGCGACGGCCGGGGGCGCTGCGCAGCGGGCTGGCCGCCGCCGGTGTCGCCGTCGTCACCGTCGCCGCGCTCAGCGTGCCGATGCCGTTCGTCGAGTACCGGCCGGGGACGGCCACGCCGATCGGCCCGCTCGTCACCATCGACGGGGCCGACACGACGCCGCTCGACGGGGAGACGGCACTGCTGACGGTGCGGCTGACCCGCCCGTCGCCGGTGCAGCTCGTCGCCGCCCGGCTGGATGCGGACCGGGAGCTGCTGCCCGTCGCCCGCGTCTACCCGTCCGGCGTCGACCGGCAGGTCTACCTGGCCCGCGAGCGGGAACGGTTCGGCCGCCAGTTCGACGTCGCCGCCGCCGTCGGTGCCGCCGCGGCCGGCGTGCCGCTGGAGGTCACCACCGCCGTCGTCATCCTCGAGGTCGACCCGGCCGGGCCGGCCGCCGGGCTGCTCGCCCCCGGCGACGTCGTGCTGCGGGCCGACGGGGCGCCGGTGACGAGCGGCGCGGCGCTCGCCGAGCTCGTGCGCGGCGCGGTGCCGGACGTGCCGATCGTGCTGGAGGTCGAACATGCCGGCGGGGTGCGGGAGCAGGCGGTCACCCCCACCGCCGTCGACGGCGCGCCGCCCCGCATCGGCGTGCTCGTCCAGACCGGTGTCGACGAGCTGCTGCTGCCCGTCGACATCACCCTGCGGCCCGACGTGCGCATCGGCGGACCCAGCGCCGGGCTGATGGTCGGGCTGACCGTGTACGACCTGCTGGCGGACGAGGACCTGCTGGCCGGCCGGCGGATCGCCGGCACCGGCACCCTCGACGTCGACGGGCGGGTCGGCCCTGTCGGCGGCGTCGCGGAGAAGACGCTCGCGGCGGTCGGTGCGGGGATGGACGTGCTGCTCGTGCCGGCCGGGGAGGTCGCCACCGCCGAGCGAATCGCCGACGGGCGGCTCGACGTCGTCGGTGTGGCGAGCCTCGACGAGGCAATTTCGAAATTGCGGAGTAGTGTAAATGCATGACATTTTCTGTGTCCCGGGTCACGGTCCGGCTGACCGGTGGTCCGGGGAACCAGCTCTTCCAGGTCGTCGCGGCGTTGGCCTCCGTCGACGGTGATTGGACGCGCATCCGCGTCGCCGCTGCGCCCCACAAGGACCTCCGGTTCGTCGAACACCTCCTGGGAAGACGGTTCCGACGTGTCGGGCGTGCGCAGATGCTCCTCGGTGGCTTTCTGCCGCAACACAAGCTCCGCTGGTTCTGGAGGCAGGTTCGGAGGCTCCGAAAGCGAGCAGTGAGCCTGCTGCGCCCCATTTCGTCGTCCTCGAGGTTCGGTGGGTCTCCGACGCCGCGAGGCCCGGAGGGTGCGAACACTGGCGTCATCCGTCACGTCGGCCCCTGGGCGTTCGCAAACGGCTACTTCCAGGACGCCGAGTGGGCCCCGAAGTGGACCCAGGTCGTTGCGGACGAGATCCGACGGAACGGAGCGGCAGCCTTTCGTCGCTACGAGACCTCGCTGCCGGTCGTCAACGTGCGTGGCGGTGACTACCGGCACAACGGGTGGGTGCTCAGCGACGCCTACTACCAGGGAGTCGTCGCGTCAGGATTCCTCGACGGATATCCGTCGGCAGCGGTCATCGGAGTGGAACAACGTGACCTCACCCGCGTCGCCACGCTCCTCGAGGAGTTCGGCATCACCGTCGTGCTGCCGCCGGAGGTCCCTGACCCGATGGAGGCAGCGCTCCGCGACTTCTTCACCCTTGCCAGCGCCCCCCGCCTCGTCATGTCCAACTCGACCTTCTGCTGGTGGGCGACGCTTGTCGGACCTCCCCAACGTCGGGTCGCCTACCCGGATGGTTGGATCCATCATGACGCGACAGCGCCGCTGAGCCGTGCCCTGAAGCTCCCGGCCTGGGAGGCGTTCCCCTCCTAGCCGGCGCCGACGGCCGTCTCGCAGCGGCGCAGGAACGTGCCGAGCAGCCGCATGCCGACGCCGGTGAGGATCGACTCGGGATGGAACTGCACCCCCTCGACGTCGAGCTCGCGGTGGCGCAGCCCCATCACCAGCCCGTCGGACGTCTCGGCGGTGATGCGCAGCACGTCGGGGACCGTCGGCCGGTCGACGACGAGGGAGTGGTACCGGGTCGCGTCGAACGGGACGGGCAGGTCGGCGAACACGCCCTCGGCCCGGTGGTAGATCGCCGACGTCTTGCCGTGCATCAGCACCGGGGCGCGCACCACGTCGCCGCCGTACAGCTGGCCGATGCACTGGTGGCCGAGGCACACCCCGAGGACGGGGCGGACGCCGGCGAGCGCGGCGATCGCGTCGGTGGACAGGCCGGCGTCGTCGGGCGTGCCCGGCCCGGGCGAGATGACGAGCCCGTCGGGCGGGTCGGCGGTGAGCTCGTCGACGGTGAACGTGTCGTTGCGCACCACGTCGACGGTCGCGCCCAGCTCCGACAGCTCCTGCACCAGGTTGTAGGTGAAGGAGTCGTAGTTGTCGACGATGAGCAGGCGGGCGGCCACGGGCGTTCCCTCCGGTCCGACCGAGGCTACCGTCGGTGCCCATCCGGCCGGCCCGACGGTCGGGGCGACGAGGACGGCCGATGCGACCCGAACGGCCGGCGCAGGATCCGACGGCTGCGGACGGCGTCGACGCGGTGCTCGCCCACGCCCCCGCCGTCGACGCGGCCGTCCGGGCCGAGGTCGCCCGCCTCGCCGCGACGCTGACCGCCACCGACGGGGCGCTCGCCCCGGTGGCCGACGCGCTCGTCGACGCCGCCGCCGGCGGGAAGCGGCTGCGTGGTGCGCTCGTGTGCTGGGCGTACGGCGCGCACGGCGGCCGGTCGGCGGACGACGTGCTGGGGGCGGCGGTCGCCGTCGAGCTCGTCCACCTCAGCGCCCTCATCCACGACGACGTCATCGACCGGGCCGACACGCGCCGGGGCCGGCCGAGCGTCCACGCACGCTTCGCCGACCGCACCCACGGGGCGAACGTCGCGATCCTGCTCGGCGACGTCGTCCTCGCCGCCGCACCCGCCGCCCTCGAGGGGTGTGCGGTGCCGGCGGCGGCCCGTGACGCCGCCCGGGCCGCGCTCGTGCGCCTGCAGGTCGAGGTCGGTGCCGGCCAGCTCCTCGACGTCGACGCGGCCGCGGGCGGCCGTGCGGACGTCGAGCGGGCGCTGACGATCGCGACGCTGAAGTCCGGCCGGTACTCGGTCGGCCGGCCGCTCGAGCTCGGGGCGCTGCTCGCCGGCGCCGACACCGCGGCGGCCGCGGACCTGCTGCAGGTCGGTGACCCGCTCGGCGTCGCGTTCCAGCTGCGCGACGACCTGCTCGGCGTGTTCGGCGACCCGGGCGAGACGGGCAAGCCGGCGGGTGCGGACCTCGTCGAGGGCAAGCGCACGCTGCTCGTCGCCGAGACGCTCGCCCGCCTCGACGCCGCCGGCAGCACCGCGTTCGAGGCGGACCTCGGCCGGGACGACCCGTCCGCCGTCGAGCGGCTGCGAACCGCCGTCACGACGTCCGGGGCGGCCGCAGCGGTCGAGGAGCGGCTCGACCGGCTCGTCGCCGACGTGGAGGCGACGGTCGCGACGCTGCCGCTCGCGGCCGAGGACCGTGCGGCGCTCGTCGCCCTGGCCGGCTGGGCGGCCACCCGCAGCCGCTGAGTGCCCGATTACCCTGCGACGACCGGTCGCGGCGGGGTGCGACGACGAGGAGCGGGCGATGCCGAAGAGCAAGCACACGCGTGGGGGCAAGCGGCGCGTGCGGCCGCAGCGCGAACGCGCCCCCGAGAAGCGGCCCGACCCGTCCCCCGCGTGGCTCGCCCCGACCGGCATCGGCCTGATCGGCGGCGGGGCGCTGATCCTGCTGCTCGGGAACCTGCCGGCCGTCGCCCGCGTCGTCGGCCGGCTGCCCGGTCTCGGGGCGAACTGGCCGCTGATCGTCGGCATCGTCGCGATCGGCGCCGGGTTCGCACTGCTGATGCGGTGGCGCTGAGCGCCACGTGAGCGACCTGCTGCGCGTCGCCCGCGCCATCCACGAGCTGCTCGACCGTGAGCGGCCCGGACGGTGGGTGATCCTCGTCGTCCTCTCCGTCGTCGGGTCGGTGTTCGAGATGGCCGGCGCGCTCGCCATCTACCTGCTCATGGCGCTGCTGACCGCACCCGACACGGTCGCCGACGCGCC
>CAJXTG010000043.1 GCA_913060655.1 uncultured Nitriliruptoraceae bacterium | reverse complement strand
CGGACGCGGAGCGCGCGCACCGCGACCTGGAGTCCGGCACCACCGCCGGGAAGCTGCTGCTCGAGGTCTGAGCGGCGTCGCTCAGGCGGGTGGCGGCAGGTGGCGGGCGCTGCGCACCGCACCGTCCTCCACGGCGAGCATCCAGGTGCTGCCCTTGCGGCAGGTCGGGTCCGGGCCGAGGTCGACGCCGCGTCGGGCGACCATCTCGAGCAGCCCCGGGATCACGTCACCGTGGCTGGCCCACACCGTCGGCCCGGTCAGCGCCGTCAGCCGCCCGTGCAGCGCGGGGACGTCCGCACCCTCGAGCAGCCCCTCGTCGAGCTCGACGTCGACCGCGAGCCGGGCCGCCAGCGGCGTGACCGTCTCGACGCACCGCCGTGCGGGGCTCGAGCGGACCTGCGGTGCGGCGTCGCCGGCGAGCAGCGGGCCGAGCAGGTCCGCGAGCGCCGCGGCCTGCGCGACACCGCGGGCGTCCAGGGGCCGGGCGAGGTCGTCGGGACCCGACCCGCGCGTGCCGGCCCGGGCGTGACGGACGAGCAGCAGCGGTGGCATCGGAGGGTCTCCTCGGTGCGGACGGCCGCGGGGGACCGCCGTGGGTGTCAGCCGGCGGGGTCGACGACGGTGCGGCCCCGTACGCCGGTCGCGAGCAGGGTCGCCGCACGGGCGGGCACGTCCGCCAGGCCGACCGTCGTCGTCAGCCCGGCGAGGGTCGCGTCGGGCACGGCCGCGTGCAGCCGCGCCCACACGTCCGCCCGCCGGTCGACGGGGAACAGCACCGAGTCGATGCCGACGAGCGTCACGCCACGCACGATGAACGGCATGACGGTCGTGGGCAGCGCCGCGTCGTCGGCGAGCCCGCAGGCGGCGACGACACCGCCGGGCCGGGTCTGCGCCAGGGCGCCCGCGAGCGTCGCCCCGCCGGCGACGTCGACGACGCCGGCCCAGCGGGCGCTCGCCAACGGCCGCGACGCGGCGCCGGACACGTCCTCGCGCGGCAGCACCGCGGCCGCACCGAGGCCGGTCAGCCAGCCGACGGTGTCGGCGTCCCCGGCGGCCCCGGTCGACGCCTCGACGGTGAACCCGGCCGCAGCGAGCAGGACGACGGCGAGCGTGCCCACCCCGCCCGTCGCACCGGTGACGAGGACCGGGCCGGCGTCGGGGGTCACGCCGCCGCGGACGAGCGCATCGACGGCGAGCTGCGCGGTGAACCCGGCCGTGCCGAGCGCCATCGCCCGCTGCGCGTCGAGCCCGGCGGGCCGGCGCACCACCCAGGCCGCGGGGACGCGGGCGCGGGTCGCCATGCCGCCCCAGTGCCGTTCCCCGAGCCAGCAGCCGGTGACGAGCACCTCGTCGCCGGCGGTGTGCGCGGCGTCGTCCGACGTGACGACGGTGCCGGCGAGGTCGATGCCGGGCACGTGCGGGAAGTCCCGCACGAGGCCGGGACGGCCGGCGAGGATGAGCGCGTCCTTGTAGTTCACCGACGACCGGGCGACGTCGACGACGACCTCGCCCTCCGGCAGCCGCGCGTCGTCGAGCTGCTCGACGCGTGCGGACGGCGGCGCGTCCGGATCGTCACGGCGGAGGACGAGCGCGGTGAACGTCATCGTCCGGCGTCCTCGGTCACGTCGACGACCCGTGCACCGGAGGCGGCGACGAGCGCCTCAGGGGTCAGCGGGAACACGGTCGTCGGGGTGCCCGCGGCCGCCCACACCTGCGGCTGCTCGAGCAGCGCCGGATCGAGCAGCACGTCGGTGACGTGTCCGGCCGGGTGGCCGAACGGTGGCGTCCCGCCGATCGCGAACCCGGTCGCCGCGCGCACCTCGTCGGCGGTCGCACGGCGGACGTCCTGCGCGCCGACGGCGTCGGCGAGCCGGGCCTCGTCGACCCGGTTCGCGCCCGCCGTGAGGGCGAGCACCGGCCGACCGTCGGCGACGAACACGAGCGACTTCACGATCGCGCCGACGGGGCAGCCGACGGCCGCCGCGGCGTCCGACGCGGTCCGCGTGCCCTCGGGGAACTCGGTCGCGGTGACGACCACACCGAGCGCCGCCGCACGGGCGGTGAGACGTTCGACGGCGGACGATCCCATGGGACGACCCTAGGCCGACGGGGACGGTCGGGTCCGTCCGCGCTGCAGCAGCCCGGCGACGACCAGCACCGCGCCGACGACGGTGACGGCGAGCGTGACGGTCGCGGTGCGTGCGAGCAGCGCGGCGAGACCGTCGCCGACGACGGTGACGATGCCCGTGAGGTCCGCGGCCGCCGCCGCGTCGGGCACGAACTCGGTGAGCCGCCCCGACAGCGGCGCGACGAGCGACGCCGGGTCGGCCCGCAGCAGCAGCGCCGTCGGCGCACCGACGATGACGAGTGCCCATCCGGCCGCCCGCATCCGCCGGCCCCGGCCCCGTCCACCCGGCAGGACCGCCACGGCGAGGACGGTGACGAGCAGCGCGGCCGCGACGGCGAGCGCGACGTCCGCCTCGAGCCCCGCGATCCGCCCGAGCGCGTCGGCGTCGGGGACGCGCGGCGCCACCCCGTCGGGGGACGCGCCGACGACGACGGTGCCGATCACGCCCCGCTCCACGGCGCTGCGGGCGAGCGTGTCGAGGGGTTCCGGCGCGGCGTCGGCGGCGGCCAGCACCGCGGCCGACAGGTCGAGCACGAGCGGTCCCGGGAACGTCGCCTGCCGGATCGCCTGGGCGAACGCGTCGGCGAGCGCGGCCCGTCCCGCCGGAGCGTCCAGGGTGCGGGTGACCGCCTGGGCGAGCACCGGGCGCACCAGCGGCAGCAGGGGAGCGGCGGCGGGTGCGGAGGTGCGCGCGTCCTCGACGACGGCCTCGACGATCGCGTCACCCACCAGCGCGCGGACCGCCGGCTCCTCCGCGAGCTGCGTGCCGAGCGCGGCGGCGCCGTCGGCGGAGCGGAGGTCGGCGAGGCCGCTGGTCAGCACGAGCGCGCTCGCGGCGAGGAGCGTCACGAGCCGCACGAGGGTGCGCTGCATGGTCGGACCCCCCGCCGCGGTGCCGGTGCTCCCGACCGGCCTCGTCGTGCACGCTAGTAGGGTCGCTCGGGCGGAACACGAGGTGGGTAGCACAGGGCAGCACATGGGGCGGGCGCACGGGGCGGGCGTCAGGGCTGACGGGGGGACGCATGCGAGGGCTGCGGCGAGCGCCGGCAGGGCGGCCGGTGTGGTCGGGCACGTCCCGCCCCGTCGTGCTCGCGCTCGGCGTGCTGCTCGCCCTCGGCGCCTGCGTCGCCCCGGAGGCCGCCGACGCTCCCGACCCGACGATCGCCGAACGGCCCGCCCCCGCGCCGGAGCCTGCGCCCGAGCCGGAGCCTGCGCCCGAGCCGGAGCCGGAGCCTGCGCCCGCGCCGGAGCCTGCGCCCGCGCCGGAGCCTGCGCCGGAGCCGGAGCCGGAGTCGGAGTCGGATCCGGCCCCGGCCCCGGCCCCGGCCGCGGACCTGACCATCCGCTTCCTCGACGTCGGGCAGGGTGACGCGCTGCTGCTCACCCACCCGGACGTCACGCTGCTCATCGACACCGGACGGTGGGACCGTGACGACCTGCTCCCGCAGCTCCGCGCCGCCGGCGTCGACCGGATCGACGTCCTCGTGGTCACCCACCCCCACGCCGACCATGTCGGCCAGTTCGACCGGGTCATGGCCGCCCTGCCGGTCGACGAGGTGTGGTGGTCGGGTGCGACGTCGACGTCGGCGACGTTCCGTCGCGCGCTGGACGCGCTGGAGACGTCCGACGCCCGCTACGCCGAACCGCGGGCGGGGGCGACGACGACGGTCGGCCCGCTCGGCGTGGAGATCCTCCATCCGGGCGACGAGGATCCCCTCGACGACCTCAACGACGCGTCGCTCGGCATGCGCCTCACCTACGGCACCTTCCGGCTCGTCACCACCGGTGACGCCGAACGGATCTCCGAGGCGCGGATGGTCGGACGGGTGCGCGACCGTCTGGCCGCGGACGTCCTGAAGCTGGGGCATCACGGCTCGTCGACGTCGACCACGCCGGAGTTCCTCGCCGCGGTCGACCCGACCGTCGCCGTGTTCTCCGCCGGCGTCGACAACCGCTACGGCCACCCGCACGACGAGGTGCTCGCCCGCCTCACCGACCGCGGCGTGCCCGTCTTCGGGACCGCCACGCACGGCACCGTCACGATCGTCACCGACGGGACGACGTTCACGGTCACGACCGAACGGTCACCGGGATGACCGGAGCCGACGCCGGGCCTGCAGGACGGCCAGCACCCGATGGGGTCGGCAGCCTGACGAGGAGGGAGCCATGACCAGCGAGGACACCGCAGCGACCGCGATCCCCGACGACGCGGCCGTCGTGGACCGTGTCGAGGACGGCCGGCATGCCGTGCTGCTCGTCGGACCCGACGAGGTCGAGCTCGTCGTCGCCGCCGACCGGCTGCCGGACGGCACCCGGGAGGGGGACTGGGTGCGGATGACGCTCACCCGCGACGACGAGCTGACCGCAGCACGGCGCGCCGACGTCGAGGAGCGGATGGATCGCATCCGTCGCGCCCGGCGGAGCGACCGGTTCGGCTGAGCGCCCCCCTCAGGGAACGCTCAGGTCCGTCGCCCATCCTTCCACCCGTCGCACCGCACCGGCGGGCGAGGAGGACACGCCATGGACACCCCAGACACCCCGAACACCCCGGACACCCCGGACACCCCGGACACCCCGGACTCCTCGGACACCCCGGACGGGCCGCCCACCGGCTCCGACCGCACGCGGGCTCGCCGCCCGTGGGGCCGCATCGCCGCCGTCACCGCCGTGGCGGGCGCCGTGATCGTCGGTTCCGCGGCCGTCGGCGCCGCGCTCGTCGGCGGGCCGCGCGAGGCGGCGCTGCACGGCGAACGGTTCGCCCCCATGCGTGGCCACGCGGCCACGGTCGTCGTCCGCACCGACGGGCCCGCCGGCCGGTCCGGTCGGATGGGACGGATGGCTCCCGCCGCCCGTGACGGGCTCGACGCCCGGCGGGACGCCCGGCTGGACGCGCTCGCCACCGAGCTCGGGCTCGACCCCGACGAGGTCCGCGCCACGCTCGCCGACGTCCGCGCCGAGCTGCAGGCGGAACGGTCCGCAGCGCGCGACGCGCTCGCCGAGGCCCACCGTGAACGGATCGTCGACGCGCTCGTCGGACTCGGCGCGGACGCCGAGGCGGCCGACACGCTGCTCGACGAGCTGCACGCCGACGCCGGCCCGGGTCGCGGCGCCGGGCGTCACGGCCCCGACGGCGTCTGACCGGCCTCCGTCGGCACCGCCCACCGGCCCGCGCGCCGGACGGTCCCTGCCCCGGCCGTCCGGCGCCCCGGTCGGGACGCTCGGCCGCACCGTCCTCTCCCCGGTGCGGCCTAGCGTCGTGCCCACCCACGGCCCCGGCGGTGGACGTGCCGCCACCCGGACGGAGGATGACCGGCGATGGACGACCCGGACGGCCCACGGATCCTCGTCGTCGAGGACGACGGGGCCGTGCGGCGCGCCCTCAGCCGTGCGCTGCCGCTGCACGGCTTCCGGGTCGACGCCGTCGCGGACGGCCTCGAGGCGCTCGCCGCGATCGGTCGTGAGCGGCCGGCGGCCGTCGTCCTCGACATCGGACTGCCCGGTCCGGACGGGCTGCGCATCACCGAACGGCTGCGTGCCGACGGCGACGACGTGCCCGTGCTGCTGCTCACCGCACGGGACGCGGTCGCCGACCGGGTCGCCGGGCTCGGCGCCGGCGCCGACGACTACCTGACGAAGCCGTTCGCCCTCGAGGAGCTCGTCGCCCGCCTCCACGCGCTGCTCCGCCGGGTGGCACCCCCCGACGGGCCGGTGCGCCTGCGGGTCGGTGACCTCGTCGTCGACGTCGACGGTCGCACCGTGCGGCGCGGTGACCGTCCGATCGCCCTCACGCCGACCGAGTTCGCGATCCTCGAGCTGCTCGCCGCCACGCCGGGACGGGTCGTCCCCCGCGAGCGGATCGTCGACGCGGTCTGGGACGGTGACGACGTCGGACCGAACGCGCTGGAGCAGCACGTCGCGGGGCTGCGCCGCCGGCTCGAGGCCGACGGCGGGGCACGGCTCGTGCACACCGTCCGCGGTGTCGGCTACGTGGCCCGGCCATGAGCCTGCGCGCCCGCGTCTCCTGGCTCGTCGGCCTGACCGTCGCGCTGCTGCTCGTCGCCCTGGGCACGTCGGTCCAGCTGCAGTCGGCCCGGACGCTGCGCGACGCCGTCGACGAGGACCTGCGGGCGATCGCCCGCACCCTCACGTGGAACCCGCGTGCCGACGCGCCGGCGGTGGTGCCACGCCGCGACCGGTTCGGAGGCGCACCCGGGCTCACCCAGCTCGTCACCGCCGACGGGCGGGTGCTGGCCGACCCACGTCCGCGGTCCGACGGTGACCGCGGTACCGCCGTCGTCCCCCTCCCCGTCGGTGCCGACGTGCTGGCCGTCGCCGCCGGCACCCGCGACGAGGTGCTGCGCACCGTGCGGGTCGTCGACCCCGAGGTGGCCGGGACGGCCGACGACGGGGAGCCGGTGCGCCTGCGGATGCTCGTGGTGCCGCTGCGACCCGGCGTCGCGCTGCAGGTCGCGCGCCCCCTCGACGAGGTCGAGGGGGTCGTCGCCGCGCTCCGGGTCCGCACCGCGCTGCTCACCCTCGTCGGTGCGCTCGTCGCGGCGCTCGTCGCCTGGCTCGTCGCCGGCCGGGCGGTCGCACCGGTCCGGACCCTCACGGCCGCCGTGGAGGACGTGCGGGAGACCCGCGACCTCGCCCGCCGCATCGACGTCCCCGACACCGGCGACGAGGTCGCCCGCCTCGCCGCCGCGTTCGACGCGATGCTCGCCCGTCTGGAGGCCGCACGGGCCGCGCAGGACCGGTTCGCCGCTGACGCGTCGCACGAGCTGCGCACGCCGCTGACGAGCCTGCGGACCAACGTCGAGGTCCTCGCCGCCGAGGCCGGCCGGCTGTCCGTGAGCGAGCGCGCGCAGCTCGTCGACGACGTCGTCGGGCAGCTCGACGAGCTCACCGCGATGGTCGACGGCCTCGTCACCATCACCCGTGTCGACGCCGACGCGGCCGTGCACGCCCCCGTCGACGTCGCCGACGTCGCCCGCGAGGTCGTCGCCGCCGCACGACGTCGGCATCCGCAGCGCACCGCCGATCTGACCGTCACCGCCGACACCGACGGCTGCACGGTCGACGGTGACGTGCGCGAGCTCACCCTCGCCGTGTCCGCGCTCGTGGACAACGCGGTGAAGTACGCGCCGGAGGGGACGATCGAGGTGACCGTGCGGCGGGCCGACGCATCCCCGCACGTCCACCTCACGGTGTCCGACCATGGCCCCGGCGTCGACGCGGCGTCGCTGCCGCACCTGTTCGAGCGCTTCTACCGGGCGCCGTCGGCACGGTCCGCGCCGGGCGCGGGGCTCGGCCTGGCGCTGGTCGAGCGGGTCGCGTCCGCCCACGGCGGCACGGTCAGCGCCCGGGCGGACGCACCCGAGGGGCTGCAGGTCACCCTGACGCTTCCGGCCCGCCGGTCCGATCCGGACGGGCGTCCGGCGGGCGGTGCCTCCGGCCGCTGAGCGTGACGCCGAGCAGCAGCGCCGCACCGACGACGACGAGGGCGGCGGGGGCGAGCAGGGCGAGGTCGAGGTCCGCGGTGCGCGCCGGGTCGAGCAGGCCGAGCACGGCGACGACGACGAACGTGGCGCCGAGCACGAACGCCACCGGGTCGAACGGGGGTCGCGGGGCGGGCCGTGCCGTCGTCGGGTCGGGGGTCGCGCTCATCGGGTCACCGTCACGGTGCCCAGGCCCTGGTCGATGTGGAGGACGAGCAGCCCGTCGCCGCCGTCGAGGACGGTGCGCCGTTCGAGGCCGACGCCGTCGGACCCGGTCCCGCCGATGCGGATGCGACCGACGCCGAGCTCGACGGACACGTCGACGGTGACGTCGTCGGGCAGCAGCACGCGCAACCGGCCCGCACCCACCTCGACGTCGAGCGTCGTCGTCCCGGCGGCGGCGACGTCGGTGGGGTCGAGGGCCCGCAGGTCGACGGTCACGTCGCCGGCGGGGAACTCGTACTCGTCGGGCAGCACGGCGAGCCCCTCGGGGCGGACGGTGCGCGCGTCCGCGTCGACGCGCAGCCCGCCGTCGTCGAGGCGCCACGTGCCGAGCCCGCCGGGCAGCTGCGGTGCGAGCACCCCGACGAGCACGATGGGGGCGAGCAGCAGGCCGGCCGCGACCAGGCCGCGGCCACGGCCACGGAACGCGCCGACGAGCAGGCCCACGCCGACCACGAGCAGCGTCGCGGCGAGCACCCGCACGAGGGTCAGCCCGGCGACGCCGAGGGACGCGGCCAGCCAGGTCACCCCGAGGGTGAGCAGCGCCGCCCCGAACGTGACCGGGGCGACGCGCGAACGCGACCGCGCGGCCGCCCGCGCCTCCAGCCGGGCGTCGAACGCCTCGGCCCGCCCCTCCAGCCGCTCCGCCCACGCCTCGACGCGCGGCTCGGCCGCCTCGGCCCACGCCTCGATCCGGTCGCCGAGCCCCGGACCGTCCGCCGGGTCGCCGTTCGCCGGGTCGCGGTCCGTGCGGTCGCCGTCCGCCCCGGCCCGCCGGGCGCGGCCGTCCCGGCCGGCCCGCCAGACGAGCAGCCCCGCCCCGATCAGCAGCAGCGGCAGGAGGACCTCGTCGGTCGGCGGGATGCCGAAGCGGTCACGCAGCGGGGTGAGCAGCAGGTCGAGCAGCAGCAGCCCGCCGACGGCGACGAGGGCGACACCGGTCCAGAACGCGGCGCCGCGCCCCTGCCGGTCGGTCCACGCGCGCCCCGGGGCGCCCGCCTCGGTGTCGTCGCCCGCCGGGATGATGATCCAGGCCGCGACGTAGGCGACGAGTCCGAAGCCGGACACGAACACGGTGCTGAGGACGAACGCGAGCCGGACCCACACCACGTCGACGCCGAGGTGCCGCGCCAGCCCGGCGGCGACCCCGCCGAGCATCCCCCCGGCGACGTCCCGGCGGACCCGCCGCGGGCCGAGCGTCGGTGTGCTGCCCGGCGGTGGCGGCGGGAGGTCCGCACCGGCGGCAGGGCCCTGCTCGCTCACGGTCCGTCCTTCCCGGCGCTCGGCCGGCCCCTCGGCGGCCGGTCGGTGTCGGGGTGAGTATCGCAGGCGGGCCGGCGCCGGGCAGGGCCGGAGGTCCGCCGGCGGCGTGTCGCGGCGTGTTCGGGGTCAGCCGCCGGTCAGCGGCCGGTCAGCCGTCGTGGGCCGCGACCCAGTCGGTGCCCTCGGGGCAGGACGGCTGCCAGGGGCAGTGCCGGCAGCCCGCACCCGGCGCCGGCGCGAAC
>CAJXTG010000042.1 GCA_913060655.1 uncultured Nitriliruptoraceae bacterium | reverse complement strand
CTCGACGTGACCGACGACGGCAGCGACGAGGGCACGCGGACGCTGCTCGCCCAGCTGCTGGACGCCGACGAGCGCTGCACGTGGACGTCGGGGCCGCGTGTCGGGTCCGCGGCGAACTTCGGCCGTGGGCTGGCCCGTGCACCCCGCGACGTCGACGCGGTCCTGCTCGCCGACCAGGACGACGTGTGGGACACCGACAAGGCGCGGACGCTGCTCGGCGCGCTCGACGACGGCCACGTCCTCGTGCACAGCGACGCACGCCTGATCGACGAGGACGGCGCACCGCTGCCCGGCACGCTGTTCACGCACGAGGGGCGTGATGCGGAGGCGACGTCACCGGGTGCGCTGGTCGTCCGCAACGTCGTCACCGGCTGCACGGTGGCGCTGCGGCCGGCACTGCTCGACGTCGCCCTGCCGCTCCCGTCGCTCGTCGGCGGGCCCGTCCACCACGACCTGTGGCTGGCGCTGTGTGCCGCGTCGGTCGGCACCGTCGGCACGGTCCCCCGGCCGCTGCTCGCCTACCGCCAGCACGCCGGCAACGTCGTCGGCGCCGTCGCGGGCTACGGCAGCTGGGCCGGGGTGCGGGACGCGGCCGGCGCGTGGGCGCTGCGACAGCGCATCGCGCAGGCGCTCGCCGACGTCGCCGCGGCCGGCCGGCTCCCCGCACCCGGACCGGACGTGACCGCGTGGCTCGGTGCCCGTCCGGAGCTGGCCTCCCGCCGGGTCCTCGCACGGCTCGCGGCGGAGCATCCGGGGATGGGGCCGCTGGTGCGCACGCTGCGCCGTGGGGCGCTCGCCCACCTGGCACGCCGGGCGGTGCGGACCCCGTCGGCGCGCACCGCCCGGGTGGTGCGCATCGGCTGGCGGGGCCTGCGGCTGCTCGGGTTCATCGTGCGCAACCCCAGACGCATGCTCGGTGGCATCGCCCGCTCCGCGGGGGTCGTCGACCGGCCGCTGCGCACCGTCAGCGCGACGCCGCACGACCCGCAGCTGCGGCCGCTGCGCGCCCGGGTCGCCGGCGGCCCGCGCACCGTCCACCTGCTGATCCCCGGCATCTCCCCCTCCGGCGTGTTCGGCGGGGTCGGGACCGCCGTCGCCCTCGGCGTCGCGCTCGCCGAGGCGGGCGAGCGGGTCCAGCTCGTCATGACCGACTACGGCCAGTCGATCGGGGACGCGGAGGTGCGCGCGACGGTGCTGCGGCACGTCGCGACCGACCCGGCGGTGCTCGAACGGATCGGCATCGCCCGTGCCATCCACGACGACGTCGAGCTCGCGCTCGGGGTCGACGACGTGCTCGTCGCGACGGCCTGGTGGACGGCGCACCGGGCGGCGGCGACGATCGCCGCGCATCCGGAGCTGTCCCGCCGCGAGCCCGTCTACCTCGTCCAGGACGACGAGACGCTGTTCTACGAGGCGTCGGAGCGGCGTCTGATGGCGGAGGCCAGCTACACGCTGCCCGCCCTGCACGTGGTGAACAGCCGGCCGCTCGCCACCCACCTGCGCGACACGTACGCGCTCGACGTCGACGACGCGCTCGTGCTCGCCCCGCGGGTCGCCGTCCCGACGACCGCGCCGCTCACCGCCGCGGGCGACCCGCTGCGCGTGATCGTCTACGGCCGGCCGAGCGTGGGCCGCAACCTGTTCCCCACGGCGCTGCGCGGCGTCGCGATGTGGGAGGCGGCGCGGCGTGCCGGGGGGGCGGACGTGCCGGTCGAGGTCGTCAGCGTCGGGGAGCCCGAGCAGTTCCGTCACCGCATCGGCGAGCGGCTGGTCGTCACCCCGGGGGTGCTGTCGTGGGACGACTACCTGGCGCTGCTTCGCACCGCGCACCTCGGCGTGTCGCTGATGGCGTCGCCGCATCCGAGCTACCCGCCGCTGGAGATGGCGGCGTCCGGCCTCGTCGTCGTCACCAACCGGTGGGGGCCGAAGGACCTCGGTGCGCTGTCGGAGCGGCTCGTGTCGTGCGCGCCGGACGCGACCGACGTCGCCCGGGCGCTCGCCGACGCGGAGGCCCGCCATCTCGCCGGCGGTGACCCCCCGCTCGACCTCTCAGCCCTCGGCCGGCCGCTCGCCGACGTCGCCGCCGCGCTCCGGGCACGCCTCGCGACCGGCTGAGGCCGTCGCGGCCGGCTGCACCTCGGGCCGCCGGCCGGACGCGACTCAGCCGTCGCGGCGCAGCAGCACGCCGACGGTGCGGACGAGCAGCTCGAGGTCCTGCACCGCCGACCAGTTCGCCAGGTACTGCAGGTCGTAGCCGAGCTTGTACGACGCGTCGGTGTGGTAGCGGCCGTTGACCTGGGCGAGGCCGGTCAGGCCGGGCGGCACCTCGTGGCGCTGCCGGTAGGCGGGCAGCTCCCGTTCGAACCCGGCGGTCAGCTCGGGCCGTTCGGGGCGGGGGCCGACGAGGGACATCTCGCCGCGCAGCACGTTGAACAGCTGCGGGAGCTCGTCGAGGCGGCGGGCCCGCACCCAGCGGCAGGCGGGGATGATGCGGTCGTCGCCGACGCTGGCGAGCACGGCCCGGCCGTCCTCCTCCGCGCCGACGCGCATGGTGCGGAACTTCACCATCTCGAACGGCTCACCGCCGGCACCGACGCGGACCTGGCGGAACAGCAGCGGCCGGCCGGCGGCGACCAGCTGGTAGGCGGCGACGAGGCCGAGCAGCGGCAGCCACACGGGTGCGGCGACGAGCGTGTAGGTCAGGTCGAGGAGCCGTTTGAAGCGGCGGCGTGAGCCGGGCAGCCACCGGTTGCGCAGCAGCACGAACGGCAGGCCGCCGACCTCGCGGATGCGCTGCAGCCCGTACATCGTCTCCAGCGCCCCGACCCGCTGCAGGACGGTGATGCCCCGGTTCGTCAGCGTCGTGATCGGTTCGGGGTGGACCTGCTCGAGCAGGTCGTGGGACAGGACGAGCACGTCGGTGGGGTCGTGGGTGGCGACCGCCGCCTCGAGGGCGGCCCGGTCACCGACGCGGGCGACGACGACGAGCCCGTCGCGGTCCGGGTCGATGTGCGCGTCGGCGAGGGCGAGGTCGTCGTCGGTGCCGAGCAGCACCGCCCGTGGTGGGCCCTCACGGCGGGAGCGGCCGCGCATCGCCATCCGCCGGTCGAGCGCGAGCAGGACGGTGCCGACGAGCATGAGCACGACGAGGTTGGTGATCGGCATCGGCAGCGCCCGCTGCGTGGTGAAGCCGAGCTCGCGGGCCGCGCCGGTCGCGGCGAGGTTGAGCAGGGCGACGGCACCGCCGGCGCCGAGCACGGCCCGGCCGACGCGCGGCAGCAGCGCCGGCGAGCCGAGCCGCGGCTCCCGCTCGTACAGCCCGGCGAAGTACAGGCCGAGCTGGAACACGACGGTGGTGACGGCGAACGAGCCGAGGTACGCCTCGACCGTGTAGTCGGGCCAGGTCAGACCGAAGCGCACCAGCATGATGAGCACGGCGGTGCCCATCAGCAGGCCGGCGTCGGCGAGGTGGAGGAGCCGGAAGCCCCGCCGGTTGAGCCGGCCGAGCAGCGTCTTCGGGTCGCCCTGCACGGGGGCGGTGGTCACGCCGTGGGCCACGTCCGTCCTCGCATGCTCAGGCCGGGGTCTCACCTCCGGCCGGCCGCTCCGGCAGCGGGCGTGCCGGGGCGGTCAGGAAGCCGACGCCCCACGACAGGTGCATCACGGCGAGCGCGGCGACGGTGAGCGGGAGCCGGCGTACGCCGTCCCCGCCCTCGACGAGCGTCCCGACCACCAGGCCGGCACCGTAGCCGCCGGCGACGAGGGCCAGCGGGACGGCCGTCCAGGGGGTGGCGACGGCGGCGGCGGCGAGGGCGAGGACGAGCGCGGGGGCGGCCCGCTGCCGGGCGCCGAGCGACCCGGGATGCCGGCGGGCGGTCATCGCCCGGCCGCGGCCGTAGCCGCGGAACTGGCGGGCGAGTGCGCGCAGCGTCGTGCGCGGCAGGTAGGTGACGGTCAGCTCGGCGTCGAACCAGACGACCCCGCCGGCACGACGCAGCCGTTCGTTCAGCTCGGCGTCCTGGTTGGTCGTGAAGCGTTCGTCGTAGCCGCCGACGCGGCGCAGCGCGTCGGTGCGGAACGCGCCGAGGTAGACGGTGTCGACCGGACCGGACGTCGTGCCGCCCCGGTAGGTCGCCCCGCCGTGGCCGAGGCGGGCGTTCATCGCCGCGGCGATCGCCCGGGCGACCCCCGACGGCGCGCGGGCGGACTGCCGGCCGCCGACGTTGACCGCGCCGGTGTCGGCGAGGACGGCGACGACCCGGTCCCGGTAGCCGGCGGGGATGCGCGCCTGCGCGTCGACCCGGACGACGACGGGGTTGCGGGCGGCGGCGAGCGCGACGTTGAGCGCGGCGGGCGTCGTGCCGGCCGGGTTGTCGAGCACCCGGACGGTGACCCCGTCGGGTGCGGCGACCGTCGCCGCGGCGTCGCGGGTGGCGGCGTCGCCGGCGGCGACGAGCACCTCGTCGCCGGTGCGCAGCTGCGGCAGCACGGCCGCGAGGCAGCCGGCGAGGAGCCCGGCGGCGGCGCGGGCGGGGATGACGACGGACACGGCCGCCGCCGGGTCGAGCGGCTGGAGGGTGGCGAGCGGCCCGTCCGTCCCGCTCATCGGGCCCACGTCCGCAGGGTGGTGACGAGCCGGGCGGCCTCGACCTCCCAGGTGCGGCGGGCGGCGGCGGCCCGCCCCTCGTCGGCGAGGCGGGCCCGACGGGCGTCGTCGGCGAGGAGGGCGCGCACGGCGGCGACGGTCGCGTCCGCGTCGCCGAAGGGGACGAGCACGCCCCCACCCTCCTCCTCGATGAGGGTGCGGACCGTCGGCAGGGGGGTGGCGACGACGGGCACCCCGTGGGCGAGGTACTCGATGACCTTCGACGGCATCGACACGTGGTAGTTCGGGTCGTCGTCGAGCAGGCTGAGCGCGAGCGTCGCACCGTCGAGGAGGGTGCCGATGCGGTCGTTGGGGACGAAGCCGTGCCAGTGGACGGCCCCGTCGGCGACGGCCTGCTCGAGGGCGGCGGTGACGTCCGCGTCCGGTTCGCCGACGACCTCGACGTGGGCGTCGTCGCCGAGCTCGCGGCCGAGCTGCAGCACGGTGGTGAGCCCGCGGCCGCGGGACAGCCGGCCGACGTAGACGATGCGGGGGCGCTCCCCCACGGTGGCCGCGCCGGTGCCGGCGGCCTCGGCGGCGCGCTGCGCGGCCCAGGGGTGGTTGCGGATGACCGGGTGGACGCGCCGGAAGCGGTCGCGGTAGCCGTCCTCGGCGAGGAGGAGGTGGGCGTGCCCCTCCGCCCACCGTTCGAGCCGGCGCACGCCGAACGCGAGCACGCGACGCAGCAGCGGCGGGACCCACGGGCGGTCGCCGAGCGCGACGGCGGTGTCCTCGTGGACGTCCCACACGACGGGGGGGAGCCGGCCGGCGCCGGCGAGGCGGACGGCGAGGAGCAGTTCGGGGTCGTGCAGCAGGACGAGGTCGTGCGTGTCGGCCTCGGCGCGCAGCAGGTCACGGGCGGCGAGCAGCGCGGTGAGCCGGTCGCGGCCGGTGGCGCGCGGCAGGTCGCGCACGGCCAGCCCGTCGGGCGGGACGACGCCGGTCGCGCGCCACGGTGCCGCGTAGGTGACCTGCTGGCCGTCGGCGACGAGGGAGGCGATCTGCCGGTGGAGGATGCGGGCGTCGTCGGGCCGGTGCACGACGGTGACGACGAGGACGCGCGGTCCGTCGCTCATCCGGCGACCTCGGCGACGAGGGCGACGAGCTCGGCGGCGCGCCGCTCCCACGTGTGGTGGGCGAGCACGGCACGGCGGCCCCGTTCGGCGCGGGCGGCACGGTCGTCGGGGTCGGCGAGGACGGCGCGGACGGCCGGGCCGACGGTGTCACGGTCGGTGAAGGTGACGACGGCGTCGTCGACGAGGTCGGCCATGCCGGGCACGTCGTCGGACACGACGCAGCCGCCGCAGGCGAGCACGTCGAACACGCGGTTGGAGACGAGCCCCCAGCGGGCCATGTCGTCCCAGTGGTCGTTGAGGACGACGTCGGCGGACCGGTAGCGCGCCGGCAGCGCGGCGTAGGGGACGTGGTCGGCGGTGACGCGCCGCGGGTCGACGAACCGTTCCCATCCGGCGCCGATGAGGGTGAGGGGCAGGCCGTCGTCGAGCGCACCGAGCACGGCGGGGCGGGGCACCGCGCGGGTGTTGCCGACGAACAGGACCCGGCTGGCGAGGTCGGGGTCGGCCGGGCCGGCGGTGAACCGGCGGGCGTCGGCGGCCTGCGGGAGGACGGCGACCCGCGTGCCGGTGCGGTCCGTGTACCGCTCGGCGAGCAGCGTCGACCCGGCGACGACGAGGTCGGCGGCGTCGAGCTCGCCGGGGGCGACCTCGCTCGGATGGCTGAGGACCCAGACGACGTTGGTCTGCCCGTCGGCGACGGGCGCGACCCCGCGGCCCTTGAGGTGGACGGTCACGTCGGCGGCCCGGTCGGCGGGACCGTCCCACCCGTCGCGGCCGACGGTGCGCACGACGAGCCGGTGGGCGCGCAGCTCGGCGGCGAGGGCGCCGGCGACGGGCGTGTCGCCCCAGCGGGCGGCGTGCCGGCCGCCGGGTGCGCCGGTGCGCAGCGTCCAGCGGGGGGCGCGCAGCACGTCGGCGAGCACGTCGGCGAGCGTGCCGGCCGCCGCGTCGCCCGCGACGTGGTGCACGGGCAGGGTGGCGGGGGTGGCGGCCGGTGCGGTCGCGTCGCCGACGAGGAGCAGCGCGTCGAGCGCGTCGAGCGCGTCCGCCGTCCACGCCGCGACGTCGCCGGCGCTCGGGGCGCTGCCGCGCGGGACGAGCAGTCCGACGCGCGGCCCGTCGACGGCGGCCCGTTCGGCCGCCGCACGGCGCGGGTCGGTGACGACGGTGAGCGCCGCCGGACCGTCGGGGCGCAGCCGCAGGCCGGGCCGGGCGGCGAGCGCGTCGACGAGCACGTCGGGGGCGGGACCGGCGTGGGCGATGACGACGCGCAGCCCGTCGGGGTCGGTGCCGAACGCGCCGTCGACGACGCGGCGGCGCAGCGCCGGCGCGTGCCGGGCGTCGAGCAGCGCCCGGTTGGCGGCCTGGCGGGCGGCGCGGGCACGCCGGTCGCCGGCGGTGAGGCGGGTCGCCCCCTCCTCGTGGAGGAGGACGGCGCCGGTGGCGACGCGCACCCGGCCGTGGGCGGCGAGGCGGAGGCACAGGTCGACGTCCTCGGAGCCGTAGTCGAAGCCGCGGTGGAACCCGCCGACGGCCCGGTGCGCGTCGGTGCGGACGAGCAGGCAGGCGGCGGTCGCGGCCAGCACGGGCCGGGTGCCGACGGCCGGGCGGGGGACGGTGCCGCGGTCGAGGTGGACGGGACGGGCGAGCGGCCCGTCGAGGACGAAGCCGATGCCGGCGTGCTGCACGGTCAGGTCGACGGCGTCGCCGCCGAGCGGGCCGCGCCGGCCGTGGACGAGCTGCGCGCCGACGGCGACGGTGCCGGCGTCGGCGGCGGCGAGCATCCGGTCGAGCCAGTGGTCGTCGAGGGGGGCGACGTCGTCGTTGAGCAGCAGCGCCCACGGGGTGGTGACCTCGGCGAGCGCCTGCTCGTTCGCCGCCGCGTAGGTCGCGGGCACGTCGAGGCGCAGCCGCCGCGCGTGCGGATGCCGGCCGACGACGGTGGCGGTGTCGGCGACGCCGGCGTTGTCGACGACGACGGTCGTGACGGCGAGACGTCCGAGGGCGGCCAGCAGCGTGTCGAGCCGGTCGGGCTGGGCGGCGGTGACGATGACGGCGGTGACGTCACCGCGCCGGGCGGCACCGTCGGGGGCGGGCGGCAGGGCGGCGACGGCGTCGCGCAGCGCCGTCTCGCGGGCGGCGGCGCCGAGGCGTCGGGGGGCGGCGACGGCGCTGCGGGCGACGCGGACGCCGAGGTCACGGGCGGGGGTGGCGGTGCGGCGCAGCAGGTGGGCGGCACGCCGGCCGCGGGCGAGCGCGGAGGCGGCGGCGCGGTACAGCGGCTGGTCCTGGATCCGTTCGAGCTGGCGGCGTCGCTCCTCGGCGACGCGGTGCCACTCGGCGGCCTCGTCGTGGTCGGGGCCGTCCATCAGGCGTCCGTCGACCGTGCGTAGCGTTCCAGCGCCTCCGGCGTCGGACCGTCGAACACGACCCGGCCCGCGTCGATCCACAGGGTGCGGCGCGTCATCCGGTCGATCGCGTCGGCGGAGTGGCTGACGATGAACACGGTGCCGGCGCTCTCGACGATCTCGCCGATGCGCTGCTCGGACCGGCGGGCGAACTCGGCGTCGCCGGTCGCGAGCGCCTCGTCGACGAGCAGGATGTCGGGCCGCACGGCGGAGGCGATGCCGAACTGGAGCCGGGCGGCCATGCCGGACGAGTAGGTGCGCAGGGGCCGGTCGATCGCCTCGCGCAGGCCGGTGAAGTCGATGATGCCGTCCATCTGCGCGACGATGTCGGCCTTGGCGATGCCGAGCGCGGACGCGCCGATGATGATGTTGCGCCGGCCGGACAGGTCGCCCTGCAGGGCCGCGCCGACGGCGAGCAGGACCGGCTGGGAGGCGGACAGCACCGCCCCGCGCTCCGCGGGGAGGAGTCCGGCGAGCGCGCTCATCAGCGTCGACTTCCCCGACCCGTTGCGGCCGATGACGCCGACGGCCTCCCCCGGCATGGCGGTGAAGGTGACGCCGCGCAGCGCGTTGACCTCGACGTGCGGGCGGGGGCGGAACCCGCGGGCGACGAAGCGGCGCAGCGTCGGCCGCACGTCCTCGTACACGCGGTAGGTGACGTGCAGGTCGTCGACGACGACCGCGGGCGTGTCACGCGACATTGCTGTACCGCCCCTCGTAGCGGTGGAAGAACAGCAGGCCGCCGACGAGGGCGAGGACGGCCCAGCCGGCGGCGAACGTGGCGGAACGCACGTCGAGGGTGCCGTCGAGCAGCAGTCCGCGGGCGGTCGCGAGGAACGTGTGCGGCGGGTTGATGCGCAGCGCCTCGCGGATCCAGCCCTCCGGGGCGGCGTCGATGGGGAACAGCACGCCGGAGAAGTACATCCACATGCGCAGCAGGTGGGTGAGGAGGTTGTCGAGGTCACGGAAGTGGACGGTCAGCCGGGACACGGTCAGGCTGAGCCCGAGGTTCATCAGCAGCTGCAGGGCGATGAGGGGCACGAGCAGGACCCACAGCAGCGACGGCGACTCGCCGGTGACGAGGACGACGAACAGCATGACGGCGACGGCGGGGAGGAACGCGAGCAGCTCGCTGAGGTTGACGGAGATGGGGAGGATGCCGGCGGGGAAGTTGAGGCTGCGCAGCATCGCCGCCTTCGTCACGATGATGCGCGTCGAGCTCTGGATCGACTTCTGGGTGAGCCCGAACAGGAACAGGCCGATGATGAGCCATGCCGGGTAGTTGTCGACGCCGCCGCGCTGCTGCAGCAGCACGCCGAACAGCAGGTAGTAGATGCCCGCCTGGAACAGCGGGTTGAGCACGTGCCACGAGCTGCCGAGCAGCGTGTCCATGTTCCGCTGGCGCATCTCGCCGAGGGGGACGAGCAGCGCGAACTCGCGCCGGC
>CAJXTG010000041.1 GCA_913060655.1 uncultured Nitriliruptoraceae bacterium | reverse complement strand
TTCGAGATGGCCGGCGCGCTCGCCATCTACCTGCTCATGGCGCTGCTGACCGCACCCGACACGGTCGCCGACGCGCCCCTCGTCGGCGGGGTCGTCGACCTGCTGCCCGCCGACGACCTGACCGGGCTGCGGATGCTCGTCGCCGCGCTCGTCCTCGCCTTCTTCGTCGTCCGAGGCGTCATCGTCGTCACGCGCGCGTACGTCGAGACGCGGCTGGTCACGACCGCCGGCGTGCAGATCGCCGACCGGCTGCTCGCCGGCTACCTCGCCCTGCCCTACACCGCGCTGACCCGGCGCAACACCGCCGAGATGGTCCGCAACGCGTTCACCATCACCCTGCAGCTGCAGCAGCAGGTCATGCTGCCCATGGCGTTCGTCATCGGGGACACGCTCGTCGTCGCCGGCCTCGCGACCGTCGTCCTCGCGAGCGAACCGCTCGGCGGGGTCGTCGCCGTCGTGTTCCTCGGCGGCGTCACCCTGCTCATCCAGCGGGTGCTGCGCCCTCGGCTCATCAGCTGGTCACGACGGGCGCAGGAGGCGGCCGCCGGGGGGCTGCAGGCCGTCCAGCAGTCCCTCGGCGGCGTCCGCGACATCCGCCTGCTCGGACAGGAGTCAACGTTCCTCGCCGCGCACCGCCACCACCGGCGCCGCGGCGCCCGCGCGCTCTACCTGCAGCAGGCCGCCGCCGCGGTCCCACGCGCACTCATCGAGTTCGCGATGGTCGCCGCCGTGGTCGTGCTCACCTTCGTCGTCCTGAGCGCCGGCGCGTCCGTCGACGAGGCGCTCGCGGCGATCGGCCTGTTCGCCTACGCCGGCCTGCGCCTGCAGCCCGTGCTGCAGCGGCTGACGACGTCCCTCAACCAGATCCGCAGCAACTCGGCCGTCGTCGACGACCTGTCCGCCGACCTCGCGACGTTCCGGGCGGAGGCCCGACGTGCGGCCGAGCGGGACCCGGACGAGCACTCGGACGGAGCTGCGAACCACGCGTCGGTCACGGACGTCCGGCCGTTCCATGACGCGCTCGTGCTGCGCGACGTCCACTTCACCTACACGCCGGAGGAACCGTCGGCCCGACCGGCGCTGCGCGGTGTGGACCTGACGGTGCGGCGCGGCGAGTTCGTCGGCATCTGCGGGCCGACCGGCGGGGGGAAGTCGACGCTGCTCGACCTGCTCGTCGGGCTGCTGGAGCCGTCCGCCGGCACGATCACCGTCGACGGCCGCCCGCTCGGCCCCGCACCCCGCTGGTGGTGGGCGCAGCTCGGGGTCGTGTCCCAGCAGGTGTTCCTCACCGACGACACGCTGCGCCGCAACGTCGCGTTCGGCGTGCCCGACACGGCCGTCGACGAGGACCGGCTCGCCCGGTGCGTCGAGCGGGCCCAGCTGGCCGACACGGTCGCCGAACTGCCCGACGGGCTCGCCACGCTGGTCGGTGAGCGGGGCGTGCGGCTGTCGGGCGGGCAGCGGCAGCGTGTCGCCGTCGCCCGCGCCCTGTACCGCGAACCGCCCGTCGTCGTCCTCGACGAGGGCACCTCCGCGCTCGACGGGGCGACGGAGGCCCGGCTGATCGCCGCGCTCGATGCGGTCGCGCCGGACCGGACGCTCATCGCGGTGGCCCACCGGCTGGCGACGCTGCGTGACGCGGACCGCATCCTCGTCGTCGCCGACGGGCACGTCGTCGACGACGGGACCTACGACACGCTCATGGACCGGTCCGCGCTGTTCCGCGAGCTCGCCCGCACCTGACCCGGGCCGCGGCCCGAAGGGTGCACCGCGGCGTCGTTCAGCGGACGATCTCGGTGCGGGGCGTCATCCGCTGCCCGCAGTGCGACGGCGCCTTCGGCGTGCCCCGGTACAGCAGCAGCACCTCGGTGGCGCACTCCGGGCAGGTGAACACGGTCCGCTCCGGCCCGTCCTGCACGGCCGGGACGCCGTCGTCGTCGCGCGCGTCCTGCACGAGCACCCGCAGCGACGCGATCGACCAGCTGAGCAGCACGGCGGCGAGCAGCGGGGCGAACACGAACCGCCAGCCGTACACGAGGCCGAAGATGAGCGACAGCGGGACGGCCCCGACGAGCAGCAGGGTGCGCAGCCGGCTCACGACAGCCGCTCGACGATCGTCGCGTTCGCCATGCCGCCGCCCTCGCACATCGTCTGCAGCCCGTAGCGGCCGTCGACGGCGTCGAGCACGTCGAGCAGCGTCGTCGTGAGCTTCGCGCCGGACGCGCCGAGCGGATGGCCGTTCGCGATCGCGCCGCCGTGCACGTTGACCCGTGCGTCCTCGACGCCGGTCTCCCGCTGCCAGGCGAGCACGACGGGGGCGAACGCCTCGTTGACCTCGAACGCGTCGACGTCGTCGACGGTCAGCCCGGCACGCTCGAGCACCCGGCGGGTCGCGGGGATGACGCCGGTGAGCATCAGGACGGGGTCGTCGCCGACGACGGTCATCGTGTGCACCCGGGCGAGGGGGGTGAGGCCGAGCTGCTCGGCACGGGTGCGGTCCATGACGAGCAGGGCGGCGGCGCCGTCGGACAGCTGTGACGCGTTGCCGGCGTGGATGACCCAGCGGAGGTCGTCGAACCGCTCCTCCCACGTCGGGTCGCGGAAGGCGGGGGTGAGGGCGGCGAGCGTGTCGACGTCGGTGGCGGGCCGCACCCCCTCGTCGCGCTCGAGCAGCTCGCCCGTCGGGCCGTCGCCGCGGTCGACGGGGAGGGTGAGGAGCCGGCCGGTGCTGCGCCCGTCCTCCGCGGCGGCGTGCGCGCGGGCGTGGGAGCGGGCCGCGTACGCGTCGAGGGTGGTGCGGTCGAGGTCCCAGCGGGCGGCGATCAGCTCGGCGGAGATGCCCTGCGGGATCAGCCCGCCCGGGTAGCGGGCGGGGATGCGCGTGCCGAACGGGTCCTGCCCGGCGAGCGACGACCCCATCGGGACGCGCGACATCGACTCGACGCCGCCGGCGACGACGACGTCGGCGCTGCCGGCGAGCACCGCCTGCGCGGCGAAGTGCAGCGCCTGCTGCGACGAGCCGCACTGCCGGTCCACCGTCGTCGCCGGCACCGTCTCCGGCCAGCCGGCGGCGAGCACCCCGTTGCGGGCGACGTTGAACGTCTGCTGGCCGGCCTGGGACACGCAGCCGACGATGACGTCGTCGACGAGGGCCGGGTCGACGCCGGTGCGGGTCGCGAGCGCGTCGAGGGTGGCGGCGAGCAGGTCGACGGGATGGTGGCCGGCGAGGGCGCCGCCGGGGCGGCCACGGCCGACGGTGGTGCGCACGGCCCCGACGATGACGGCGTCACGCACGCTCACGGCACGTCCTCCGGCCCCCCGACCGCCTCCGACGGGGGTGCGCCTCGACGGTACCGGCCGGACACGCCGCCCCGACGGGGGTCACCGACGTGCCCGCCGGCCGTGTCGACCGCGTGCACGCCGCCGAAGTACAGGTCCGTCGCGTCCCACGCGTTCACCGGCCACGCCGCCCGCAGCGCGGCGAGCGCGCCGGGGTCGACGCCCGGCTCCAGCTGGACGGTGCCGTCGGCGACGTGCAGCCGGGGGGCGTGGACGGCGTCGGCGAGCGGCAGGTCGTCGAGCACGAGGGCGGCGACGACCTGCGTCAGGGCGCTGCGGATCCGTTCGCTGCCGCCGGAGCCGAGCACGACCGTCGGCCGGCCGTCGCGCACGAGCACCGACGGGGCCATCATCGACCCGATGCGCGTGCCGGGGCGGGCGGCGTCCGGCCCGGCCGGGTGGAGGTCCTCCTCCCCCATGATGTTGTTCGCCATCACGCCGGTGCCGGCGAGGTGCACGCCGCTGTTCGACCCGTTCGACGTCGTCATCGCCGCGACGTTCCCGTCGGTGTCGACGATGGAGACGTGGGTGGTGCCGCGGCTGCGCCGGTGGCGGGCGCTGAGGTCGGCGAGCACGTCGGCGAGGGCGACCAGCCGGGCGCCGTCGCCGCACCTGCCGCGCCGCTCGGGGGGAAGTGCGGCGAGGGCGGTGAGCGCGTCGGCGACGAGCGGGCCGCCGAACGCCGGCGCAGGGTTCGTCAGCAGCGTCGCCCCGCCGGCCGGACCGGCCAGCGGCACGGTCAGCGGGTCACGTTCGACGACGCGGTACGCGGCGAGGTCGGCGACACGCAGCCGTCCGCCCTGCGCCGCGAGGTCGGCGACGAGCGCCGGGGCGAGGTCGGGGTCGGCGAACGACGTGCGGCGGCCGTCGGCGACGTCGTCGAGGAACGCGGCGAGCCGCTCGTCGCGCACCGTCCGGTCGTCGGCGAACGGTGCGCCGTCCGGGCCGCGCCCGTAGCGCGCCCGCCCGGCCGCGTCCCACGTCATGATCGGCTCGAGCAGGCGCACGACGGCCGCCTGCCCCGGCCCGAGCACGACCCCGTCGCGGGCGAGCCGGGCCGCGGGGCGCACCAGGTCGGCGAGGTCGAGCCGGCCGTGCCGGGCGTGGACGTGCAGGTAGCCGGTGAGGCAGCCGGGCACGGCGACGGACGCCGCGCCGACGTGGAACGTCTGCTCGGCGCCGTGGAAGCGGATGACGACCGGCTCGCCGTGGGAGGACGGCGCGTCTGGCGCATCACGCCCGGGCGCGTCGGTGCCGGGTGCGCCGGTGCCGGGCGCGTCGACGAAGAAGTCGTGCAGGACCGGATCCTCACCGGCCGGGTGGGCGAGGAGGAACCCGCCGCCGGCGAGGCTCGACAGCGTCGGCTCGCACACCGCGGCGGTGAACCCGGCGGCGACGGCCGCGTCGAACGCGTTGCCCCCGGCCGCCAGCGCATCCAGCGCGGCCCGGAGCGTCAGGGGGTGGCCGGCGGCGACGGCGGCAGGTCCGGCCACCGGCACCCCTCCCCTCACGGCCCGCCGGCGGCCGTCCGACGGTCGGTGGGCGCGGCGTAGGCTACGCGCCGCCGGGGCCCGTAGCTCAGCCCGGCAGAGCACCTGCCTTGCATGCAGGGGGTCAGGGGTTCGAATCCCCTCGGGTCCACGTCCACCGCCGTCCGGCCGCGCGCCGTCGACGATGAGGAGGGTGCGATGCCGATCGTCGCCCACTCGACGCTGCCGTCGTTCGCCGACCTGCGCACCAAGGGCGAGCAGATCCTCACGCTCGACGAGGCGCTCGGGCAGGACATCCGCGAGCTGCACATCGGCCTGCTGAACATGATGCCGGACGCGGCGCTGCGCATCACCGAGCAGCAGTTCGTCCGGCTCGTCGGCAGCGCCAACCAGATCGTGCAGCTGTACGTCCACCCGTTCACCGTCCCCGGCATCGAACGTTCGGCGGACACGCAGGCGTACCTCGACGCGCACTACGAGTCGTTCGACGACCTGCGCCGCGACGGGCTCGACGGGCTGATCGTCACCGGCGCGAACGTCACCGGCACCAACCTCGCCGACCAGCCGTTCACCGAACCGCTCGCGGAGGTGATGGCGTGGGCGCACGAGCACGTCACGTCGACGCTGTGCTCGTGCCTCGCCACCCACGCGCTGCTCGAACGGTTCCACGGGGTGCGCCGACGGCCGCTCGCGACGAAACGGTGGGGCGTGTTCCCCCACCGGGCCGTCGCCGCCGACCATCCGCTGCTGCACGGGGCGAACACCCGCTTCGACGTGCCCCACTCGCGCTGGAACGAGGTGACGAGCGCGCAGCTGCGGGACGCCGGCATGCACGTGCTCGTCGAGAGCGTCGAGGGGGACTTCCACCTCGGCACGAGCGCCGACGGGATCCGCACCGTCTACCTGCAGGGGCATCCGGAGTACCACGGGGTGAGCCTGCTCAAGGAGTACCGGCGGGAGCTCGACCGGTTCACGGCCGGCGAGCTCGACGCGCTGCCGCCGACGCCGGCGAACTACCTGTCGGCCGACGCGGCCCGACTGGTCCACGACCACGTCGAGGCGCTGCTGCGCGCCCGCGACGCCGGCGAGACGCCGCCGCCGTTCCCCGAGGCGGCCCTCACCCCGCTCATCGACGTGACGTGGGCGGACACGGGCCGGACGATCTTCAACAACTGGCTGGGGCTGATCTACCGGCTCACCGACGTGCAGCGCGGGGTGCCGTTCATGCCGGCGGTCGACCCCGACGACCCGCTCGGGCTGGCAGGGTCGCAGCAGTAGGCTGCGGCAGCCGTCCGGAGGGGCTCCGTGAGCATCACGTTCGTCGACTGCACGCTGCGGGACGGTGGCTACCACAACGCGTGGGACTTCTCCGTCCCGCTGACCGACAGCTACCTGGCAGCGATGGCGGCGCTCGGTGCCGACCGGGTCGAGCTCGGGTTCCGCTCCCTGCGGCACGGCGGCTTCAAGGGGTCGGCGGCGTTCACGACCGACGGGTTCATCGACCTGCTCGACGTCCCCGACGGGACGGTGCTCGGCGTCATGGTCAACGCGGCCGAGCTGGTGCTGCCCCCCGACGAGCAGCGGGCGGCCCTCGAGGCGCTGTTCCCGCCGACGTCACGCACCCGCATCCGGCTGGTGCGCATCGCCGCACACCTCGAGGAGGTCGAGGGGTCCCTCGGGGCGATCGACTGGCTGCGGGCCGAGGGCTACGAGGTCGGCATCAACCTGATGCAGGTCAGTGAGGCGCCGCTCGACGAGGTGACGCGCCTCGCGACCCTCATCGCCCCGCACGCACCGGACGTCCTCTACTTCGCCGACTCGATGGGCAACCTCGACCCGGCCCGGGTGGCCGCCATCTGCGGCGCCCTGCGGAAGGGCTGGGACGGCCCCCTCGGCCTGCACGCGCACGACAACATGAGCCTCGCGATGGCGAACTCGGCCGCCGCGCTCGACGCGGGTGCGACGTGGATCGACGCGACCGTCACCGGCATGGGGCGCGGGCCGGGGAACACGCGCACCGAGCTGCTCGCCCTGCTCCTCGCCGAGCGCGGCTGGCCGGCCGGCGACCTCGCCCCGCTGCTGCACCTGATCCGCGACCGGTTCGCCCCCCTGCAGGCGCAGTACGGCTGGGGCACCAACGCCTTCTACTACCTCGCCGGGCAGCACGCCATCCACCCGTCGTTCCTGCAGGAGCTGCTCAGCGGCGACCGTTACGGCATCGAGGAGGTCCTCGCGGCGGTCGACAACCTGCGGGCGGCGCAGGCCCGACGCTTCGACGTCCGCACCCTCGAGGGTGCGCGCGACTTCTTCGCGACCACGGGCGGGGACGGTTCGTGGGAGCCGGCGGGCGAGCTCGCCGGCCGTGACGTGCTGCTGCTCGGCACCGGCCCGGGCCTCGCCGAACATCGCGAGGCGGTCGAGGCGTACGCCCGCCACCATCAGCCGGTCGTCCTCGCCCTCAACGCGGCCCAGGCGATCGACCCCGGGCTGATCACCGCGCACGTCGCCTGCCATCCGATGCGGATCCTGTCGGACGCCGCGCGGCATGCGGCGATCGCCACGCCGCTCATCGTCCCGGCCGCCGGGCTCCCCGCCGACTCGCCGCTGCGGGACGCCACCAAGACGCTGCACGACTACGGCCTGCGGGTCGACCCGGACCGGCTGGAGGTCGGGGCGACGTCGGCGACCCTGCCGACCTCCGACGTGTTCGCCTACGCGATCGCCGTCGCGTCCGCCGGCGGGGCGTCCCGCATCCTGCTCGCCGGCTTCGACGGCTACGCGGACGGTGACCCGCGGCGCGCGGAGGACCAGGAGGTCCTCAACCGCTTCGCGACGGACCCGGCGACGCCACCGCTGCTCGCCATCACCCCGACCGCGTTCGACGTCCCCGCCGCGTCCGTCTACGCGCTGCTCGACTGACGTGGACGACGCGGTCGCGGTCATCCCCGCACGGCACGCGTCGTCGCGCTTCCCGGGCAAGCCCCTCGTGCCGCTGCTCGGCCGCCCGATGCTCCTGCGGGTCGCGGACCGGTGCGCCGAGGCGCTCGGGGCGGCGAACGTGGTCGTCGCGACCGACGACGACCGCATCCGCGCCGTCGCGGCCGACGCCGGCTTCCGCGTCGAGATGACGTCCTCGACGGCGCTGACCGGCACCGACCGCATCGCGGAGCTCGCCGACCGGCTCGCGGTGCCCGTCATCCTCAACGTGCAGGGCGACGAGCCGCTCGTCGACCCCGACGACATCGTGCGCATCGCCGCGGTGAAGGCCGCCGAGCCGGAGATGGTCGTCAACGGCTACCACCCGCTGTCCCCCGACGAGGACCCGGAGGACCCCGACCTGCCCAAGGTCGTCCTCGACGCCGACGAGCGGCTGCTGTACATGTCACGGGCCGCCGTGCCGGGGACGAAGACGGGACGTCCGAGCCCCGACGCGACCTACCTCAAGCAGGTGTGCATCTACGGGTTCTCCCCGTCCGACCTCGCGCGGTTCACCGCGACCGACGGGAAGGGGCCACTGGAGCGGGCGGAGGACATCGAGATCCTCCGGTTCCTCGAGCTCGGCCGGCCCGTCCGGATGGTGCGCACGTCCACCGCCAGCCTCGCCGTGGACCGGCCCGAGGACGTCGCCGCGGTCGAGGCGGCGCTGCGGCTCAACGTGCGGCGGTGAGTCGAGCCTGCAGGATCGCACGTAGCGACCCCGCCCGGTGGTTCCAGGTGTGGCGGCTCGCGACCAGTTCCGCGGCGGCCGCCCCGATCCGGTCAAGCTCATCAGGTCGGGTCCGGTAGTCCGCCAGACGTGCGACGAGGTCGTCCAGGTCCTGATAGATGACCGCGTTGACGCCGTCGGCGAACCCCAACTCGGCGAGGTCCGGGGACCAGTCCACGATCGGAGCGGCGCCGGCCGCCGCCACCTCGAAGAGTTTCTGCATCGGCTCGGGTGACGTTCCGGGGACCACGAGGAGGCCGGGGAACCAGTGGGCCAGCCGACGGCCCACTCGCCCCGCCCTGACCCGCGCATCAAGCGAGCAGAGAACGACCGCCCGATAGCGGTTCAGAGCTGCCCCGAGCTCGGAGTAGTCGACGGAGAAGGCGTCCAACTGGAGGCCGCTGCGACGAACGAGGGCCTTCATGAGGATCCTCGAGGGATAGTCCTGCCCGAAGGTTCCGAACATGTGGTGTCGTACCCCGCCCTCGTTCTGAATGGCCGGGTCGGTGGCCTTGTGGAGAACCGCGGTTTCGAGCCCCGCTGACCGAAGAGCAGTCGCTGAACGCACACCGCTGGTGATGAGGACGTCGAACGCGTGACGCCTCATCGTCGGGGCCCATGTGCCGCGGTAGGGCGAGCCCTGCCAGTGGCCGTCCTGGAGCGCGTCCCAGTCGTAGTGCACTCGAGGTCCGGTGAATCCCTGCCAATCGATGTCCGGGCTTCGAAGGAGATGGCGGTACTTGACGAAGGAGAGCACCACGTCCGCGTCATCGGGGTTCGGCCATGGGCCACCGCACCAGGAGGTACGTTCGACGTCGAACTCAGCCTCCACCGCCGCAAGAAAGGGCCGGGTCTCGCTGCGCGCGCGATCACCGGGGGTGATGAGCAGTACCCGCATGAATACTCGTTGTCGGGAGGCTTGGGAAATAGCCTACCCAGAGCCGACGACATCCCACAGTTTGGGTAACGGCGCGGGCCGTTCAGTGTCTCCCGGAGAGTGGCGTCGCCTCGGGCGCACGATCCGCCATCATCGAGGTGACGCCCTCGCGGTGGTGGCGGCGGCACAGCACCTCGTAGGCGACCTCGCCGCC
>CAJXTG010000040.1 GCA_913060655.1 uncultured Nitriliruptoraceae bacterium | reverse complement strand
CCCTCGCGGCCTCCTCCACCGGCACGCTCGGTGCCGTCCCGTCGTCGAGGGCCGCCGGTGCGGACCCCGGCGCCACGACCGTCTCGGGTGCTGCGGTCGACGCCGTCCCGCCCGTGCCCTCCCCGTCCGCGGCGGTGCCCGCTTCGTCCTCTTCGGCAGGTGCCGTGTCGGGTGCGGTGGCAGGTGGGGTGGCGGGAGTGGTGGCAAGAGTGGTGACGGGTGCGTCGGACGTTGCGACGTTGGACGAGAACGTCGCGGTCACGTCGGCCCGGCCGACACCCACGACGAGCACGGCGACGGCGACGGCGCCCGCGACCTGCAGGCCCCTCCTTCCGATGTCACCGACCGCACGTGCGAGGCCGGTCGGGACCGGACGACGTGCGGGCCGCCGCGGGCCGCCGACGCCTGGGCGGGATGCTGCAGGCGCCTGCACCGAACGTTCCCGACGGCGCGCACGCCGTCGTGCGGCACGAGCGTCAGCGAGATCCTGGGCCCGCAGCGAGCCGCGGGCGACGGCCGTGAGCAGCATCCGTGCGGGCACGACGACCGTCGCGGACCCCGCCGCCCCCACCGTCCGACCGGTCGTGACACCACCAGCCACGAGCCGACGTCCCGCGCTGGCTAGACCGACGCGGAGGGCTCGGCGGAACGCCTCGGACCCGCTGCGCAGTCCGCCGTACAGCGCGGTGACCGCGGCACGCACCGCACGGCCGGAGGCGAGCAGGCCGGTCCCGACCGCTCGACCACCGGCAACCGTGATCGTCCGAACGGCGCCAGCCACCCGGCGCGCCATGCCGAGCATCGCCGCGCCCACAGCAACCGTCGCGCCCTGCACCCCACTCACCAGCGTCACAGCACCGGTACGCACCGCACGGCCGGACGCCAGCAGGCCATCCCCGACCGCTCGAACGCCGGCCGACATCATCGTCCGAACAGCGGCCAACACCCGGCGCACCGCGCCGAACACCCCCTGAACACCGGCCCGCACCACGCCCGCAACCACGAGAACGCCGGCACGCACCATGCGAACCAATGCGACGACCGCACCCCGCACCGCACTCACCAGCGCGACGATCGCGCCCCGCACCGTGCGAACCAGTGCGACGACCACACCCCGCACCGTGCGAACCAGCGCGACGATCGCGCCCCGCACCCCACTCACCAGCCTCAGCGCACCAGCACGCACCGCACGGCCGGACGCCAGCAGGCCATCCCCGACCGCTCGAACCCCGGACCGCACCACGCCCGCGACTGCCAGACCACCGGCACGCACCATGCGAACCAGTGCGACGACCGCACCGCGCACCGTGCGAACCAGCGTGACGATCGTGCCCCGCACCGCACTCACCAGCCTCAGCGCACCACCACGCACCGCACGGCCGGACGCCAGCAGACCATCCCCGACCGCTCGACCACCGGCTGACACCAGCGTCCGAACAGCGGCCACCACCCGGCGCACCGCGCCGAACACCCCCCGAACGCCGGACCGCACCGCACCCACGGCTGCCAGAACGCCGGCACGAAGCGCACGGCCGGACGCCGACATCGCAGCCATGGCCGTGCGGGCCGTCGTGACCAGGCCGTCCTTCGCACCGCGACTGAGTACCGACGCCGCCGCCCGAACGGCTCCCACCACCCGTCGCCCCGCGACGACGATCATGAGCACGGCGCGGCGACCTGAGGTCGCGACCGCTGTCAGGACCCTGACGGTGGCGTGGCGCAGACGACGTGCCCCGCTCCTGGTCGCGCTGCGTGTCGTCCGGACGAGGTCGTCGGCCCACCGAGCAACGATGCGGACCGTGGCGGCGAACATCCGGCCGAGCGCCCTGGCCGAGGAGTGCAGCGCCGCCGCGGTCGTACCTGCCGCCGCCGTGGCGAGCGCGCGGCTGGCTCGCGCTGCCCCGAGCACGGCAGTTCCGACGCCGTCGAGCGCGGAGCCGGTGGCGCGTGCGGTCACCACGATGGAGTGGCGCAGCGCTCGGTCGACAGACCCGGTGGCGCGACGGATCGCGCGGAGGGCCCGGGAACGCTGTCGGTCGAGCGTCCGGGCCGCTGCCGACGCCGACCGACGGGCTCCCGCCCGGACGGAACGCGTTGCTCCGACCGTGGTCACCACGGACGCACGGGCAGCGGCGGTGGCCGCCCCTGCGACGGTGCGGCTGAAGCGTGCGACCGCGGTGGTTCCGATGCGGACGGCCTGCCGTCCGGCGTTCCGTGCGGCACCGACCGCGGCGTCCCCGCGACGTCGCACACCACGGGCCACACGGACGGTCGTGGTCGTGAGCAGTCGGGTGGTTCGGACGCCTGAGTGACGCGCGGCGGACACCACCCGGCGCGCGGCATTGAGGACCGCTCGGAGGTTCGACCGCATCCTGCGGATGCGCGCCGCCCCCGCGGCACGTCCCGCACGAAGAACGGTGACCGTGCCCTCTCGGGCCGCCCGGGCCGTCCCGACGACCTTCTGCCGGCCGGTCCTCACCCGTGTTGCGACCACCTTCCGGAGCCGTCCGGCAGCAGCGCGTGCGCGGTCTCGGGCGGATCGTGCGCCGAGATGCACGCGGCGACCGGCTGCGGTGGTGCTGCGGCGGACCGTTGCAGCACTGCCGCGGACCAACGCCCGGATGCGGCGGTCGAACGTGCGAGCTGCGGCGGCGGACATCGCGACCGTCGCCCGTACAGCGGTGGCGAGCGTGCTGCGGGCGGCCCGACCGCCGGCGAAGACCGTGCGGCGCGCCGAGATCGAGGCCGTGACGAGTCGACGTCGGACCATCCGAACCGTGCTGCCGCCCCGCCGCCGGACGTGACGCCCGAAGGCGGTCGTGCCGGACACGGCGGAGCGGACGAGGATGCGCGATCGCGTCACCACCAGCCCGACATTGCGGCGTGCCGCGTGGCGCACGACACGTCCGGCGGTGAGGGTGCGGGCCCGCGCCGTGCGAATGGCCGCCGTCACGGATGCGACCAGCTGGTCCCGCCCGTGGCGGACCCCGTGCTGCAGCCCCGAGCCGGACGAGGCCACCGAGGTCCGAACGCGGCCGACGGTCGTCCCCACCGTCGACCGGAATGCCGCAGCGGCGGCGAGTGCGCGCCGTGCGGTGGCGCTCAGGCGGCTGCGGACCACGGTGAAGAGGGACTCGCGCCGGGCGGGTGGTGCTGACGGCGCGGACGGCGCAGACGGGGTCCGACCGATGCGCGACGACAGGGCGACGTCCCGACGAGAGGCAACGTCGGGGACGCCGGTGGCGGCGAGGAGCCGTTCGAGCTCGGCCTCGATGCGGTCGAAGCCGTCACCGGGTGCCACAGCGTCAGAGGCTCTCACGTCGCCGCTGGGGACCGTGGAGCCGGACCCGTCAGCTCCACTCACGACTGCGCCCTCCGACCCTGCGAGAAGACCCGGCGCACGTCAGGAACGCCGCCAGGAGCCCCAGGAGCCTTGTCGCCCCCTATTCGGCGGAAGGTACCAACCGACTGAAGTGCATTCAACGGGAGTCGGATATGGCGAGGGTCGCGCCGTCAGCCGCTGAGCGGTCGACGCCGAAGCATCCGGCCTGTGAGCGCACCAGCGAGCACGACCGCGGCCACGAGCATCGCGAGCGGCGGCTCGTCGGTGCCACCGCCGGCTGGCAATGATGACGGCACGATCTCACCCGTCACCGCCACCGACGCGGTCACCGACCACTCCACCAACTCCACGAGGATCGTCCGGCCGTCCGCATCCGCCGGTGCGGTGAACGTGAACGTCCCGGCGCCGGCAGCGTCGAGCGTGACACCCTGCGAGGCGAACGGCTCGTCGAGCGACGCGCGCCACAGGATGTCGATGCTCGGATCACCACCCGACACCTGACAGGTCACCTCGCCGCCCGGGGCGACCGGGTCCGGCGAACACGCCAGCGCGAGGTTGCTCACGGAGACCGCGGGGATGAGCTCCGGGATCGAGAACTCCACCTCCGTCGACGACGAGGCGACCGCCTCGCTGGACAGCGGGCCGAACTCGACGAGGTAGCTGTCGACCTGCGTGTTGTCCCCCGCGAAGTCGTTCCAGTTCGACTGGGACGTGCACGTCGACGGCGTCCCGCAGCTGTAGTTCAGGATGCCGAACTGCTCAGCGCCGCTGTCCCCGTTCGGTTCACCGGTCTTCCAGGCGTCGAAGCGTTCGTTCACGCGTTCACCGGGTCCAGTGTCCTTCGCCTGCGTCGTATCGCTCGTGAAGGTGCCGCGGGTCCAGAAGTGCTGGCCGGTCTCTGGGCCGTCCACCCAGAACCAGAACCCGTCGGCAGCCGCCTGATTGGCGAATTCGAACGTTCCCGAACCCCCGCCGGTCCCCGCTGTGATGTCCGTGCCGGTGCCTTCGAACGTGAAGGTCGTCTCGGTGCTCCCCGTGACCTCGTGCACACCGTTCAGGTCCTCGAAGCCCGTGCCCGTGAGGCCCGACAGCGGTACGGCCTGCCCGACGACGAAGCCGTGGGCGGCGCTCGTCGTGACCGTCACGACGTTGCTCGTCTCCGAGATCTCGGTGATGGTGACGCCGGTCAACGCCTCGGCGAGCGCGTCATTGATCTCCTGGTAGTCGTCGCTGGCACCCATCCAGACGTCAGCGCCGGTCTTGTCGGTGACGAACGCGCTCTCGGCGAGGTCGGTGACCGTCGCGAGGTAGCCCGTGAGGGTCTGCTCGTCGTCCCCGGACCCGACCGTCAGCGTCCTCGCGGCCGCACCCGTCTCCGCGTCCTGCCACGTGATCGACGGCGTGCTCGTGATCTGCTCGTAGTAGTGCCCGTTGCTCGGGTTGTAGAACAGCGTGCCCTCGGACGTCGGCTTGGTCGATGTGCTGACGTTCAGCGTCGAATCTGCGAGTGCGACGTCGTCGTTGACCTTGAAGCGCAGCGACGCGAGGGCCGCGGCGACCTGCGCACGGGTGCCGAAGAACCCGATGGAACCGTCGCCGTCGGGGTCGGAGGTGAAGCAGTCGCCGGCGCGCCCGTCGCAGGCTGCCGGGGCCGGGTAGCCGGACGACCGCGTCGTGCCCTGCTGCTGCGCCTCGATGGTTCCGTCCGTGCTCGACACGACGGCGAAGTAGTCGTCGTCGGCGAGCTCGAGCGTGACGGGGATGTCCTCCCAGTCGGCGGTCTGCGCGAGGGCGGTCACCGGAGCGACCAGCAGCACCGCCGTGGCGGCGAGTCCAAGGACCCCGCGCAGCGGACCGCGGCCGCGCATCAGGCGGGGTGAGCAGCAGGGGGAGGGAGCGACAGGAGTCATGGTGGCTCTTCACTGGGGACGAATGGTTGTTCGTACAAATCTAGCACCCAACTGAAAAGCCTTCGGTTCCGGCCGGGATCCCTCGCGCCACGGAGCGAACCGCAGGTCCCGCTGGCCCCCACGACGGACCCTCAGGGGTTGCACCATCCGCACCGTGCGGGGTCGACGGGACCGGCGTCGGCACGCGGACGTTCGCGCTCCTCGGGGCATGCGACGCAGCCCTCCACGTCGGCCCGCGGCGCGTCGGTCGGCGCACCGCAGTCGGCGCACGGCCGGCCACCGACGCTGCGCACGGGCCCCCAGCCGGGCAGCCCGCACGCCGGGCACGATGCCGCCAGCCGGGTGGCGAGGTCCTGCGCCGCCGCGGCGATCGCGGGACGGCGGGACGGGCAGCGGTGTGCGCGCAGGTCCGTCTCGACGCGCGCACGGCCGTCGTCGGACGCGGCGGCGCAGCGGGCGACGGCCTCAGCGAGCGCCCCGACGTCGCCGACCTCCTTCACGACGGGGCGGCGAGCGCCGGCGGCGGGTCGCACGATCAGGTGGTGCCCGTCGGCGCCTCCCACGCCGGCCCGCTCGATCAGCGTGTCGAGCGGGTCGCCGGGGGCGACGTCCTCGCCGACGACGCGCAGTTCGTGGCTGACGTGCCGGCCGACGACGACGAGACCGCGGCGGTCGTCGACGAGCACGACGAGCTCGGTGTCGGCGGTGGCGAACGGCACGTGTGGCGACGGTCCGACCGTGCCCTCCGACGCGAGCCCGACGCCGACCCCGGTCACCGCCATCCCGAGCCGCGCCTTCGCCACCGCGACGTCGCGGGGCGGCCCCTGCCGTTCGACCTCGCCGGAGAAGGTGCCGAGCGTGTCGGTGTCGACGTCGACCGCACGGACCCGGTAGCCGACGGTCGCGAGCGCCGGGGCGATGAGCGCGAGCTTGCCGTGCTTGGTCGCGAGGACCGCGTCGCTCACCGGCCCTGCCCCCGGCTGAACGCCTCGACCCCGTCGAAGGCGAACAGCCCCTCCGTCTTGATGAACGGGAGGTCCGCAGCGGCCAGCCGCCCGAGCAGCGCGAGGACCTCCTCGGTCGTGACGTCCCCGTCGGCTGCGACGAAGCGGCAGCGATGGTGGTCGACGCACAGCGTCTCGGGCACGCCCCCGGGGTAGGTGGTCTGGCCGCGGTTGGTGATCATGTCGAGGCGCAGCCGCGGTCCCGCGAGCCCCTCGAGACGCGCGCCGAGCTCGTCGGGCACCGCGTCGGGGACGTCGAGGAACACGTCGACGCCGACCTGCGCCTTCCGCTGCGCCGGACGTGCGGCGACCTCGACGTGGATCGGCGCCCGATCGGCGTAGGCGACGGCGGCGAGGGTGCGCGGCTCCTCGCCGAGCCGGGCGATGACCGCGTCGGCGAACGCCCGGGTCCCGACGCGCTCGCGGCTCGACGTGGGGTCGTGGACGTCGGCGGTGTGGACGCCCTCCTCGATGGTGCGCAGCCAGGCGTTGTGCACACGGGCGGCGACCTCGCCCTGGCCGACGTGGACGAGCAGCTGCACCGCGGCGAGCAGCAGCCCCGACGGGTTCGCGACGTCCTGCCCGGCGATGTCGGGTGCCGAGCCGTGGATCGCCTCGAACATCGCGGCGCTCGCACCGATGTTGGCGGTCCCCGCGAGCCCGACGGATCCGGCCACCTGGGCGGCGACGTCGGAGACGATGTCGCCGTAGAGGTTGAGGGTCAGGACGACGTCGAACTCGTCGGGACGGTCGGCGAGCAGTGCGGTGCCGATGTCGATGATGCGGTGCTCGTGCTCGATGTCGGGGTACTCGGCGGCGACCTCCTCGGCGACGCGACGGAACAGCCCGTCGGTCAGCTTCATGATGTTGTCCTTGGTGAGCACCGTCACCTTCCGCCGTCCGTGCGCCCGCGCGTACTCGAACGCGTAGCGGGCGATGCGCTCGCAGCCGGGGCGTGTGATGAGCTTGAGGCACTGCACGACGTCCTCGGTCTGGCGGTGCTCGATGCCGCCGTAGAGGTCCTCCTCGTTCTCGCGGATGATGACGACGTCCATGCCGGGATGGCGCGTGGGGACGAAGGGGGCGTAGCTCGGACAGGGCCGGACGTTCGCGAACAGCCCCAGCGACTTGCGGATGGTGACGTTGAGGCTCTTCACCCCGCCGCCCTGCGGGGTCGTGATCGGCGCCTTCAACAGCACCCCCGTGCGACGCACCGCGTCGAGCGACTCCGGTGCGATGCCGCCGGGCACGCCGCGCGCGTAGACCGCCTCCCCGATCTCGATCTCCTCGATGGCGAGGCGCGCGCCCGCCGCCTCGAGGACGCGCAGGGTGGCGTCCATGATCTCGGGGCCGATGCCGTCCCCGCGGGCGATCACGATGGGGACGGGCTCGAAGGTCGCGGCGGTCGCATGGTCGGGCGTCACGGTGGCTCCTCGGGTCGTGCCGATGCTCCTCGTGCCGGTGCGAGCCGCCCGGCCGCACCCAACCTATGTCGTTTGTGCCATGCTTCGCAAGTCCTGTCTTCGACGTCCCCCGACAGGTATCGTGGCCCCATGCGCGACGAGACCCCCGACTGGACCTTCCTGTCCAACCACTCCCACGTGCTCGTCTGCGTCGCCCAGGACCCCGAGGTCCGCGTCGCCGACATCGCCCGGCGCGTGGGGATCGGCGAGCGCGCCGTCCACCGGATCCTCGTCGACCTCGAGTCCGCCGGCTACGTGACCCGCCGGCGCGAGGGACGGCGCAACCGATACGAGGTCAACCTCGACCGGCCCCTTCGCCACCCGCTCGAGGCGGCGCACCGCATCGCCGAGGTGTTCGGGCCACTCACCGCTCCCCCTCCGACTGAGCGTCCACGCCGCGACGCGTGAGGACGCACGACGGCCGCCGACCCCCCAGGGGACCGGCGGCCGTGCGCGCCGTGCGCCGATCAGTCGTCCTGCTCGACCTCGAGCACCTCGCCCGTGGACGCGTCGACGGTCACCTCGAACTCGCGACCGTCGAGCAGGAGCTCGACCTCCCAGACGGGGCGGCCGCGCTCCTCGTCACGCTCGACCTCGACCCGGTCGCCACCGCCGACGGCGGCGCGGGCTGCGTCCACCGCCGCGTCGGAGGAGATCGTCTCGATCGTCCCGTCCCACGCGCGCTCCTCGTCGCGGTCGTCCCTGTCGTCGATGTCGTCACGATCGTCGTCGTCCTCCTCGATGCGCAGGACCGCGCCCGTCGTCGCGTCGACCGCGACCTCGCGGACGATGCCGTCGGTGCCCCGCAGTTCGACCTCGTAGAAGCGGATGCCGCCCTCGCGCTCGAGCTCGGCCTCGATGAGCGTCCCGCCGACCTCGGCGATCGCCGCCGCGACGGCCGCGTCGACCCCGATCAGCGTGTCCTCCTCGACGGGGGTCGCGACCGGTGTGTCCACCTCCTGCTCGATCGCGAGCACCGTCCCGTCGGACGCTGCGATCGTGACCTCGAACGACCGTCCGTCGGTGAGCTGACGCTCCACCTCGTAGACGGCCCGGCCGCCCTCCAGGGAGCGCTCGATCTCGACGAGCGCGCCCCCGACGGTCGCCTCGGCGATCGCGGTCGCCTCCGCCGCGGTGATCTCCGACGGCTCGGCCTCGGCGACCGGGGTCGGCGGCGTCGACGTCGCGTCGTCAGTGCCCGCCGCATCGGAGGCGGTCGCGTCGTCAGCGGGGGGCGTGTCCTCCACGACGGGGATCGTCGCGGCGGCGCCGTCCGCGTCGTCGGTCGAGCCCGACGGTTCGGCGTCCACCGGTTCGAGCTCGGCACGCGCGGCCACGATCCCGAGCCGCTCCAGCACCGTGCCCTCACCGGCCTCCGGGAGCGCGAGGTTCGCGCCGAACGCGGCACCGGCCGCGCCGACGACGAGCAGGCTCGCGGTCGCACCCGCGAGGATGTTCCGAGTGCTGCGGTCCGCCATGATGCTCGACCTCCTGTGATCCGGACGACGGTCGTCCGTTGTCGTTGGAGCGAGGGTGACCGACGCTGCGCAGGGAACGGCGAGCGCTCGGTGAAGGAAGTGTGAAGGTCCGGTGCGGGTTCCTCCGCACCTGGTGCGCGTCGAGAGCTTCGCCGACGGACGTGCGCCGGTCGTCAGGAAACGCTCAGGTCCCCGCGGCATGCTCGGGCCAGCGAGGGATCCCCATCCCGAGGGTCCCGAGGATCCGGAGGGATCGGCCATGACGACCCTGACCACCCGCGGCCGCGGTGCGGCGGCGCTCCTGGTGGGCGCGCTCGTGCTCGGCGCCTGCAGCTCGGCGGCGGACGACGCCGCCGTCCCCGTCGAGGTCGACGCCGACGGCGTGACGACGCTCGGCCCCGGGACCGGCGCGTCGCTGCCGGATCCGGTCGCGCAGCTCACCGCCGACGATGAGGCGGCGCTGCTGTTCATGCGCGAGGAGGAGCGGCTCGCGCTCGACGTCTACACGGTGCTCGGCG
>CAJXTG010000039.1 GCA_913060655.1 uncultured Nitriliruptoraceae bacterium | reverse complement strand
GGCCCGTCACGCCGGTCCCGCAGGTAGAACACGTCGGTGACCTCGTGGCCGACGGTCTGGACGCGGGCGACGACGATGTCGAGCTCGAGCTCCGCGATCGCCGAGGCGATCGCGTACAGCACGCCGATGCGGTCGACGGTGCGCACCTCGACGACGGTGGAGCGGCCCGACGCGTCCGCGGTGAACGTCACCGTCGTCGGCAGGTCGGGGATGCGGCCGGGGCGCGGGGCGCCGTCGCGCGCACGGCGGGCGACGCGGGCGCGCAGCGCGAGCCGTCCGACGGCGGCGTCGACGAGGTCCCCTTCGACGCGCGCCCACCACGACCCGGTCGCGCCGTCGGGCCGGCGGACGCGGAACGTGTCGACGGCGACGCCGTCGGTGCGGGCGAACGCGTCGGCGGCGAGGATCTCCCCGCCGTGGATGGCCAGCACCCCGGCGACCTTCGCGAACCAGCCGGGCGCGTCGAGCGCGACGACGTCGAGCTCGTCGACCCCGTCGATGCCGTCCGGCTCCTGCGCGCCGGGGGTGACGCGGGTGCGCAGCTCGGCGGCCTCGAGGGGGGTGCGGGCCATGAGGGTGTGGCGGACGACGGCCCGGGCGGTGACCGCGGCCGCGTAGCGGGCGCTCATGCGGGCGAGATGGTCGCGCACGTCGTCGGCGCTGCTGCCGAGCTCGTCGGCGAGCGCCTGCGCGTCCCGGGCGGTGGTGGCGGCGTCGTCGGCAGGGCCGTCCGGTGAGCGTTCGTCGAGCACGGTGGCGACCTTCCGGACCAGGGTGGTGACGAGGGATCCGACCCAGTCGTTCCAGGCGGTCGGTCCGGTGGCGCGGCCGTCGGCGACGGCGAGCAGGTGCAGGGCGGCGAGGGTAGAGGGCCGGCCCACCTGCTCGCCGACCTCGACGGCCAGGGCCGGGTCGGCGAGGTCGCGGCGCCGCGCCGTGTCGGGCAGCAGCAGGTGCAGGCGCACGAGCCGTCCGACCTCGTCCGCGGTCGTCTCGGACGCGCCGAGGCGGCGGGCGAGCCGCTGCGCGGGGGCGACGCCGGTCTCCGCGTGCGGCTCCCCGAGCGCCTTGCCGACGTCGTGGAGCATCGCGGCGAGCATCAGCGCGTCACGGTCGGCGACCCGCTCGAGCGTCTCCGCCGCCCAGGCCTCGCGGCGGACGAGCTCGGCGAGCTCCGCGGCGGCGTGCCAGCCGTGCCGGTCCAGGGTGAACCGGTGGTACGGGTTGCGCTGCGTGCGGCCGCGGGTCGGCTCCCACTCGGGCAGGAGCACGCCGAGCACGCCGGCGTCGTCGAGCTCGGCGACGGCGGGCAGCGCCGTCCGGCCGGCCCACAGCACGCGCAGCAGCGTCGCGCCCCCGGCGGGTCCGACGTGCCACGGCGGCGGTTCGGCGTCGGTGGCGGCGCGGAGCAGCCGGCCGGCGCTGCGCCGCTCGAGGATCGCGCCGGTGTCGGCGAGGGCGGCGAGCAGCCGCACCGGCAGGTCGGGCGCGTCGACCGGGTCGTCGTCGGGCACCCGCAGCACCCCGTCGACGAGCTCGAACCCGTCGACGGTCCGCTCGGCGGGGCGGGCGCGCCGTCGGCGGCCCCGGGCGAGGTCGGCCCGGATGAGCGTCCAGGCGCGCCGGTGGGCGTGCTCGACGGTGCGGGCGTCGAGGGCGAGCCCGCGGAGCAGCCGGTGGGGCGCGAGGTCGTTCTCGGCCCCGTCGACGTGCCCGAGCCGGGCGGCGACGTCCTCCTGGAGCTCGAAGCGGACCGTGTCGCCCTTCGCGGGCGTGCGGGCCGGTTCGTCGGCACGGCCGGCCCGCTCGGCCTGCACGAGGTGGAGGGCGACGCGGGCGGCGAGCAGCCGACCCTCGGCGGCGCGCAGGCGCGGCAGGTCGGGTGCGCCGAGCAGGCCGGTGGGCACGAGCGGTTCGAGCCCGGGGGTGCCGACGAGCGCGGCGGCGGCCCAGCGGAGCGACTGGACGTCGCGGAGGCCGCCGGCGCCGAGCTTCAGGTCCGGCTCGAGCGTCTCGGTGGCGGTGCGGGTGCGGGCGTGCCGCTCGTCGTCGGCGGCGGCGAGCTGCTCGAGGAACCGTTGCGGCCGCCGGACGAGCCGACGCAGCAGCTCGCTGCGGACCTGTGCGACGAGGCCGGGGTCGCCGGCGAGGGTGCGGGCGTCGAGCAGGGCGGTGGCGGCGTCGAGCTCGTCGGTCGCCCGCAGCGCCTCACGCCGGTCGCGGACGGCGTAGCCGACGGTCAGGCCGGCGTCCCACAGGGGGTAGACGACGGTGCGCACCAGCGTCTCGAGCGCCGCATGCTCGAGGCCGCCGTGGAGCAGCAGCAGGTCGACGTCGGAGCTGGGGCACAGCTCCGTCCGGCCGTAGCCGCCGACCGCGACGAGGGCGACCCCACGGCGGGTCGGCTCGTCGCAGGTGGCGAGCAGCCCGACGAGCTCCGTGTCGACCGCCTCGGTCCAGGCGGCGCACCACGACGCGCCCGGACGGGGCCCTGCGAGTGCGAGCCGGGAGGCGGTGGCTCGCAGCCGCGGGGTCGCGCCGGGCGCGTCGGGGGCCGCCGGTTCGGGCGTCCTCAGATGGCCTCGTCGTCCGTCTCGCCGGTGCGGATGCGCACGGCACGGTCCACGGTCGTGACGAACACCTTCCCGTCGCCGACCTCACCCGAGCGGGCGACCCCGACGATCGCGTCGATGGCCGCGTCGACGCCGGCGTCGGCGGTCAGGATCTCGAGCTTGACCTTGGGGACGAACTCGACCGTGTACTCGGCACCGCGGTAGATCTCGGTGTGGCCGCGCTGCCGGCCGTAGCCGCGCACCTCCGACACGGTCAGCCCCGCGACGCCGGCCTCCTGCAGGGCCCCCTTGACCTCGTCGAGCTTGTGGGGCTTGATGATGGCTGTGACGAGCTTCACCTGGTCCTCCTGGGTCCTTCGCTCCGCTGGGCGGGGCGGGCCGCCCCACCGCCGGAGCGGCCAGCCAAGCATGCCGCCGGGAGGTCTCACGCCGGTGTCCCGCGCGTTTCCGTGCCGTTACGGGCCTCGGCGGGCGGCCGCCGCGCACCGATTTGGTGGTGTTCACTAAGCGCGCGGAGAACCTCCACACGTCCCGGCTGTGCCCCCGCGGCCGCGCCCATGTCCCCCAGGAGGGCCGCCCGACGCTCGCAGCGGGCCTCTGGTGCGGTGGTCGCGCGACGGGCCCCCGCCGACCCTGCAGCGTGAGTGTGCGCTCAACGCGCGTTCGTAGACATCTGGGTCGCAGAGGCCTTGACTCGGCACTCGGCGGGCTGCCCCTGTCCGCCGACCGGTCACCGCGAGGTGACCGCCGACGACCTCGGCCCCCATCCGGGGTGCGTCGGACGGAGCCGGGCGACGCGCGCGCCCGCTCCACGCCGGTCGACGCCGTGCCCCGCGCGTCCCGGCGACGAACGACCCCGGCCTCGGCCGGGGTCGTTCGCGTTCGCGGGTCGTCCCGGGCGGTCAGCCGCGGCCGAGCCGCTCGATCATCAGGGCCGCGGCGGCCGAGGGGTTGTCGGCGACGGGGATGCCGTAGCCGGCCAGGATCTCCTGCTTCTCGGCCGCCGACTCGCCACCGGGGCCGCCCTCCTTGACGATCGCCCCGGCGTGGCCCATCTGCTTCCCCGCCGGCGCCTCGAAGCCGGCGATGTAGCCGACGACGGGCGTGTCGGGGATGTTGTCGCGGATCCACTCCCCCGCACGCTGCTCCTCGCCCCCGCCGATCTCGCCGACGAACGCGATCGCGTCGGTGTCGGGGTCGGCGGCGAACGCCTGGATGACGTCGAGGAACTGCGTGCCGATCACCGGGTCACCGCCGATGCCGACGCAGGTGGAGATGCCGATGCCGGCCTGCGCCAGCTCGTGCATGATCTGGTAGGTGAGCGTGCCGGAGCGGCTGACGAGCCCGACACGTCCGGGCATGGTGATGTCGGCGGGGATGATGCCGACGTTCGCCTTCCCCGGGCTGATCAGCCCCGGGCAGTTCGGGCCGATGAGTCGCACACCGCCGTCGCGCACGACCGTGTCGTAGACGACGGTCATGTCGTGCACCGGCACACCCTCGGTGATCGCGACGATCGTGCGGATGCCCGCCGCGTACGCCTCGAGGATCGCGTCCTTCGTGAACGGGGCCGGCACCATCACCATCGAGGTGTTCGCGCCGGTGGCGGCGACGGCCTCGGCGACCGTGGAGAAGATCGGCGCGTCGAGCTCCTCCCACGTCTCCCCGCCACGGCGGGGGTGGACGCCGGCGACGACCTGCGTGCCGTACGCCTTGTTGCGGGCGGCGTGGAACGTGCCCTGGGAGCCGATGCCCTGGACGACGACCGTGGTCGTCTCGTCGATGAAGATGCTCATGCTGCGCTCCTCGCGGCCTCGACGGCCTGGGCCGCGGCCTCCTGCATGGTCGGGGCGGTGATGATGCTCGGGTGCGCGGCCTCCGCGAGGATGGCGCGCCCCTCCTCCGCGTTGGTGCCGTCGAGCCGGACGATCAGCCGCTGCGGGAAGTCGCCGAGCTGCTCGACGGCGCCGAGGACGCCGCGGGCGACCTCCTCGCCGCGGGTGATGCCGCCGAAGATGTTGATGAACACGCTGCGCACCGCCGGGTCGGACAGGACCAGCCGCAGCGACGCGGCCATCGAGTCGGCCGACGCACCGCCGCCGACGTCGAGGAAGTTCGCCGCCCGCCCACCGTTCTGCGCGACGACGTCGAGGGTGGCCATCACCAGGCCCGCGCCGTTGCCGAGCACGCCGACGTCGCCGTCGAGCTTCACGTACTGCATGCCCTCCGCCCGGGCGCGGGCCTCGAGCGGGTCGTCCCCGTCGACGCCCTCCAGCGCCCAGTCGGCGTAGCCGTCGTGACGGAACGCGGCGCTCGCGTCCAGCGACACCTTCGCGTCGAGGGCGAGCACCCGGTCGTCGGGCGTGCGGATCAGCGGGTTGATCTCGGTGAGCGTCGCGTCCTCGGCCAGATAGGCGTCGAACAGGGCGACGAGCAGGTCGGCGGCCGCCTCCCGCACCTCCTCGGGCAGCTGTGCGGCGGTCACGACCTCCAGGGCGACGGCGCGGGGCAGCCCGTCGGCCCGCTCCGACGGCACGACCTGCCGCTTGACGACCGCTGCGGGGTCGGTGCGGTTGACCTCCTCGATGTCGACGCCGCCCTGGCGCGAGCAGATGATGAGGTCGCCCTTGGCGACCCGGTCGTGGAGGACGGACAGGTAGTACTCCTCGGCGATGTCGGAGGCCGGCTCGAGGTAGAGGACGTGGACGACGTGACCCTTGATGTCCAGCCCGAGGATCGCCTCGGCGGCCGCACGGGCGTCGTCGACGCTCGTGACGACCTTGACACCGCCGGCCTTGCCGCGCCCACCGACCTTCACCTGGGCCTTCACGACGACGGCGGACGCGCCGTCCTCGAGGATGCGTCCGGCGGCCGCGACGGCCTCCTCGACGGTGCGGCACACCGCACCCGGGGGCGGCACGGGCACGCCGTTGCGGGCGAACAGCTGCTTGCCCTGGAACTCGACCAGGTCCATGGGGGCTCCTCGGATCGGACGGGACGGGGATGGGACGGGGGCGGTGCGGGGACGTTGCGGACGGCGGCGGCGGTGCGGGACGGCGGCGGTGCGGGGCTGCGGTGGTGGTGCGAGCCTGTGGACCCGCAGCGGTGCGCTCAGGCGCGCTCGGAGACGTGGTCGCGGACCCACTCGACGATGCCGTCCATCGGCGCGCCGGGGGTGAACACGGCGGCGACGCCCTGCCCCTCGAGGATCTCGACGTCCTCGGGGGGGATGATGCCGCCGCCGAACACGAGCACGTCGGACGCGTCGGCCTCGCGGAGCAGCTCGACGACGCGGGGGAACAGCGTCAGGTGCGCGCCCGAGTGGACGGACAGGCCGACGGCCTGCGCGTCCTCCTCGACGACGGCCGCGACGACCTCCTCGGGCGTCTGATGCAGGCCGGTGTAGATGACCTCCATCCCGGCGTCCCGCAGCGCACGGGCGACGACCTTCGCACCACGGTCGTGCCCGTCCAGTCCGACCTTGGCGACGACGACACGGATGGCCACGGGGCACCTCCGGGGGCGGGCCGGCGGGGAGCCGGACGGGGTGGCGGCGGGACTGCGCCGTGGAGCCTAGTCCGCGCGCCAGCGGCCCCATCCCGCAGCCCCGCCGCCACCCCCTCCTACGGCCCCCTCCTGCGGCCCTCTCCTGGGGTCGGGGTAGCGTCGTCGGGGTGAGCGACGACCCCGCGCCGGACCCGTCCTTCGGCCCGTCCGGCTACCTCCCCGACCGTGCGGCCCGCCGTGCGCGCAAGATCGTGCTGCGCGCGCCGCTCGGGCTGCACTGGGTCGTCGCGTCGCTCGTCGCCGGTGCGGTCGTGCTGGTCGCCGGCGTGCTGCTGCTCGGCCGCGGTGCGGACGCGCCCGGTGCGCCGTGGGTCCCGCTCGGCACGGTCGCCGACCTGCCGGCGAGCGGCGAGGACGCGACGACCGGCCTGCTGGTCGTGCACGTCGCCGGGCGGGTGCGCGCCTTCGACGCGCCCGACGGCGTCGCCTACTGCGCCCCGTCGAACCGGCTGGAGCATCCCGACGGGCGCGTGTGGGCGCTCACGGGGCGGGGGCTCGGGGGCACGCCGTCGCTCGTGCCGGTGCCGACGCTGGCGGTGTCCGGCGTCGCCTACGCCGACCCGACGGCGGTCGGGGTCACCCTCGCGCCGCTTCAGGACGCGGCGTCACCGGCCTGCTGAGCCGGCCTGCTGCGCCGGTCTGCTGCGCCGGTCTGCCGCACCGGCGGGCCGGCGGAGCCGCCCGGAGGGGCCGCTCAGGCGTCGGCGGCGAGGTCGGCGAGCCGTTCGAGGCTGCGGCGCATCGACACGGCGTTGCCGGGCGCGAAGCGCGCCATGATCGCCCGCACCGGCGAGCGGGACCAGTCGAACGACTCGGTGACGAGGGTGCCGCCGTCGACGTCGGCGAACTCCCAGCGCCACACGGCCCGGCTGACGTGCGACCAGCCGATGCGGCGTCCCTCCTCGAACTCGACGACCCGGTTGCCCGTCCGGTAGGGCAGGCCCATGCGCATGCCCATGCCGAACCGCACCCCGGGGCCGAGCCGCTCGGGCGCGCCGGCGGTCGGCCCCTTGACGGTCCCCGACCCGTCGATGCGCGGGTGCATCGCCGGGTCGGCGACCAGGTCGAAGAGCCGCTGCCGGGGCGCGGCGATCGTGCGGGACTCGCTGACGACGTGGCGGCTCATGCGTCGGCCCGCACGAGCGCGGCGTACGCGAGCATGAGATGTTTCATCCCGACCTCCTCGAACTCGACACTGACCTCGTGGTCGTCGCCCGCGGGGGCGACCTCGACGACCCGTCCACGGCCGAACCGTGGGTGCAGGACGGCGTCACCGGGGCGGAAGCCCGCCCCCATGTCGACCACGTCGATGCCGTCCGCGCCGCGCCGTCCGGCCCGACGGTCGTCCCCGCCCGACGCCCGTGCGGACCCGTCGCGGCTGCTGGTGGGTGCGACGACGGAGCCGCGCCGGGTGACGAGCGTCTCCGGCAGCTCGTCGAGGAAGCGCGACGGCGGGTTGTAGGCGACGCCGCCCCACAGGGTGCGCCGGTCGGCGTGGGTGAGCACGAGCCGCTCCTCGGCGCGGGTCATGCCGACGTAGCAGAGCCGCCGCTCCTCCTCGAGCTCGCCGGTGTCGCTGAGGGAGCGCACGTGGGGGAACACGCCGTCCTCGAGGCCGGTGAGCACGACGAGGGGGAACTCGAGCCCCTTCGCGGTGTGCAGCGTCATCAGCGTGACCGCACCCTCGCCGTCGGTGACCTGGTCCTGGTCGTTGACGAGGGTGACGGCGTCGAGCAGCGCACGCAGCGCCTCCTCGCCGCCGTCGGCCACGTCGGCGTCCTCGACGACGCCCTGGGCGACGGAGCGCAGCTCACGGACGTTCTCCTCACGCCCCAGCGCCTCGATGGTGCCCTCGGCCTGCAGCTCCTTGAGGTAGCCGGTGCGCTCCCACACCTGCTCGACGAGGTCGGCGACGCCCATGCCGTGGGTCAGCTCGGTCCGCAGCGCGTCGAGCAGGCCGACGAACGCGCGCACCGCGCCGACCGCGCGGGTGCTCAGCCCCGCGATCGTCTCGGCGTCGCGGGCGGCGTCCATCAGGCTCGTCGCGCCCGCGAGCGCGTGCGCCTCGAGGGCGGCGACGCTGCGGTCGCCGATGCCCCGCCGGGGGACGTTGACGACCCGGCGGAACGCGACGTCGTCGTCAGGGTTGGCGAGCAGCTGCAGGTAGGCGAGGACGTCCTTGACCTCACGCCGCTCGTAGAAGCGGACGCCGCCGACGACCCGGTAGGGCACCGACACGCGCATCAGCGCGTCCTCCAGCACCCGTGACTGCGCGTTGGTGCGGTAGAACACGGCGACGTCGTCGAGGGAGCCGCCACGGCGCACGTGGTCCTCGACCTCCCGCACCACCGCGTGCGCCTCGTCGTGCTCGTCGGTCGCGTGGTAGCGGGTCACCGGCGGCCCGTCGTCGGCCTCGGTCCACAGGTCCTTGGGGGTGCGGCCACGGTTGTGCGCGATGACGGCGTTCGCGGCGTCGAGGATGGTGCGCGTCGAGCGGTAGTTGCGCGTCAGCGGGATGACGGTCGCGTCCGGGTAGTCCTGCTCGAAGTCGAGGATGTTGCGGATCGTCGCGCCGCGGAACGAGTAGACGCCCTGGTCGGGGTCGCCGACGACCATCAGGTTGCGCCGCTCGGCGGCGAGCAGCTGCACCAGGTGGTACTGCGCCCGGTTGGTGTCCTGGTACTCGTCGATCATCAGGTGGGTGAAGCGCTGCCGGTACCGGTCCAGCACGTCGGGGTGGGCGCGGAACAGGTCGACGGTGCGCACGATCAGGTCGTCGAGGTCGAGCGCGTGGGCGCGCCGCAGCGCCAGCTCGTAGGCGGTGTAGACCTCGGCGACGGCCTCGTCGGGCCAGCCGGCCGCCCCCTCGCGGAACGCGGCGGCGGTGATCAGCTCGTCCTTCGCGCGGCTGATCGCGTTGACGATGGCCCGCGGCGGCAGGCGCTTCTCGTCGATGCCGGCGTCCTTCGCGAGCCGTCCGACGAGCCGTAGCACGTCCTGCCCGTCGTAGATGGTGAAGCCGGGCTTGAGGTCGAGCGCGGCGGCCTCGCGACGCAGGATGCGCACGCCCGTCTTGTGGAACGTGGTCACCCAGGCGCGCTCGCCGTGACGGGCGCCGATGAGTCCGCGCACCCGCTCCTGCATCTCCCCCGCGGCCTTGTTGGTGAACGTGATCGCCATGATGCGGTCAGCGGGGACGCCGTGATGGCCGACGAGATGGGCGAGCCGGTGGGTGAGCACCCGCGTCTTGCCGGAGCCGGCGCCGGCGATGACGAGGACGGGACCGTCGACGGTCTCCACGGCCCGCCGCTGCGCGTCGTTGAGGCCGACGAGCAGCGGGGACTCCCCCATCGTCTGCTGCACGTGCCGCTCCTCCGCCGCAGGATCCACACGCGCGACCGGCAGCGCGCGGGCGGTCGTCGGAAGGTACGCGACGGGGCGGACGGTCCGGCCGGACGCCGGTGGGGGCGGCCCGAAGGCCGCCCCCACCGTGGTCGTGCGGCGCGCGGACGCGCCGTCGGCGATCAGCTGCCGGAGCAGGCCGCCGTGTACTCGTAGGCGTCCGCGGTCGGGCCGCGGTAGCCGTCGACGAGGGTCTCGAGCCCGTTGGGGCTCTCGGCGCTGACGCTCCCGATCACCGCGGTGCGGTTCACGTTCACGTTCGGGTCGCCACCCATCTGCGTCGCCGGCAGGATCCCCTCGTAGTCGACCTGGAGCCCGTCGACGAGCGAGCGGATGTTGGCCCGGGTCAGGTCACCGCTGTCGGCCGCAGCCTCCA
>CAJXTG010000038.1 GCA_913060655.1 uncultured Nitriliruptoraceae bacterium | reverse complement strand
AGGATGTTCGGCTCGATCTGCCGGTACGCCTGCGCGTGGTCCTGCGGGTTGTACTTCGTGTCCCGCGTGTAGGTGTCGATGTCGATGTCGAAGCCGGCGATACCCCCCTCGGCGTTCACCCGGCCCCAGAAGTCCTGCTGTCCACGCTGGATGAGCTGGCCGAGCGGCGCGAACGGCCCCTCGGTCAGGTCGGACAGGATGCCGAGGTAGATGCAGCCGTTGCCCGGCGTCGATACGCCGTCGGCGGGCTGCTCGCACGGCTCCTCGGTCACGCCGACGTCGAAGATCGGCGTGTCGTCGGCGGGGGCCTCCTCGGGGGCCTCGGCCGGCGTCTCCTCAGGGGCCGCCTCCTCGGCGGGCTCGTCAGCGCCGCACGCGGCGGCGAGGATGGCGACGGCGCCGAGCACGGCGGCGGTGCGACGCCAGCGGTTCGATGGATGCTTCACGATGATCCTCCGGATCGACTCTCCCGACCGTCCGGCGGCGCCGGACGGCGACGGTCCTGCACGACCATGGTAGTTGGCACCGGGCCCGTCGGCGCGGGGGGCCGGCGAGGGCGCCGGGCGACGCGGTGCGCAGGGGGGCGCCGCGGGGTCGTGCCGGGCCGCTCAGCGGGCCGCTCAGTAGGAGAACGGCCACGCCTTGAAGTAGTTGCGCACCCGGATCCAGACGCCGAACAGGCCGCGCGGTTCGACGACGAGGAACAGGATGATCATCGCGCCGAACAGCAGCCGCTGCAGCTGGAACACGTTGAGCAGGCCCGTCCCGCCGATGGCGGTCGACACGAACCATTCGGGCAGCGACCCGGCGAACGTCTCGATGAAGCGGGGCATGAGCACGACGAACCCGGCGCCGATGATCGGCCCGGTGATCGTCGCGGCCCCGCCGATGAGCACGACGGCGAGGAAGTCGATCGACAGCAGCAGGTTCCACCGCTCCGGCGTCGTGAAGCCCAGCACGATCGTGAGCAGCGCCCCGCCGATGCCCGCGTAGAACGACGACAGCGTGAACGCGAGCCGTTTGGTGCGCAGCAGCGGGACGCCCATGACCTCCGCGGCGATGTCGCGGTCCCGGACCGCGGAGAACGCCCGGCCCTGGCGGGTGCGGGCGACGTTGCGGGCGAGGACGGCCATGACGACGAGCAGCAGCAGGCAGAACAGGTAGAACACGCCGATGGCGGACAGCTCCGTGCCGAGCACGACCCGCTCCTCGTACAGGGAGAAGCCGAGCACGGTCGGTTCGGCGGGCTTGCGCCCGAGCCCCGACCCGCCCGTCATCCACGTCGCCTCCTTGAACACGTGCTCGCCGACGAACAGCAGGCCGAGGGTGAGGATGGCGAGGTAGAGCCCGCGGACCCGGGCGGCGAGCGGCGCGAACAGCCAGCCGACGGCGGCGGGGACGAGGCCGGCGAGCGGCAGCCACACGAGCAGGTCGAGCTCGAACCCGCGGATCGAGCCCGACGGGCTGCCGCCGAGCACCGCGGCCGTGTACGCCCCGATGCCCATGAAGATCGCGTGCCCGAGCGAGATCTGCCCGGCGTAGCCGGAGACGAGGTTCAGCCCGATGCCGCTGATCGCGTAGACGGCGACGAGCGCGCCGAGCCCGAGCAGGTCACGGCCGAGGAACCACGGCAGCGACGCGGCGACGAGCAGGACGGCGAGCGTCGACCAGCGTTTCGCCGGCGTGTTCCAGATCGCCTGGTCGGCGGCGTAGTCCGAGTACAGCTCGGGCCGGCCGCGGCGCAGCGCGCGGGGGGTCGCGGTCATACGCGCTGGACCTCCGGCGTGCCGAACAGCCCGTAGGGGCGCACCATCAGGCTGACGATGAGGACCAGGTAGGGGACGATGATGTCGAAGTTCGCGCCGAGCCACGGCGCGTACTCCGGCTGGTAGGCGCGGGCGAGCGACTCGGCGACACCGATGACGAGGCCGGCGACGACCGCGCCCTGGATCGAGTCGATGCCGCCGAGGATGATGACGGGCAGCGCCTTGAGGGCGACGAGGGCGGTGGTCGCCTCGACCCCGCCCGCACCGGTGCCGATGAGCATGCCGGCGAGCGCGGCGAGCGCGGCGGACATCGCCCACGCGAGCGAGAACATCCGGCCGACGTCGACGCCCTGCGCGAGGGCGGTCTCCTGGTCCAGCGACGTGGCGCGCATCGCGAGGCCGATGCGGGAGCGCTTCAGCAGCAGGCCGACGGCGCCGATCGCGCCGAGCGAGAGGACGATCTTGGCGACGTCGACCTGGAAGATCGCGATCGTGCCGAACTCGAGCCGCTCGAGCCCCCACGGGTCGCCGACGGTGAGGATGTCGGGGCCGATGAGCCGGTTGGCGACGGCGGTGAGCACGATGAGCACGCCGACGGTGACCATCGCGGCGGCGAACACGGGCTGGCCGACGAGCGGCCGCATCGCCACGCGTTCGGTGAGGGCACCCACGGCGGCCATCGCGACCATCGCCGCGACGACCCCGACGGGGAACGGCAGGCCGATGCTCGTGACGAACAGCGACGTGAAGTACGCGCCGAGGATCATCAGCGCCGGCTGGGCGAAGTTCACGACCTCCGTCGCGCGGTAGATCACGACGATGCTGACGGCGAGCAGCGCGTAGGTGCTGCCGATGCCGAGGCCGCGGACGAGCGCGGGCAGGAGCACCTCCACGTCAGTCCTCCTGCTCGTGGGTCGGCACGTAGTCGCGGCTCGGGTGGACGTCGACGAGGTCGCCGCCGGCGTGCTCGCGGCCGTTGCCGTACATGTCCTCGATGAGGTGGCCGAACATGTCGTTGAGGGAGCTGCGCTTGACCTTCTGCGTGGCGGTGAGCTCACCGTCCTCGTGGTCGAGCTCCTTGGGGATCATGCGGAACTTGCGCATCTGCTCGACGCGGGCGAACCGCTCGTTCGTGTCGGCGACGATGCCGCGGACGAGCTCGAGCACCTCGGGCTTCTCCGTCAGGTCCCGGTAGGTCGTGTACGGCAGCTGGCGCCGCTGCGCCCAGTCGGCGACCGTGTCCAGCTCGATGCCGATGAGCGCGGTCAGGTAGGCCCGGCGGTCCCCGATGACCATCGCCTCCTTCACGAACGGCGACGTCTTCAGGTGGTTCTCGATCTCCGACGGGGAGATGTTCTTCCCCCCGGCGGTGATGATGATGTCCTTGATGCGGTCGACGATGCGCACGTGGGTGCCGTCGACCCACTCGCCGACGTCGCCGGTGTGCAGCCAGCCGTCGGCGTCGAGCGTCTCGGCGGTCTGCTCCGGCTTGTTCCAGTAGCCCTTGAACACGCCGGGGTGCCGGGTGAGGATCTCGCCGGTCGTCTCGTCGATGCGCAGCTCGGTGCCCGGCTGCGGCTCGCCGACGGTGCCGAGCTTGACCCGTCCGCGCCGGTTCACCGTCGCGACGGCGACGTTCTCCGTCATGCCGTAGATCTCGTAGATCGGCACGCCGATGCCGAAGAAGAACTGCAGCACCTCCGGCGCGATCGGCGCGGCGCCGGACCCGGCGGCCCGCACCTTGCGCATGCCCACCCGGTCGCGGAGCGCACGGAACAGGAACGGGTAGCCCAGCGCGTACAGCACGCGGGTGAGCAGCGTGTGCGCGCCGTCGTTGGCGACCCGCCGCTCCCCGATGATCGACGCGACCTTCATCCACAGCGCGAAGTTGAGCTTCTTGAGCCGTGACGCCGAGAACATGCGGATCTGGATGCCGGCGGCGATCTTCTCCCAGATGCGCGGCACGGCGAAGAACAGCGTCGGCTGCACCTCCTTGAGGTTCGCCTGGACCGTCTCGATCGACTCGGCGAAGTGGACGGTCACCCCGGCGCCGGCGTTGTTCCACACGGTCGCGGCCCGCTCGGCGACGTGGCACAGCGGCAGGTACGACAGCGTCACGTCGTCCTGCGACGCCGGCGGGTCGAACAGGCCGCCGGAGAACACGAGGATCTCGATGCCGAAGCTGACGTTGCGGTTGGTGAGCATCGCGCCCTTGGGCGGTCCCGTCGTCCCCGACGTGTAGATGAGGGTGACGACGTCGTCCTCCTCGGCGTCCTGCGCCATGCGGGCGAGCAGCTCGGGGTCCTCACCCCGGTGGGCCCGGCCCCGCTCCAGCAGGTCCTCGAAGGGCATCAGCTTCGGGTGGTCGTAGTCGCGCACGCCGCGCGGCTCGAGGTAGACGATCCACTCGAGGTCGGGGCACTCGTCGACGACGGCGAGGGCCTTGTCGACCTGCTCCTGGTCCTCGGCGATGAGGATGCGGGAGCCGGAGTCCTGCAGCAGGTAGGACACCTCCGGCGCCGGGTTCGTCGGGTACAGGCCCATCGTGATGGCGCGCAGGGCGGTGATGCCGACGTCGGCGTACAGCCACTCGGGACGGTTCTCCGCGTGGACCCCGACCCGGTCGCCGGGCCGGACGCCGAGCGCGTACAGCCCGTGGGCGACGAGCTCGACCTTGTCCCAGTAGTCCGCCCAGGTGATGTCCTGCCAGATGCCGAAGCGCTTCTCGCGCATGCAGACCCGGTAGGGGTCCTGCTCGGCGAAGCGTCGCACCCGCGACGCGAGCGTCTCGACGCCGTCGCCGGGGGCGCGGGTCGTGTCGGTGGCGGTCAGCGTCTGGCTCACGTGCTCCCCTCCGGCTCCCCGAGGTACGCCTGGATGACGGCCGGGTCGGCCTGGACGGCCGCCGGCTCGCCGAGGGCGATGCGCCGGCCGAAGTCCATGACCATGACGCGGTCGGCGAGGTCCATCACCAGTCCCATGTCGTGCTCGACGAGGATCATCGCCGTGTCCAGCTCCGACCGGATGTCGAGGATGAACCGGGCCATGTCCTCGGTCTCCTCGGCGTTCATGCCGGCGACCGGCTCGTCGAGCAGCAGCAGCTTCGGCTCCATCGCGAGCGCCCGGCCGAGCTCGACACGCTTCTTCACCCCGTAGGGCAGCATGCCGACGGGCAGCTTGCGCTGGGCGGCGATCTCGAGGAAGTCGACGATGTCCTCGACGATGCGGCGGTTCGCGAGCTCGGCCCGGCGGGCGCGGCCGAGGTAGCGCATCGCGTCGAGCACGCCGTAGTCGAGGTGCTGGTGCCGGCCGAGCATCAGGTTCTCGACGACGGTGAGGTTGTCGAACAGCTCGATGTTCTGGAAGGTGCGGGCGACGCCGCGCTTGGCGATCCGGTCGGGCCGCTCGCCGACGAGCTCCGCGCCGAGGAACCGGATCGAGCCCTGCTGCGGGCGGTACACGCCGGAGATGCAGTTGAAGATGGACGTCTTGCCGGCCCCGTTGGGGCCGATGACGGCGAACAGCTCGCCGGGGCGCACGTCGAAGCCGACGCCGTCGATGGCCCGGGTGCCGCCGAAGCGCAGCTCGATGCCGTCCGCCTCGAGCAGCGGCGTGCCCGCGGGCAGGTCCACGGACGTGCCGGTGAGCGCCTCGGACAGGATGCGGGTGCTCACGACAGCCACCGCTTCCGCCGCTTGTAGTGCTTCACGTCGCGCATCGAGCCGGCACCCTCCTCGCGCAGCCCCAGGTAGAACTCGCGCACGTCCTCGTCCTCGCGCAGCACCGCGGCGGGCTTGTCCATCACGATCTTGCCGGTCTCGAGGATGTAGCCGTGGTCGGCGATGGACAGCGCCATGTTGGCGTTCTGCTCGACGAGCAGCACCGAGGTGCCCTCCTCGTTGATGCGCACGATCAGGTCGCGGATCTGCTGCACGACGAGCGGTGCGAGCCCCAGCGACGGCTCGTCGAGGATGAGCAGCCGCGGCTCGGCCATCAGCGCCCGTCCGATCGCGAGCATCTGCTGCTCACCGCCGGACAGGTAGCCGGCGATCTGCTTGCGCCGTTCGGCGAGCACGGGGAACAGCTCGAGGATGCGTTCGAGCCGTTCGGCGACGACACCCCGCGGGGCGAGATGGCCGCCGACCCGCAGGTTCTCCTCGACGGAGAACTCGGTGAAGATGCGCCGGCCCTCCATGACCTGGCCGACGCCGGCGCGGACGATCGCGGGTGCGTCGAGCCCGTCGATCGGGTCGCCGTCGAGCCGCACGGTGCCCTTGGTGATGGCGCCGCGGTGGACGTCGAGGAGGCCGGTGATGGCGCGCAGCACGGTCGTCTTGCCGGCACCGTTCGCCCCGAGCAGCGCGACGATCGACCCGTCGGGGACCTCGATGGAGACGCCCTTGAGGACGAGGATCACGTCCTCGTAGACGACCTCGAGGTTCTCGACGACGAGCACGCGCCCTCCCCCGTCGGCCCGGTGCCACCCGCGCCGGGCACGGGAGCCTAACGCGTCCCTGCGGGCGGGGGTGGCGGCGGGGGTGGCGGTGGCGGGGGCGGGCCGTCGACGGGCCGGAGGGGGCGTTCGGGGTCGACCGTGCCGGCGTTGAGCTGCGCGAGCCGGGCGATGCGGTCGGTGAGCGGCGGGTGGGTCGCGAAGCGGCGTGCGAGGTTCGCACGTCGGTCCTGCGACTCGACGTCGTTGGGCTCCTCGAACCACAGGTGGGCGTTGGCGGACTCGAACCGGGTCAGCGGGGTGCGGTCCTCCTCGAGGCGGCGCAGCGCGTCGACCATCGACTGCGGGTCGCGCAGCAGCTCCGCGGCGGTCGCGTCGGCGAGGTACTCCCGCTGGCGGGACACGGCGAAGCGGATCAGCTGGGCGGCGAGCGGCGCGAGGATCACGGCGAGGACGCCGACGACGAGCAGGACGACCTGGGCGGCGCCGGCGTCCCGGCCGGACGAGCGGCGGCGGCCCATCCCACCGTAGAAGGCGGCGCGGACGGCGACGTCGGCGAGGAGGGCGACGAGCCCGGCGGTGGCGACGGCGACGGTGACGGTGCGGACGTCGTCGTTGACGATGTGGGCGACCTCGTGGGCGATGACGGCGCGCAGCTCGTAGCGCGGCAGCCGCTCGACGAGGCCGGTGGTGACGGCGACGTGGCTGTCCTCGAGCGACAGGCCGGTCGCGAACGCGTTCGGCGCGGGGTCGTCGACGACGTACAGCTTCGGACGGGTGCGCAGCCCGGCGGACACGCACACCTCGTCGAGGAGGCGGTGCAGCTCCGGGGCCTCGTCGCGTGCGACCGGCCGGGCCTTCGCGGCCCGCAGCGCGAGCGTCGGTCCGGACCGGTACGACGCGTAGGTCAGGCCGAGCCCCGCCCCCGCACCGAGCACGGTGATGCCGAGCGCGCTGACGGGGTCGAGGAGCACGTCGGGGCCGGCGAGGAGCCCGACGACGACCCACACGAGGACGAGGAGGACGACGAACGCGCCGGCGAGCAGCAGGCGGGTCGTCCGGCGGTTGCGCCGGGTCAGGTCGTCGTACACCACCGACATCAGCGGCCCCCGTCGCCGGTCGCGCTCAGAAGCTCACGTCCGGCGCCTGGCGCACCTCGACGGTCTCCACCTCGAAGTACTCGCGGGCGGTGAACCCGAACGTGGAGGCGACGAGCGACGAGGGGAACACCTGCCGGAGCTCGTCGAACGCGCGGACCGACGCGTTGTAGTGGCCGCGCGAGCCGGCGACCATGTTCTCGGTGTGGGCGAGCTCGTCCTGCAGCTGGCGGAAGTTCGCGTCGGCCTTCAGGTCCGGGTAGTTCTCGGTGATGGCGAGCAGCTTGCCCAGCGCCTGCGTCAGCCCGTTCTCCGCGTCGGCGAGCTCGGCGGGCGCCTGCACGCTGATCGCCTTCGCCCGGGCGGCGGTGACCTCCTCGAACGTGGCGCGCTCGTGGGCGGCGTACCCCTTGACCGTCTCGACGAGGTTGGGGATGAGGTCGTGGCGGCGCTGCAGCTGCGTGTCGATCTGCGCCCAGGCCTCGTCGACGCGCACCCGGGCGCGGACGAGCCGGTTGTAGATGCCGACGGCGAGGACGACGAGCACGCCGACGACGACGAGCAGGATCAGGGACACGTCCATGCGGGCTCCTCAGGGCTCCGGGACCGTCAAGGTAGCCCTGCCGGGTCACGCCGGCCGGGTCATTCCCACTCGATGGTGCCGGGCGGCTTCGACGTGACGTCGAGGACGACCCGGTTGATGCCGGGCACCTCGTTGGTGATCCGGTTGGAGATGCGGGCGAGCAGGTCGTGGGGCAGCCGCGACCAGTCGGCCGTCATCGCGTCCTCGCTGGACACGGGCCGCAGCACGACCGGATGGCCGTAGGTGCGGCCGTCGCCCTGCACGCCGACGCTGCGCACGTCGGCGAGCAGCACGACGGGGCACTGCCAGATCTCCCGGTCGAGGCCGGCGGCGGTCAGCTCGTCGCGGACGATGCGGTCGGCGGCGCGCAGCAGCGCCAGCCGCTCCGCGTCGACCGCACCGACGATGCGGATGCCGAGGCCGGGGCCGGGGAACGGCTGGCGGTCGACGATCGCGTCGGGGAGGCCGAGCTCCCGCCCGACGGCGCGGACCTCGTCCTTGAACAGGCGGCGCAGCGGCTCGACGAGCGCGAACGTCAGGTCGTCGGGCAGCCCACCGACGTTGTGGTGGCTCTTGATCGTGGCGGTGCCCGCTCCCCCGCCGGACTCGACGACGTCGGGGTAGAGCGTCCCCTGCACGAGGTAGCCGACCTGCTCGCCGACCGCGCCGGCCTCCGCGGCGACGTCGGCGGCGGCCGTCTCGAACACGCGGATGAACTCGCGGCCGATGATGCGCCGCTTCTCCTCCGGGTCGGTCACGCCGGCGAGTGCGGTGAGGAACCGCTCGCGCGCGTCGACGGTGACGAGCCGCACGCCGGTCGCGGCGACGAAGTCCTGCTCGACCTGCTCGACCTCCCCGTCGCGCAGCAGCCCGTGGTCGACGAACACGCAGGTGAGCCGCTCGCCGATGGCGCGCTGCACGAGCGCCGCGGCGACGGCCGAGTCGACGCCGCCCGACAGCCCGCAGATCGCCCGCCCGTCGCCGACCTGCGCGCGGACGGCGGCGACCTGCTCGGCGACGATGCCGGCGGTGTCCCAGCCGGGGGTGAGGCCGGCGACGTCGAACAGGAACCGTTCGAGCACGTCCTGGCCGTGCTCGCAGTGGCGCACCTCCGGGTGGAACTGCACGCCGGCGAGCCGCCGGTCGACGTCCTCGAACGCGGCGACGGGGGTGGCGGCGGTGCTGGCGCTCACCCGGAAGCCGGGCGGGGCGGCGGTGACCGCGTCGCCGTGCGACATCCAGGCGGACAGGTCGGTGGGCAGGCCGCCGAACAGCGCGGCGTCCGCGTCGGTGACGGTGAGCGGGGTCGCGCCGTACTCGGCGGTGCCGGTGCGTTCGACGGTGCCGCCGAGCGCGTCGGCCATCAGCTGGAAGCCGTAGCAGATGCCCAGCACCGGCACGCCCGCGGCGAGCAGCGCCGGGTCGAGCGCCGGCGCCCCGTCGGCGTACACGGAGGCGGGGCCGCCGGAGAGGATCACGGCGGACGGGTCGTCGGCGAGCAGGTCGGCGACGGGCGTGTCGTGGGCGACGAGCTCGGCGTACACGCCGGCCTCGCGGACGCGGCGGGTGATGAGCTGCGCGTACTGGGCGCCGTAGTCGACGACGAGGACGGGCCGGCCGGGTCTGGTGGCGGCCTGCGCTGCGGCCGCTGCGGCGGGTCCCCCGGTCGTGTCCACCTGTCCCACCGTCCGTGCGCCCGTCCGTGCGCTCCGGGTCGCGACGCTAGCCGCCACTACCCTCGGTCCGGTGCCGCGACGGCGGCGGGCGAGGTCGGGACGGAGCATGCAGAGCTACTGGGCGCTGATCCGACAGGCCTACGGGCTGATCGGCGGGGAGCGGCGCTGGCGCTGGTGGTTCCTCGGCTTCCTGTCGCTGTTCAACGCGGGGCTGGAGGCGTTCGGCGCCGCGCTCGTCTACCTGCTCGTCGCGCTCATCTCGACGCCGGACGCGTCGGTCACGCTCCCGGTCATCGGCGACGTCGCGACGTACTTCCCGGGCCTGACCCCACGCGAGATCAAGATCGTGTTCGCGCTCGGCGTCGGCGCGTTCTTCGTGGTGCGGGCCGGGGTGGTGCTCGCGCAGAAGTACGTGACCGACCGGCTCGTGAACAACGCGAAGGCGCTCGTCGCCGGGGAGATGCTCGACGGCTACCTGTCGCTGCCGTACCTGTTCCACACGCAGCGCAGCTCG
>CAJXTG010000037.1 GCA_913060655.1 uncultured Nitriliruptoraceae bacterium | reverse complement strand
GAGGTGCTGTGGACGACGCTCAGCGGGCCGCGCGCGCTCGCGGGTGGGCCGACGCGTGGACCTCCTGCAGCCGCCCGCGCGAGAGGTGGGTGTAGCGCTGCGTCGTCGCGAGCGACGCATGACCGAGCAGCTCCTGCACCACGCGCAGGTCCGCGCCGCCCTCCAGCAGGTGGGTCGCGTACGAGTGGCGCAGCGTGTGCGGGGTGACGTGTCCCACGCCGGCCGCCTGCGCGAGCCGCCCGACGATGGTGCGGGCGTCGCGGGTCCCGAGCGGTCCGCCGCGGTCGCCACGGAGCAGGACGCCGTCGGCCGGGCGGGTCGGCGCCGCGGCGAGCAGCGCCGGCCGGGCCCCGTCGAGGTAGGCGTGCAGCGCCCGCACGGCCGCCCCGCCGATCGGGACGATGCGGTCCTTCCCACCCTTCCCGTGCAGGCGCACCTGCGAGGCGGTGAGGTCGAGCCGATCGACGGTCAGGGTGCAGGCCTCCTCGACGCGTGCTCCCGAGGCGTACAGCAGCTCGACGAGCGCCCGGTCGCGGCTCCCGGGGGGCGTCGTCGGATCCGCGGCCTCGATGAGGGCGGCGACCTGATCGTGGCGGAGCACCCGTGGGAGGTGGCGGCCCTGCTTCGGCGTCCGGAGCAGCGCGGCCGGGTCCGCCCCGACGGTGCCGCGCCGCACGAGCAGCGCGAACCAGGTGCGCAGCGTCGAGGTGCGCCGTGCGATCGTCGCCCGGGCGGCACCGGCGTCGGCGAGGTCGGCGAGGTAGCCGCGCAGCACGTCCCGGTCGACCGCGCCCGGGCCGTCGACGCCGACGGCGGTCAGCGCGTGGGCGACGTGGAGGGCGTCACGGCGGTAGGCGTCGACGGTGTGGGGTCGCCGTCCCTGCTCGGCGCGGGTCGTGCGCACCAGCTCGTCGACGGCGTCGGTCCATGCGGCGCTGAGCCCGTCGCCCGCGGAGCGGGCCGGGTCGAGGGGGGGCACGGCCGGGCGGGGCGTGGCCGGGCGGCGGGGACCGGTCGGCGCGGGGGCGTCCATGGGCGCAGCGTCGCGCGACCGCGTCGTCGGGTCAACGGTCCGACGGACGGGTCAGCCGCACCACGCCGTCGACGTCCTCGACGACCCCGGCGAGCCGGGCGCGGGTGAGCCGGGCGAGGAGCGGTCCGGCCGGACCGGCGTGGGCGAGCCCGAGGTCCTCGAGCGGCAGGCCGCGCGGGCCGGCCCGCTGCAGCGCGGCGAGCACGTCGTCGGGCAGGACCGCGGACGCGTCGGACGGGGCGCCGGGCCCACCGTCCCCGCTCGTGCGATGCGCACGCTCGGGCAGGTCGAGCAGGGTGAGGACGTCGTCGGGTCCGGTGCACAGCCGGGCGCCCTCGCGCAGCAGCCGCAGGGGTGCGGCGGAGCCGGCGGCGAGGACGTCGCCGGGGACGGCGAGCACCTCGCGACCCCGGTCGGCAGCGGCCGTCGCGGTCAGCAGCGCCCCGGACCGGCCGCCACCCTCGACGACGACGGTGACGTCGGCGAGGCCGGCGACGATGCGGTTCCGGCCGCGGATGACGCCCGGATGGGGGCTCGCCTCCGGCAGCAGCTCGCTGACGAGGGTGCCGCCGGCGGCGAGGATGCGCGCGAACAGTCCCCCGTCACGCGCGTGGGCCGCCGGGTAGCCCACCCCGTGCCCGCAGCCGAGCACCACCGTCGTCCCGCCGGCGCGGGCGCGGGCCGCCGCATGCGCGGCCGCGTCCACACCGACCGCGCCGCCGGAGACGACACGGACGCCGGCGTCCGCGGCGGCGGCCGCGAGCAGCGTGGCGACCTCCGTCCCGTACGCGGAGGCACGGCGGGAGCCGACGATCGCGACGCCGGGCGTGACCGCGCCGGGCGGTCGTCCACGCCACGCGAGCAGGGGCGGCGCGTCGACGGCGGGCCACCCGGCGGCGAGCGTGCGCGGATAGGTGGGGTCGCCGACGAGTGCGGCGTGGACGCCGAGGGCCGCCCAGCGGCGCAGCACGCCGACGGCGACGGTCGCGACGGCGCCGTCGAGGCCGCCGTCGGATCGGGCGAGCCGGGCGAGCGCGGCGGCGGGGCGGCCCACGGCGGGCCCGTCGGCGTCCCGCAGCCGCCGACGCAGCGCGTCGGGACGCCGGCGGGGCGCGCACCGCCAGGCGACGACGGCGGCGAGCTCCGCGGGGTCGGTGCCGTCGGCGGCCACGGCGGCGGCGGACCGCTCGACCTCGGTCGGCGTGCTCATGCCGGCAGTCCGGTGAGGCGCAGGGCGAGCGCCTCGGCGACGTGGTCCCCGGTGACGACGTCGGCGTCGGCGAGGTCGGCGACGGTCCGGGCGACGCGCAGGCACCGGTCGTGCGCCCGCGCGGACGCGCCGAGCGCCTCGAGGCCCTCGGCGAGGAGCCGGCGCGCCGCGGCGGTGGTCGTCGCGTCGACCGCCGCACGGGCGACGTCACGGTTGAGCACCGGCCCCTGACGGGCGCATGCCCGCTCGCGGGCGGCCCGCACCCGCGACGCCACCCGGTCGCTCGCCTCCCCGTCCGGTGGGCCGGTGAGGCGGGCGCGGCTGACGGGGCGCAGGAGCACGTGGACGTCGATGCGGTCCATCAGCGGACCGGACAGGCGGGCGCGGTAGGTGGCGAGCCGGTCGGGCCGGCACGTGCAGGTGCGGCGCGGATGGCCGAGCAGGCCGCACGGGCACGGGTTGGTGGTCGCGACGAGCTGCACGCGGGCGGGCAGCGTGACCCGCACCCGCGCGCGGTCGATGGTGACCCGCCCGTCCTCGAGCGGCTGGCGGAGCGCGTCGAGGACGGCCCGGGGGGTCTCGAGCAGCTCGTCGAGGACGAGGACGCCGTGATGGGCGAGGCTGAGCTCGCCCGGACGGGCCGCACCGCCGGCGCCGCCGACCAGCGCCGCCGCGGTGATCCCCGACTGGGGGGCGCGGACCGGCGGCCGCGGTGACGGGACGGCGCGGGGGCCGCCGGCGATCCCGTGCACGCTGGCGACCTCGAGCTGTGCGGCATGGTCCAGGTCGGGCAGCACGGTCACGAGCCGGCGTGCGAGCATCGACTTCCCGCAGCCCGGCGGGCCGACGAGCAGCAGATGGTGCCCGCCGGCCGCGGCGACCTCGACGGCGCGTCGGGCGACCGGCTGTCCGCGCACGTCGCCCAGGTCGCCGTGCACCGACGGGTCGGGTGCCGGTGGGGTGGCTCCGGACGGCAGCGGACGGGCCGGCCGGGTCCCGCCGACGAGCGCGGCGGCCTCGGCGAGGTCGTCGGCCGCCCACACGTCGAGCCCGTCGACCGTGGCGGTGACCTCCGCCCCGGGACGCGGGACGAGCAGCCGGCGGACGCCGAGCCGTCGTGCGCCGACGGCGACGGCGAGGGCGCCAGGGACGCCGCGGAGCGACCCGTCGAGCCCGACCTCGCCGTGCACGACGAGGCCGTCGAACCGGTCGGGGTCGAGCTGCCCGCTGGCCGCGAGGATGCCCAGCGCGAGGGGCAGGTCGAAGCCGGCGCCACCCTTGGGGAGGTCGGCGGGCGCGAGGTTGACGACGATGCGCTGCGACGGCCAGCGGAACCCGCTGCGCTGCAGCGCCGCACGGACGCGCTCCCCCGCCTCGCGGACGGCGGCGTCGGGCAGCCCGACGAGGCGCAGGCCGGGCAGCCCGCCGGACACGGCGCACTCGACACGCACCGGCCGCGGCTCGACGCCGACGAGCGCGAGCGTGTCGACGACGGTGAGGCGCGTGTCGCTCACCATGCGTCGCTGCGGTGGGCGAGGGTGGCGGTGCGGGGACCCGGACCGGTCGCGACCTGGGCGGTGACGACGTCGAAGCGGATGCGGGTGCCGCGCAGCGTGCCGGTGGCCAGCAGCGCCGCGGTCATCCGCCGGATGCGGGCGCGCTGGCGCGCCCCGAGCGCCTCGGCGGCACCACCGTGGGAGCTGCGGGACCGTGCCTTGACCTCGCAGACGACGAGCAGATGCCCCCGACCGTCGGTGGCGACGACGTCGAGCTCGCCGCGCAGCTCCTCGATGGCGACCCGCAGGTTCGTGGCGACGACGGTCAGCCCGTGGACGGCCGTGAGGTGGGTCGCCGCCGCCCGCTCCCCCGCGGCGGCGAGCGCTCGCCGGCCGTCAGCGACGGGCAGCGCGACGGTCCAGCGGCAGGGGGACGGGCAGCAGGGGGACGGGCGGCAGGCGGACGGGTCCATCCGCCGATGATGCGACCGTGACGACGCCGGGCGCCACCCGTGCTGCGGGCCTGTGGAGGACGGTCGCGGCGGAGGCGCCCGTCAGACGATGCCGGACGCCCACGCCACGGCGGCGCCGATCACCAGGAGGGCGCTGACGAGCAGGGCGATGTCGTTCCACTTGCTGTCGCGGTACCGCCGGGTCGCGTTGAAGCCCATCGGCGGTCAGGACTTCTTGAGGAACTCGTCGAGGGCGGCGTCGTCGTGGACGAGCTCCTCGATGTTGACGTCGCGGAACGTGAGGACCTTGACCTCCTTGAGGAACCGCGCCGGGCGGTACATGTCCCACACCCACGCGTCGGTCATGACGACCTCGAAGTGCAGGTCGGCCCCCTCGTGGGGGGTCACCTCCACCTGGTTGCACAGGTAGAAGCGACGCTCGGTCTCCACGACGTACCGGAACGTCTGCACGACGTCCCGGTACTCGCGGTACAGCGCGAGCTCCAGGTCCGTCTCGTAGGCGTCGAGCTCCTCGGGGTTCATCGGTGCTCCGGGTCCGGGGTTCCGCGCGACGGATGGCCGTCGACGGGGCGAGCGTATCGGCGCGCCCCGACGGGCCGGCGGGTGCATCGGCGAGCGGGGGACGGGCGTTAGCGTCGCGACGGGCCGCAGGACCGGCGTCCGGGGACGCCGCGCGACGGAGGACGGGACGGATGGGGGTGGCACGTCCGGAGGGCGCCGACGCGCCCGTCAGCGCCCCCGAGGCGGCGGCGTGGTCGACGGGGCGTGCCGTCGTCGGCATCGATGAGGTCGGACGGGGCGCGTGGGCGGGACCGCTGACGGTCGGTGCCGTGGTGCTCGACCCCGCGCACCTGCCGGCGGGCGTCCGCGACTCGAAGCGTCTCACGCCGGCCCGCCGGGAGGCCGTCGCCACGACGGTGCATGCGACGGCCCTGGTCGGCATCGGCTCGGCGTCGAACACCGAGATCGACACGGTCGGGCTGGCCGCCGCGCTCACCCTCGCCGTCGGCCGTGCGCTGGACGCGGTCCTCGGCGGAGCCGGCGCCCCGACCGACCCGCTGGTGCTCGTCGACGGTCCGCACGACCTCGTCCGCCGACCCGGCGTCGACGTCGCGACGCTCGTCGGCGGTGACGCCGCCTCCGTGTCGATCGCCGCGGCGTCGGTCGTCGCGAAGGTCGACCGCGACGCCCGCATGGTCGACGCCGACGCGCACCATCCCGGGTACGGCTTCGCCCGGAACCGCGGCTACCCCGCACCCGAGCACGTCACGGCGCTCGCGCGGCTCGGCCCGTGCGCACTGCACCGGCACAGCTGGGCACCGATCGCCCGGCTGGTTCAGCCGACGTTGGAGGTCTGAGGGAGCGGCTGCGGTCGCTGCCCGAGCAGCGAGGCGGCGTTGCGCACCGGCCAGACGACGGCGACGGCACGTCCGATGACCCGGTCCCGGTCGACGAAGCCGAGGCCGCCGCGCGAGTCCGACGAGTTGCGCCGGTTGTCGCCGAGGAAGAACAGCGTCCCCTCCGGGACGACGACCGGTCCGAAGTCCGCGGCGACCGGGCCGGTCAGGTACGGCTCGCCGAGCGCGACCCCGTTGATGCGCAGCAGGCCGTCGACGATGGCGACCTCGTCACCCGGGAGTCCGACGAGCCGCTTGACGAGGTCGCTCGGGTCCGGCCGGACGACGCCGACGAGCAGCCCGAGGTCCCGCAGCAGCCCCGCCACGGGCCCGTCGTCGTCCGCGGGCCGGTCGGCGCGGGCCGCCCCACGGAACACGACGACGTCACCGCGGGCGGGTTCACGGAACCGGTAGGTGACCTTCTCGACGATGATGCGGTCGTCGACGGCGAGGGTCGGCTCCATCGAGGAGGACGGGATGAAGAACACCTGCACGACGAGCGTCCGCAGCAGCACCGCCACGACGAGCGCGACGACGACGAGCAGCGGCAGCTCCGCGAGCGCCCGGCGGCGCGGCCGACCCTCGTCGGGTCCGTCGGCGGTCAGGCGCTCGCCTCGCGCTTCTCGCGGATGCGCGCCTTCTTCCCGGACCGTTCGCGCTGGTAGTACAGCTTCGCCCGGCGGACCTGGCCGCGGCGGACCACCTCGAGATGGTCGATGACCGGCGAGTGCACGGGGAAGGTGCGCTCGACGCCGACCCCGAAGCTGTCCTTGCGGACGGTGAAGGTCTCGCGGATGCCCCCGCCCTGCCGCGCGATGACGTCACCCTCGAACACCTGGATGCGGCTGCGGGTGCCCTCGACGACCTTCACGTGCACCTTGAGCCGGTCGCCGGGCCGGAACTCCGGCACGTCGTCACGCAGCTGTCGACGGTCGATGACGTCGAGACGGTCCATCGTCGTGCTCCCTCGGTGCGCAGCACGCGACGGACGTCGCGGCGGAGTCGGACCACGGGCGGGCAGGATGCGGGCCCGGGCGGCGGTGCGCGGAGGGTACGGCGTCCGCGCCGCCCCGGTCAACCCGGACGGGTGGCTCCCTCGGCCGACCCGTCGGGCCCGAGCAGGTCCGGCCGCACCGCCCGGGTGCGGGCCAGCGCCTGCGCGTGCCGCCAGGCGGCGACGGCGCCATGATCGCCGGACCGCAGCACCTCCGGGACGCCCAGGCCCCGCAGCTCGGCGGGCCGGGTGTACTGGGGATGCTCCAGCAGTCCGCGCTCGAACGACTCCTCCGCCGTCGAGGTGGCGTTGCCCAGCACCCCGGGGAGCAGGCGGACGACCGCCTCGATCACGGCGGCCGCCGCGACCTCCCCACCCATGAGGACGTAGTCGCCGAGCGACACCTCGTCGGTCGCGACGAGCTCGTGGACGCGCTCGTCGATGCCCTCGTAGCGGCCGCACAGGAGGACGAGCCGCTCCTCCCCCGCCAGTTCCCGCACGAGCGCCTGGTCGAGCGGCCGGCCGCGCGGCGTGAACAGGACGGTCCGCGGTCGCGCGCCGCCCGCGACCGCCCCGGCCGCCGGCGGCGCCGCACCCGGCGGCACGTCGTTCCACACCGACTCGGCGGCGTCGACGAGCACGTCCGCACGCATCACCATCCCCGCCCCGCCGCCGTACGGCGCATCGTCGACGCTGCGGTGCCGGTCGGTCGCCCAGTCCCGCAGGTCGTGCACACGCACGTCGAGGATGTCCGCGTCGCGGGCGGAGGCCACCAGCGACGTGTCCAGTGGGCCGGTGAAGTACCCGGGGAAGATGGTGAGCAGGTCGATCCTCATGCGTCCCCCTGCGACGGCCCCGTCGGCGCCGAGGGACCACCCGGACCGTCGACGAGGCCCTCGGGCAGGTCGGCGGCGACGAGCCGCAGGCCGTCGGCGTCCTCGACCGCCTCGACGAGCTCGTCGGCGGCGGGCAGCAGCCACCGTCCGCCGTCGGGACCGGCGACCTCGAGGAGGTCGTAGCCGGCCACGGCGGGCAGCTCGACGAGGGCGACGACGGTGCCGAGCGGCCGCCCGTCGCCGTCGACGACGGGGACGCCGACCAGCTCGGCCGCGAGGTAGGTGTCGAGCTCCTCGGCCGCGACGGGTGCGGCCTCGACGGTCGCGCCGCGCAGCCGTTCGGCGGCGGTCCGGTCGTGCACGTCGGCGAACCGGACGAGCAGGCGACCCTGGTGCGAGCGGCTCGTGGCGACGGTCGTCGCCGTGCCGGCGACCCAGACGGCGACGCCGGGGGCGAGCCGGTCGGGGACGTCGGTCGTGGGACGCACCGCGACCTCACCCCGCAGGCCGTGCGGCTTGACGACGTGGCCGACGGTGACGCGCTCGTCCGCGGTCATCGCAGCACCCGCGGGGCCGTCAGTCGAGGATCTCGACGGTCACGTCCTCGTCGTCCAGCGCACCGGCCGCGCGGATCAGCGTCCGGAGCGCCTTGGCGGTGCGGCCACGCTTGCCGATGACCTTGCCGACGTCCTCGGCGTGGACGCGCAGCTCGAGGACGACGCCCTGGTCGTCCTCGACCTCCTCGATGCGGACGTCATCGGGATGGTCGACGAGTTCCTTGACGATGAAGGCGAGCGTGTCGTGGGCCTTCACGCCTGCTCCTCGGCCGCCGGCTCCTCGGCCGCCGGCTCCTCAGCTGCGGGCTCCTCGGCCGCCGGCTCCTCGGCGGGTGCGGCGGCCGCCTCGGCCTCCTCCGCGGCCCGGGCCCGGGCCTTCTTGGAGAGCCGCTGCTTCTCCGAGCGGACCCGCGCGGGCGCGTCACCCGGACGGAACTGCTCCCAGACGCCCTCGATGCGCAGCAGCTTCTCGACCGCGGCGGTCGGGAGCGCACCGTTGCGCAGCCAGTGGAGCGCGCGCTCGCCGTCGACCTGGATGGTCGAGGGCTCGTCCATCGGGTGGTAGTGCCCGAGCGACTCGATGAAGCGACCGTCACGCGGGGAGCGCGAGTCGGTGGCGACGATGCGGTAGTGGGGGCGCTTGACGGTGCCCTCACGGCGGAGGCGGAGCTTGACGGCCATCTGGGGTCCTCTGGGTTCGGGCGCGGGGCGCCGCGGGGGCCACCCGTACCGACCGCGCCGGAGCGGCGGGACGGCGGAGGAGGCCGGGGTCAGGCGCCCGGCGGGAGGCGGACCTCGGGCGTGGACGCGGAGCGGAGCCTAGCGGCCCGCGTCATCGGCGGCACCGGCCCCGCGGCCGGGAGGACGCAGCCCGGCGAACCCGCCGAGCCCGCCGCCGGGGCCGGCCGGTGGACCCGGCGCCGCCCCGGGCGTGGCACCGCCGAGGGCGGCGGCGCGGGCCTGCAGGGCGGCCCGCTGGGCACCCTTCCGCCCCTTGCCGCCCTTGCCACCCTTGCCGCCCTTCCCGCGTCCCTTGCCCTTGGTCCGGCCGGCGCCGCCGGCCTGTCGCAGCAGCTGCTGCATCTGCTCGAACTGCTTCACGAGCCGGTTGATCTCCGGCACCGTGGTGCCCGACCCGGCGGCGATCCGTCGGCGGCGGCGACCGTTGAGCACCCGAGGGTCCCGCCGCTCGGCGGGGGTCATCGAGCGGATGATCGCCTCGGTCCGGACGAGCTGCCCCTCGTCGACGTCGGGCGCACCGGCACCGCCCATGCCGGGCAGCATGCCCATCACGCCCGACAGGGGGCCCATCCGCCGGACCGCCTGCAGCTGCTCGAGGAGGTCGTCCAACCCGAACGTGCCGTCGAGCAGGGCCTGCTCGGCGTCGCGGGCGACCTCGGCGTCCTGCGCCTGCTCGGCGCGTTCGATGAGCGTGAGGACGTCGCCCATCCCCAGGATGCGTGACGCCATGCGGTCGGGGTGGAACGGCTCGAGGTCCTCGACCCGCTCACCGACCGAGGCGAACAGGATCGGTGCGCCGGTGACCTCACGGACCGACAGCGCCGCACCGCCCCGGGCGTCACCGTCGAGCTTCGAGAGGATGACGCCGTCGAGGCCGACGACGTCGGCGAACGAGCGGGCCACGGCGGCGGCCTCCTGCCCGACCATCGCGTCGATGACGAACAGCGTCCGGACGCTGCCGCCGTGCTCCTGTGCCACGTCGACGATGGCGCGCGCCTGCCGCAGCAGCTCGTCGTCGACGTGCAGCCGCCCGGCCGTGTCGATGATGACGGTGTCGTGCCCGGCGAGGGTCGCGCCGGCGACGGCGTCGCGGGCCACCGGGACCGGGTCGCCCTCCGTGACCGGCGCCTCGACGGGGACCCCGGCGCCGTCGGCGACGATCCGGAGCTGCTCGACGGCGGCCGGACGCTGCAGGTCGGCCGCGACGAGCACCGGACGCCGACCCTGGGCGGCGAGGTGGCGCGCGAGCTTGCCGGCGACGGTCGTCTTCCCCGCCCCCTGCAGGCCCGCGAGGACGATGACGGCGGGCGCACGCCCCGACAGGTCGAGTGCGACGTGCTCCCCGCCGAGCGCGGCGCGCAGCTCGCGGTCGACGGCACGGATGACGTGCTGGCGGGGATCGAGGCCGGGTGCGACGTCGGCGCCGACGAGCCGCTCGCGCAGTCGGTCCACGACGCCGCGGACGACGGCGAGGTTGACGTCGGCCTCGAGGAGCGCCAGACGGATGTCCGACAGCGTCGCGTCGACGGCGGCCGGGTCGAGGCGACCGCGTCCGCGCAGCCCGTCGAGCGCGCCGGAGAGGCGCTGCTGGAGGGCGTCGAACATC
>CAJXTG010000036.1 GCA_913060655.1 uncultured Nitriliruptoraceae bacterium | reverse complement strand
ATCGGTCGCACCGCGGCGACGTCGCGCCCCGCGGGATCCTCGAGGTCCCAGTCGAGGTAGCGCTTGCCGGGCAGGACCGGGCAGGCGTCCCCGCAGCCCATCGACACGATGACGTCGGCGACCCCGACGATCTCATCGGTCCACGGGCGGGGGAAGCTGTCGGCGATGTCGATGCCGACCTCGGCCATCGCTGCGACGGCCGCCGCGTTGACCCGGTCGGCGGGCTCCGACCCGCCGGAGAGGACCTCGACGCGGTCCCCGGCGAGGTGCGTGAGCCACCCGGCCGCCATCTGTGAGCGGCCGGCGTTGTGCACGCACAGGAACAGGACGGTCGGTCGGTCGCTGGCGATGGCTCCGGTGAGTCGGCCCGATGCGCGCAGCCGTTCGCGGGCGAAGCGCTCGGCGAGCAGCGGGACGAAGTCGTCGTAGCGGGCGGTCGTCAACCGATCGAGCGAGTCGCCGACGAGGCGCGCGATCGCCTCATGCGCATGGATGCCGCGGAACTCCTCGGTGAGCCGTTCGGACGCGACGCGGATGATGCGCTCCCGTTCCTCGGCGGGGAGGAGGCTTGCAGGTCCGGTGCTACTCGTGGTGCTCATGGGGTGCTCCGTTCGTCGGTGCCGGTCGTGGGCGGGTCAGGTCGTGGCGGACGTCGTTGCGGCGAGGCGGTCGACGCGGCGCTCGAGGTCGGCGAGCGCCGTCTCGAAGGCTCGGCGACCACCCCCGACCGGGTCGGGCACGGACCAGTGCAACGCGGGGACGTCGAGGTCGAACCCCTCCTCGTGCGCGCGGTCGCACACGGACACGACGAGGTCGGGGACCGTCGTGACGTCGTCGAGGGGTCGCGGGTCGGTGTCGTCGAGCGTCAGCCCGTGCGCGTCGGCCACGCGGCGCGTCAGGGGGTGGGGCCGGTCGGCCGGGTGGGTGCCGGCGGACTCGGCGGCGGAGCCGGTCAGCGCACGCCACAGCGACGCGGCCAGCGGCGAGCGGGCCTGGTTCGCGGTGCAGACGAACAGCACCTGGGGGGCGGTCCCGTCGGCCGCTGCGGGTGAGGGTCGGAGCGGCACGCCGGCGACCTCGTCGGCGGCGAGCTGGACGTAACGGCGTCGCCCGTCGCCCTCGGAGCGGCGCCGCAGCACGATCCCGGCGCGCTCGAGCTCGTCGAGGTGGAAGGCGACCAGGTTGCTCGGCATGTCGAGCAGCGCTCCGAGCTCACCCGGGGTCCGATCACCGGCCAGCAGGTGGTCCACGAGCGCGAGGCGGCCGGGGTCGGAGAGGGCATGGTGGACCGCGGCACGGTCGGTCAGCGCGTCCCACCGCCGCGTGTCGCGCCCCATACGACTTCCGCCCTGTCGGCCGTAGTTCTCTCAAGAAATGTTGCCTCAAAGAATACTGATAGATTGGACGAGTTGCAAGCGGCGGGACGACGTGCGTCGTGACCGACCGGCGGCTGCAGGTGAACGTCCGGTGAATTCCTGCGCAGGACGGTCGCCGTTCCACGGTCCGCACCGACCCCTGCGTTACGGTCCGCCCGTGCCCACCACTGCGCTCGTCCGACGCCGCACCGGCCCGTCCGGTGCGGCGTTCGTGTTCCGCGACCCCGCCACGAGGTGACCATGACGCCCGACGCCGCCGCGACGCTGACGAGGACGCCGACCTCCACGCACCGCACGCCGGCCGACGGACTCCATGCCGCACCCGTGGTCGAACGCGCCGGCACGGTCGTGCTCGACACGTGCGTGCTGCTCGCCGACCCGCACGCCCTGGACCGCTTCGCCGGCGCGGACGTCGTCGTCCCGCTGGTCGTCATCGAGGAGCTCGACCGCAAGAAGACCGATCCGGACGACATCGGCCGCAACGCGCGGGTGGCGCTGCGCCGGATCGAGGAGCTGCGGGTCAGTTCCGGCGGTGGCCTGCGGGACGCGTGGCCGGTGCCGGGCGGTGGCAGCGTGCGCGTCGAGGCGAACATGGTCGACGTCGAGCTGCCGGGCTACCTCAGCCGCGAGAAGCCCGACCACCGCATCCTCGCCGTCGCCCTCGGGCTCGGCGCCACGCTGGTGACGAAGGACGCGGCGCTGCGCATCAAGGGCAGCCAGCTCGGCGTCGCCGTCGACGACTACCGCGGGGACACCGCCCGCGTCGAGGAGCACCACTCGGGCGTCGTCGAGCTGCGGGTCCCCACCGACGTCATCGACGAGCTGCACCGTGAACGGCGCGTGCTCCTCGAGCCGGAGTTCGCGCGTGCGGAGGACGGCGGGCCGCTGTGGCACAACGCCTGCCTCGTGTTCCGCGGGCCCGGCTCCGGCTCAGCCCTCGGCCGGGTCGTCGGCGTCGAGGACGACGGCTCGGTCCTCGTCCGACGGGTGAGCGCACCACGCGACACGTTCGGGGTCGAGCCGCGTGACGTCCGGCAGACGTTCGCCCTCGACCTGCTGCTCGATCCCACCGTGCCGTGCGTGTCCCTGATGGGCGTCGCCGGGACGGGGAAGACGTTCCTCGCGCTCGCCGCCGGCCTCGAGCAGACGACGGTGGCGCGCAGCCACCGGCGCATGTCCGTCTACCGGCCGCTCGTCGCCGTCGGCCGGAACGAGGTCGGCTACCTCCCCGGGGACCTCGACGAGAAGCTCGCCCCGTGGATGGCGGCGGTGCACGACAACCTGTACGCGCTGCTGCGGCGCGGCGAGGGCGGTTCTCCGCGGGAGCAGCGTTCGACCCAGCAGGCGATCCGTGAGCTGACCGACCGCGGCCAGCTCGAGCTCGGTGCGATCACCTACCTGCGCGGGCGCTCCATCACCGACGAGTTCGTCATCGTCGACGAGGCGCAGAACATCGAGCTGTCCGCGCTGAAGGTCGTGCTCACCCGCATCGGGGAGGGCTCGAAGCTCGTGTTCTGCGGGGACCTCGCCCAGGTCGACAACCCCTACATCTCCCCCTTCGGTGGGATGGCGGCGCTGATCGACAAGCTGCGCGGCTCCCCGCTGTTCGGCCACGTCACCCTCAGCCGTGGGGTGCGTTCGCCGCTCGCCGAGCAGGCCGCCGCCCTGTTCTGAGCGGGGAGCGTGGCGCTGCGGCCCTCGCCGGATGGTCCGGCAACGTTCACCGGAGCGTCGTTCGGACGTCACGCGAATTCCACCGCTGTCGTTTCCACTGCGCGCTGTCGCAGACCGTCGAGGACGGGGGAGCGCCGTGGCGGACGGCCCGCAGGACGGCCCGCAGCTCGAGCTCCGTCAGGCGTCCCCGGCCGACCTCGGCGACGTCGCCCGGATCTTCTCGGCGACGGTCCTGCTCGGTGCTCCCGTCGCGCTCGGCGCGCGGGCGATGGCCCGCTACCGCGCGCTGTGCCTCGACTGGTACGCCGACGCGGACCCGGCGGACGGCGGTGGCATCGTCGCGCTCGAGGACGGGGCCGTGCGCGGCTACCTCCTCTACTGCCTCGATCATGCGGCGTTCGTCCGCTGGCAGCGCACGGCGGCGCTGCGCTGGGCGGCCGGTGAGCTCGCCGCCACCGCCGCCGGACGGCGCGGGCGCGACGACCGGCGTTTCCTCCGGCTGCGGCTGACCGACGGCCTCGCGTCGCTGCGGGGGACCCCGCCCGCCCCCTACCCGGCGCACGCACACTTCAACCTCGACCCGCAGGTCCGTGGGCGCTCGACCGGGCATCGGCTCGCCGCCGCGATGGACGCGCGGGTCGCCGCCCGGGGCTACGACGGCTGGTTCGGGGAGATGAACCTGCCCGTCGGGTTCCCCACCGACGCGCTCGAGCGGGCCGGTGCCGAGCTCGGGCACCGGCAGCGCAACGTGACGCTCAGCGCGCTGACGGGCATGGACGTGTGGCGCACCACCGTGCTGCGTCCGCTCGCGGGGCGGACCGGCGCGTTCCATGCGCGTGCGGCCGGGGCGCGGGCGGAGGTGGCCGCCTGATGCACGTGCTCATCGCGACCGAGTCGTTCCTCCCGAGCGTCAACGGGGTCGCCCGCAGCGTCGCCACCGTCGCCCGCGAGCTGCTGGCGCGTGGCCACCGGGTCAGCATCGTCGCGCCGGCACCGGGGCCGACCCGGTTCGAGGGGGCGGAGGTCGTGCGCCTCCCGTCGGTTCGGGTGCCCGGCTTCCGTTCCTTCCCCGTCGGCGTCGCCGGCCGTCGGCTGACCGCGCGCATCGCCGCGCTCGCGCCCGACGTCGTCCACCTCGCATCGCCGTTCGTCGTCGGTGCCGCGGCCGGTGCCGCCGCCCGGCGTCTGGGCATCCCCACCGTCGCCGTCTACCAGACCGACGTCGCCGGGTTCGCGACGCAGTACCGGCTGGGGCCGCTCGGCCGGCTCGCGTGGGCACGGCTGCGGGACGTGCACGGCGCGGCGGACCTGACCCTCGCCCCGTCGTCGGCCGCGATCGACGACCTGCACGCCCGCGGCGTCGACCGGGTCGCCCTGTGGCCGCGCGGCGTGGACGTCGAGGCGTTCTCGCCCGAGCACCGCACCCGACCGCGGTCGCTGCCCGACGCGCACGGCGCGGCCGCGTCCGCGTCCCCCCCGCCGGTGCGCATCGGCTACGTCGGACGGCTCGCCCGCGAGAAGCAGCTGCACCTGCTCGCGGGCCTCGACCGCATCGACGGGGCGGAGCTCGTCATCGTCGGCGACGGTCCGACACGGCGGGAGCTCCAGCGGATCCTGCCGGGCGCGACGTTCACCGGGGTGCTGCAGGGTGCGGCGCTGTCGCGTGCCTACGCCGACCTCGACGTGTTCGTCCACCCCGGCCTGCACGAGACGTTCTGCCAGGCGGTGCAGGAGGCGCTCGCCTCCGGCGTGCCCGTCGTCGTCGGCGGCTCCGGCGGGCCGCTCGACCTCGTGACCGACGGCGACAACGGGCTGCTCGTCGACCCGGACCCGCAGGCGCTGGGTGCGCGCCTGCGGGGCGCGGTCGGCCGGCTCGTCGTCGACGACGCCCTGCGCGCCCGGCTCGCGGCGGCCGCGCGCCCCAGCGTGCGCCACCGCACGTGGCACGTCGTCCTCGACCAGCTGCAGCACCACTACGCCGAGGTCCTTCGCCGGACCGAGCCCCCGGCGATCGTCACGTCCGGCTCGGACGGCGTGGACGTCGCCGACGTCGTCGAGCTGCACGAGCACCCGGTCGCCCGGACGCGGGCGCTGCGGGACGTCGTCACGACGCGGCTGCGCCGCACCGCCGGAGGCTGAGCACATGCGCGTCGTCCGGCTCGCGAACTTCGTCACGCCCGTCTCCGGGGGCGTGCGGACCGCGCTCGAGCGGCTCGCCGGTGAGTACCGGACCCTCGGGGTCGACCCGGTGCTGGTCGTCCCCGGTCCCCACGACGCGCGCCACGAGGGCCCGGGTGGCACGGTCCTCACGCTGGCGTCACCCCGGCTGCCGGGCACCGACTACCACGTGCTCGTCGACCGTGCGCGGGTGCGCCGTACCGTGCGTCGGCTCGCGCCCGACGCCGTCGAGGTCCACGACCGCTTCACCCTCCCGTGGGTCGTCGGCTGGCTGCGCCGGCACCGCGTCCCGACGCTCCTGATGGTGCACGAGCGGCTGCGCACGCCCCTGCGGGCGTTCGCGCACCTCCCCAGCGCCGCAGCCGACGTCGCCGAGGCGCGCGCCAACCGGCGCCTCGTCGACGACGTCGGACCGGTCGTCGTCGCCAGCGCCCACGTCGCACGCACCTTCCCGACCGGTGCCGCCACCGTCGTGCCCCTCGGCGTCGACCGCACGACGTTCCCACCGCGGTCGATGCGACGCGAGGACGGGACGCTCCGCCTCGCCCTCGTCGGCCGCCTCTCCACCGAGAAGGATCCGCTGCTCGCGGTCGACACGGCGACGGTGCTCGCCGGCCGCGGGCACGACGTCCGTCTCGACGTCGTCGGGACCGGACCGCTCGCCCGGCGCGTCGCCCGCCGCGCACCGTGGAGCCGGACGACCCTGCACGGGCACCTGTCGCAGGACGAGGTCGCCCGGGTGGTGCGCGACGCGGACGTCCTCCTCGCCCCATGCCCCACCGAGGCGTTCGGCCTGGCGGCGCTCGAGGCGCTCGCGTCGGGCGTGCCGGTCGTCGGCCACCGCGACGGTGCCGTCCCGGAGCTGCTCGCCCTGCCCGGTCCCGACCCGGCGGCCGGCCTGCGAGCACCGACGTCCGACCCGTCGCCACACCGCCGGCCGCCGCACGTCGGCCCGGCCGGAGCGGTCGCCGACGGCTCCGCCCGTGACATGGCCGCGGCCGTCGAGGCGCTGCTGGCCGTCCCCGAGGCGCGGCGTCGGGCCGCCGCCGTCGCACGGGCGGCCGCCCACCCGTGGTCCGCGAGCGCCGCCGGCCTGCTGCGCCTGCTCGGGGCCGCACCCGGCACGTCGACACCGGCTGAGGACCGCGCGGGTTCGGCTGAGGCCCGGCCGTCCGCCGCACGGGCCGCGCGGGGGCCGGCGACGGTCCCCGCACTGGTCCGACGGTGAGCCCGCGCGGCCGGGTGCGTGCGCCGGTGCGCGAGACGCTCGTCCGGCGGCTGACCCGCACGCTGCCCCGGCCACCCGGGCGCGTCCTGCCGGCGCTGCTGGAGGTGGCGGCGGCCCTCGACCCGGCCGCCCCGTCGCTGCTGCTCCCCCCTGCACGGCGCGTCCTGATCGTCGTGCCGCACCCCGACGACGAGTCGATCGGTGCCGGGGGGCTGCTCGCCCGGCTCGTCGCCCGTGGTGCGCACGTCGACGCGCTGCTGGTGACCGATGGCGAGGCGACGATCGGCTCGCGGACGGGTCCGGTCGAGACGGGGCGGCGACGGCGTGGCGAGTTCCGCGAGGCCTGCGCCACCCTCGGCGTCGGCGTCCACGCGACGCTCGCGCTGCCGGACGGGGCGGTCCGTGCGCACCACGCGTCGTTGGTGGCCGCGGTCGCCGACGCGCTCACCGCCCTCCGCCCCGACCTCGTCCTCGCACCGTGGCCGCTCGAGGCCCATGCGGACCACCGTGCGGTGCTGCACGCGACCGCCGCGGCGCTCACCGGCCCTGCGACGCCGACGCCGACGCTCGCCGGTGCGATGGTCACGCTGTGGACCTACGAGGCGCACACGCCGATCCCGAACCCCAGTCACGTCATCGACGTCACCGACCACGTCGCGACGAAACGGGCGGCACTCGCGGCGCACGTCACCGCGGCGGGGGCCTTCGACCTGACCGCCTGCCTCGCGCTGGCACGCTGGCGGTCGCTCGCGACCCGTGCCGGCCGGGGCGCCGCCGAGGCGTTCCTCGAGCTGACCCCGGACGCGGCGCTGACGCTGCTCGCCAGCACGACGACCTCTGCCGGCGCGGCCCTGGGACCTGCAGCCGACGTCGAGGTGCCGGCGTGAGCGTGGACCTCGCTGCCGTCCCGCCCGCCGGCCCGCCCACCGGGCCGCGTGTGCTGCTGTCCAACGCGCCGTTCCACCACCGGCCGCTCGCCGACGCGTTCGCCGTCGCCGCGGAGGCCGGGTTCGACGGTCTCGAGCTGATGGTGACGGGTGACCCCCAGACGCAGGACGCCACCGCGGTCGCCCGCCTGGCGACCGAGCACCGGCTCCCGGTCCCCGTCGTCCACGGCCCGTTCCTGCTGCTGACCCGCCGGGTCCTCGGCACCGATCCGCTGGAGAAGGCGGTGCGCACGTGCGCGCTGGCACGGACGCTCGGCGCCGACCTCGTCATCGTCCATCCACCGTTCCGCTGGCAGGGGTCGTTCCGCCGCTGGCTCGCCGACGACGCCGACGCGGTCGGTGCGGCGCACGGGCTCCGCGTCGCCGTCGAGAACCTCTACCCGATCCCGCTGGGTGCCGTCACCCCACGGCTGCACACGGCGACCGAACCGGTCCACCTGGCCGCCCATCGCGATGTCGTGCTCGACACGAGCCACCTCGCCGTCACCGGCGTCGATCTCGGTGCGGCCTGGGAGCACGTCGGTCGCCGCACCACCCACCTCCACGTCTCCGACCACGACGGCGGCTGGGGCGACCGGCACCTGCTGATCGGTGATGGCGTGCTGCCGCTCGACCGGCTGCTCGGCCGCGTCGGTCGCGACGTCGCCGCCCCGTCGATCACCCTCGAGCTGCACCTGCGCCGCGGGCTGCTCGACGACCGGGCGCGGCTCGTCCGCACGCTGCGCGAACAGCGCGAACGGTGCCTCGCGATGATCGGCCGGCCGCTGCGGGCCGCGGCATGAGCGGCGTGCGGCTGCTGATGGACGGTGCTGCTGGGCTGCTGCGGCTGCTCGGCGTCCGCGTCATCGTCCACGGTCGGGAGTGGCTCGCCGGTGGGGATCCACTCGTCGTGGCCGCGAACCACGTCAGCTACGTCGACTTCGCCGCGATCCAGGCGGCACGCCCCGTCGAGCGTCCACCCCTGTGGTTCCTCGCCCGCTGGGACCTGCTGCCGCCCGCCGTCGGTGCGCCGGTCATGCGGCGCTTCGGCCTCGTACCCGTCGACGAGCGTCGTCGTCCGGGCAGGTCGCTCCCGGAGGCGCTCGCCCGGCTCGCCGACGGCCACGCGGTGGCCGTCCACCCCGAGGGGCGGGTGCGACCGGGTCCCGAACCTGCGCGGGGACGCAGTGGGGCGGTCCGCCTCGCCGCCGCCGCGGGCGTCCCGCTCATCCCCTGCAGCGTGTGGGGGACGCAGCGGCTGCTGACGCGCGGCCGCCGTGCGCCCGACCTGCGGGGCGGCGTCGACGTGCACGTCCGTCTCGGCCCACCCGTCGACGTGTCCGGACCGGTGGCGAGCGCCACCCGTACGCTCATGGCACGCATCGGTGCGCTGACGCACGCCACCCTGCTCGCGACGCATCGACCGCCGGCCGACGGGTCGCCGACGACGACGGGGGAGTGGCATGTCGCTGCCTGACGCGGTCCTGTTCGACAAGGACGGCACCATCCTGCCGTTCACCCCGTTCTGGACGACGTGGACACGGGTGTTCCGCGACGCGCTCGCCGCCGCCGTCGACGTCGATCTCACGGCCGGTGGGCTGCTCGACTGGCCGGCGAACACCCGCACCGCCTCGCACGGCTCCTCGCTGGACGTCGCGACGATGGGGGACGTGCGCGTCCGGGTCGCCGCGATGCTGCGCGGCGGTGGCGTTCCCGACGTCGACGCACGGCGGATCGTGGCGACCGCGTCGGACACCGCCGATGCGGTCGCGGGCGCCATGCCCGTCTCGGCCCACGCCGGGCTGGTCGACGCCGTCGATGCCCTGAGTGCGGCCGGCGTGCGACTCGGCGTCGTCACCGGTGACGACGAGGCTCGGGCGCGCCGCCAGGTCACCGCGCTCGGGCTCGCCGACCGGCTGCCCGTCGTCGTCGGTGGGGACCGGGGCCTGCCGGGGAAGCCCGACCCGGCGACGCTCGTCGAGGCGTGCACCCTGCTCGGCGTCGAACCGGCCGGCGGCGTGTACGTCGGGGACAGCCTCGTCGACGTGCGGGCGGCCCGGGCGGCCGGGTTCAGCCTCGCGATCGCCTACGTGCCCCTCGATGCCGAGCTGCCGACGTGGAGCGGGGAGGCGGACGCGGTGCTGCGACGCTTCGCCGACCTGGTCCCGCTGTGGGGCGCACGGCCCGTGGTCGACGCGCCCCGCTGACCTGCGGCCCACACGCCGCCACCCGCCCGGCGTCCGCACCGCCCCTGCGCTCCCCCTACCTTCGAGGACACGCGGAAGGCGGCACCGCGGCGCGAGGGCGGGACGCCGTCGGCCGTGACGCCGAGGGAGGTGCACGGTGAGCGTCCCGTCGCGTCCCGACGCACCCGGACGGGGTGCGGTCGTCGACGGCCCGTTCCCCCGTGCGCAGGTGTGGTGGCTCGGCTCGGCGCTGCTGGGCATCCTGCTCGTCATGAGCGCCTACGAGGCGTTCCTGCCCCTGCTGTACCTCGAGCATCTCGACAGCCGGTTCCTCATCGGCCTGCTGATGAGCACCGACAACGTCGTCGGCATCGTCCTCATCCCGCTCGTCGGCCTGTGGTCGGACCGGCTGTCCCATCCGCTGGGGCAGCGGCTGCCGTTCCTCATCGTCGGTGCGCCCCTCGCCGCCGCCGCGTTCCTCGCGATCCCGCTGGCCGCGGACGTCCTGTGGACGCTCATCGCCGTCGAGGTGCTGTTCACCCTGGCGATCCACGCGTACCGGTCGCCCGCGATGTCGCTGATGCCCGACCACGTCGCCCCCGCGCAGCGCTCCCGCGGCAGCGGCATCGTCAACGTCATGGGGGGCGTGGGCACGCTCGTCACGTTCGCCGTCCTCGGGCCGCTGTTCGACGTCGACCGGCGGTGGCCGTTCCGTGTCGGGGCGCTCGTGCTACTCGTGACCACTGCGGTGGTCGTGTGGCGCGCGGACCGTCGTCCGCCGTACGCGGACATGCCGGATGCGACCCGACCCCGCGGCCGTCCCGCCGTCGGCGGGGCGCTGCGCACCCTGCGCGACCCGGACCATCGTGGTGGTGTGCTGGCGCTGCTGTCGATGCTGCTGTTCTACGTCGGATCGGCCGGGCTCGTGTCGCTGTTCCCCGTCTACGGGGTGACGGTGCTCGGGCTCAGCGAGGGGAGGGCGGTGACCGTGCTGAGCGCGTTCATCGTCGCGTTCGTGGCGACGACGCTGCTCGCCGGGGTCGTCGGGGTGCGGTTCGGCAAGGTCCGCACCATGCGCGGCGGTCTCGTCGTCCTCGCCGTCCTGTTGACCGGTGCGGCGTCGGTCCGCTCCATGCCTGCCCTCATCGGCCTGCTGGCGGTCGCCGGGTTCGCCTGGTCGCTCGCGATCGTGCAGGCGCTGCCGCTGGTCGCCGACCTCGGGGGGCGGACCAGCATCGGCCTGCTCGTCGGCCTGTACTACCTGTTCACGATGCTCGGCCAGTTGCTCGGCACCCCGTTCGTCGGGGCCGCGATGGACCTGCTGGGGGACACCGCGATGTTCCCCGCAGCCGCGGTGCCCTACGTGCTCGCCGCGGCCGTGCTCACCCGGGCCCGGCGGCATCTGCCCGCCCCGGAGGGGCTCCGGGCCGCCTGACCGCCCGTTCGACGCGATCCGAGCGGCTGCACCACGTCCCGCAGCGGTCCCGCACCACGCCGTCACGGCCCGACGGTCCCCCTACGACCCACAGTTGTGAGTTAGACTCTCTCACATACGGGTTCGTGGGTTCGTCGGGACCGGTCGGAGGGAACGGTGGTGGGACGCGTGCTGCCCGAAGTCTCGAACGTTCGGACGTCGATCCTCGCCGTCCTCGTCGTCGCCGTGGGCCTGCTCGCCGCCCCATGGTCGCAGGCACCGGCGGAGGCCTCGTGGA
>CAJXTG010000035.1 GCA_913060655.1 uncultured Nitriliruptoraceae bacterium | reverse complement strand
CGCGCGCAGCGTAGCCGCGGCCGGACGGCCCCTCAAACGCCGGCCGGGCGGCGTCCGTCGGCCTCGGTGGGCCTCGGTGGCCCTCAGCCCTTGTTGGCCCCGAGCGTCAGCCCTGAGATGAACTGCCGCTGCAGGACCAGGTAGACGATGAGGGTGGGCAGCGCGATCATGATCGAGGCGGCGGCGATGAGGTTGTAGTTCGACGCGTACTGCCCGTTGAGGATCGCGATCGACGAGGTGATGGGCCGCTCGGCCCCCTGGTTGAGGAGCACCGCCCCCCAGAAGAAGTCGTTGTACAGCCAGGTGAACTCGAGCACGGCGAGCGCGGCGATCGCCGGACGGCTCAGCGGCAGGATGACCTGGAAGAACTGGCGCGGGACCGAGGCGCCGTCGACCGCCGACGCCTCACCGAGCTCCTTGGGGATCGTCTTCATGTAGTTGGACAGCACGAACGTGCAGAAGCCGGTCTGGAAGGCGACGTGGATGAGGATGACGCCGATCTTCGTGCCGAGCAGGGTGCCGGTGTCGGTGTCGGAGAGGATGTCGGGAAGGGGGATGCGCTTGTAGATCTGGAACAGCGGCTGGAAGATCACCTGCTGGGGCATGAGGTTCCCGGCGGTGAACAGCACGAGGAACGCGATGTTGAAGCGCCACGAGTAGCGCGTCGCCGCGAACGCGACCATCGACGCGAACAGCAGGATGAAGAACAGCGACGGGACGACGATGTAGGCCGTCTTGAGGAAGTGGTTCCCGATGCTGCCCACCCGCCACGCGTCGCGGTAGTTCTCCAGCGTCAGCGCCTCCGGCAGGGAGAACACGCCGTTGATGTTCGTGTCGGTCTCGAAGAACCGGAACGACGAGTAGAACGCGGCGACGATGGGGACGAGCCAGATCGCGGCGACGAGGATGAGGAACGCGTGGAGCAGCACCCGACCACCCGGGGACGCGCCGAGCGGGCGGCGGCCGACGATGTTCGATGCGGGCCTCGCGGAGCGCGCCGCGGTGGGCGCGCTCATCGTTCGTCCTCGCGGAAGTTGTTGTAGACGTACCAGATGATGAAGCCGATGCAGAGCACGAACAGGACGGTGCCGTACGCCGAGCCGATCCCGACGCGCCCGGCGCCCTCCCCGATCAGTGCTGACGTGACGAGCGTGCCCATCACCTCGGTGCCGCGCGGAACGTTCAGCGCGGCGATGATGTCGTAGGCGCGCAGCGCCTCGATGACGGTGATGACGGCGACGACGACGTTGATCGGCTTCAGCGTGGGGAACACGACCCGGCGGAAGCTCTGCCACTCGTTGCAGCCGTCCACGGCGGCCGCCTCCTTCAGTGAGGGGTCGACCGCCTTGAGGCCGGCGAGGTACAGCACCATCACGTAGCCGATGTGTCGCCAGGCCATCGCGATGAGCAGTGCCGCGAAGTTGCGCGAGATGCCCACCGGCACGTCGGTGAAGGGGACCATCACCTCGAACAGGCGCGTCTGGTCCCCGACGAAGTCGATCGGGTCACCCGGCCACAGCAGGTTGAGCAGGCCCGCCTCGCGCGAGAACATCACCGACTTCCAGATGAAGCCGACGACGGCGAGCGACAGCACGACGGGGAAGTAGTAGATGCTCTGGTAGATCGCCGTCCCGCGGACGTTCTTGTCGAGCAGGTAGGCGAGGAGCATCCCGGCGGCCGTGCAGGCGAACAGGAAGAAGACGAGCGCGAGGTTGTTGAACAGCGCCGGGAACAGGCGGGTCCCGAAGACGGTGACGATGACCTCGTAGTTCTCACCGCCGACGGGACGGATGGCGGTGAGCGGGTCGAGGTTGTTCCACTCGGCGAAGGACAGCCCGACCGTCACGAGCGCCGGGATCCACACGAGCAGCACGTGGAAGAACGTCGGGATGCCGACCATGGCGATGAGCCAGCGGCGGTCGGTGGCGCCGATCATCTGCCGGCGACGGCGCCGGGCCGGCGGCCCCGGCGGGACGAGTCCCGCCGGGGCCGCACGGCCCGGTGCCTCAGCGCTCATGGTGCGGAGCGCCGGTGGTGCGTGGACGCACGCTCGAGCGGATCACTCGAAGGTGTACGTCTGCTTCTGGGACTCCACGGTGGCGAGGATCGAGTCGATCTGCCCCGGGTCGGCCAGGAAGTCGGCCAGCGCGACGCCGACGACCGAGGACGCGAAGTCCGGGTCGGTGTCACGGTCCAGGAACTGCGAGATGTACTTGGCGTTGCCCACCAGCTCGGCCGACTTGCGCTGCATGTCGTTGTAGACGCTGGTGTCGGTGTCGGCGTGGGCGCCGACGACCGACGGGGTGACCGCCAGGTAGGCGTTGATCGCGTCCGCCGACCCGAGGCACTCGAGCAGGGCCTTCGCGCCCTCCTCGTTCGCCGGGTCCGCCGCCATCATGAAGCCGTCGATCGGTGCCTCGACCGCATCCTGGCCATGCTCCGGGTTGATCTCCGGGAAGGCGAAGAAGTCGATGTCGGCGATCAGGTCGGCCTGCGCCTCCGGGTCGAAGTTGTCGACCATGAAGGTGCCGATGAGGTACATCCCGGCCTCGCCGTTCCCGATGGCCGTCGCGGCGTCCTGCCACGTGCGACCGTTCACGTCGGGCTGGTAGTACGGGAGGATCTCCTCCCAGCGGGCGAACACGTCCTTGACGCGCGGGTCCTCCCAGCTCTCGTTGCCGCCCATGAGCGAGACGTGGAAGTCGTAGCCGTTGACGCGCATGTTGATCATGTCGAACATGCCCATCTGCGGCCAGCGGCCGTCGTTCGCCGCGGCGAACGGCGTGATGCCGTCGGACTCCATCTGCTCCGCGAGCGCGAGCAGCTCGTCCCAGGTCGTGGGGACCTCGTAGCCGTTCTCCTCGAAGACGCTCACCCGGTAGTGCACGGCCCACGGGTAGTAGTACAGCGGGACGAAGTACTGCTCCCCGTCGAGGCCGCTGGAGGCGCTCCGGAAGCCCTCGCTCATCCCGTCGAGGTTCTCCCAGACGTCGGAGATCTCGCCGACGACACCGCGGGACGCGAACGCACGCATGCGGTAGCCGGCGAACCACGCCATGACGTCGTCCGGCTGCTGCACGTAGGTGTTGAAGTTCTCCTGATAGGTGTTGTGGTCGACCGTGTTGATCTCGACGTCGAGGTCGCAGGTGTCCACCGCTGCGGCGAGGGCCGCACGCGGCACCTCGTCGGAGTAGTTCGAGCCGAGCGTGATCGTGCCCCCGCCGTCGTCGGAGCCGCACGCCGCGACCAGCGCGGCGACGGTGCCGAGGACCAGTGCGCGGCGAGCGAACCCACGACGGGCCGAACGACCCCGCACCGGGCCACGCGAATGCTTGCCGTCCATGTACTCCCCTCCCATCAATGTTCCACGGGCTACTCCCGCAGCCGGTTGGTATCACACAGGCTCCAACGGGTCAAGACATAATCGAACATGCCGCGCGTTCCCCTCGCACCGGAGCATCGGGCGCTGATACCCCCTTCGACGCGCAGCCTGCCCCCGTTCCGTGCCTCCAGGAGCCCCTCCGACCGCGGTAAGAGTGTTCGGATGTGTTGACATCGGCGGCGCGATGGAACAACCTGTGCGCCATGGACACGAAGCGCACCCTGGCCCAGCACCGCCACGAGCTCATCCTCACCGAGGTGCGGCGCGCCCGCGCCGTGCGCGTCACCGAGCTCGCGCAGATCCTCGGCGTGTCGGACATGACGGTGCGCCGCGACCTCGAGACGCTCGACGAGGCCGGCCTGCTCACCAAGGTGCACGGCGGCGCGACCGTGCCGTCCCTGCAGAGCTCCTTCGAGCCCGGCTTCGCCGCGAAGTCGCTGCGCAACACCCTCGAGAAGGACGCGATCGCACGGGCCGCCGCGGCGCTCGTGCCGCCCGGCTCCGCGGTCGGCATCACCGCCGGCACCACGACGTTCCGGCTCGCCACCCACCTCGAGGGCATCGAGGGGCTCACGATCATCACCAACAGCATGGGCGTCGCCGAGGGCCTCACCAAGGACGGGCGCAGCGACCGCAGCGTGGTGCTCACCGGCGGGGTGCGCACCCCCTCCGACGCGCTCGTCGGACCCGTCGCCGTCGGCGCGCTGCGCACCCTGCATCTCGACCTCGTCTTCATGGGCGTGCACGGCATGGCGGAGGACTCCGGCTTCACCACCCCCAACCTGCTCGAGTCCGAGACGAACCGGGCGTTCATCGAGGCGGGGGGCGAGCTCGTCGTGCTCGCCGACCACACCAAGTGGGGCGTCACGGGCCTGTCGGAGATCGTCGGGCTCGGCGGCGCCGACACGGTCGTGACCGACGACGGGCTGACCCGCGACGCGCGGGCCGTGCTCGAGGAGCGGGTCCGCCGGGTCATCGTCACCACCCCCAGCGCCGACGACGGGGACGCACCCGCGGCGGACGTCGTCCCGATCGCCGGCGCATGACCGCTCCCCCGCCCGAGTCGTCCGACGTCGCCACGGCGGCGCCGTCGGCCGCGCCGGCCGCCCGCGACGCCGCGCCGACCCACGAGCTGCGCACCGACCCGCACCTGGGCACCCGCGTGCACGTCGTCGGTGCGCGGCAGCAGCGGCCCAACCTCCCCTCCGACGGCTGCCCGTTCTGCGTCGGCGGCCGTGAGGCGCCCGACCCCTACGACGTGCACTGGTTCCCCAACCGGTGGCCGGCGATGCCCGGCGAGCGCTGCGAGGTCATCCTCTACACGTCCGACCACGACGCGCACCTGTGGTCGCTCGGTGCAGCGGGCGTGCGGCGGGTCATCGACCTGTGGGCGGAGCGCACCCGTGTGCTGGGTGCACGCGACGACGTCGACCTGGTGCTCGTCTTCGAGAACCGGGGGGCGGAGGTCGGCGCGACGATCTCCCACCCGCACGGGCAGATCTACGCGTACGACCACGTGCCCGAGCGGCCCGCACGGCGGTTCGCCGCCGGCTGGCGGCCCGACCCCGACCCGGGCCGGCGGCTCGTCGCACGCGTCGGGGAGTGGACGTGCACGGTGCCCCACGCGCCGAGCTTCCCCGTCGAGCTGTCCGTCGCCGCGTCCGAGCCGATCGGTGACCTCGTCGCCGCGGACGACGAGCAGCGCGACACGCTCGCGCAGCTGCTCGTCGACGTGCTCGCCCGCCTCGACCAGCTGTACGACCGCCCCATGCCCTACATGCTGTGGCTGAACCAGCGGCCGAGCGACGGGTCGTCGCCCGACGCCTGGTTCAACATCGAGATCGTGTCGCCGTGGCGCGACGCGGGGGTGCAGCGCTTCATCGCGGCCGCCGAGGTCGCCTGCCAGGAGTACTTCAACCCGGTGGTGCCCGAGGAGCTCGCCGAGCGGCTGCGACGCCTGCCCGGCGCGGGCTGAACGTGCTGCCGGGGCTCGGCGCCATCCGCCCCTGGGCGGACCCGACGATCACCGGCATCGGGCGGCGCCCCATGCACGTGCCGCTCCCGCGGACGACCAGCACGCCGCTGGACGGCGAGTGGTCCTTCGCCCGCTTCCCGCACCCCGACGCGGTGCCCGCCGAGGCGCTGACCGGCCCCGCCCCCGCGCGCACCGTGACCGTGCCGGGGACGTGGACGCTCCAGGGCGGTGAGGACCTCCCCCAGTACCTCAACGTGCGCATGCCGTTCGACGCGCCACCGCCGGGCATGCCGGCGCTCGCGCCGACCGGCGTGCACCGGCGCACGATCGTCGCGCCCGACGACGACACGTGGCGCACCCAGCGGGTGCTGCTGCGCGTCGAGGCGGCGGAGAGCGTCCACGCCGTCCACCTCGACGGCGTCCTCGTCGGCTACGGCACCGACAGCCGCCTGCCCAGCGAGTACGAGCTGACCGCGCTCGTCGGCGACGACCCACCGGGCACCGCCCACGAGCTCGCCATCACCGTCGTGCGCTTCAGCGCCCAGAGCCACCTCGAGGACCAGGACCAGTGGTGGCTCGGCGGGCTGCTGCGCCCCGTCGTGCTCGAGACGCGGCCGCACATCCACCTGCACGACGTCGTGTGCGACACCGACCTCGACCCGGCGAACGGCACGGGACGGCTCACCGTCACCTGCGAGATCGACGCGCCCGACGGTGCGCCCTTCCCCGCGGGGCTGACCACCCGCGTCCGCGTCGTCGACCCCACCGGTGCGGTCCTCGACGCGTCCCCCGACGGGCCGGCCGCACGGACCGTCCCCCACGACGCGCAGGCGACCAACGTGTTCGACGGCCACCGCACCCGCCATGCGCTGACCGTGCCCGACGCGCACGCGTGGTCCGCGGAGACCCCGGACCTGTACACGGTCGAGGTCGAGCTGCGCGGCCCGGGCGGCGACGTGCTCGACACGGTCACGACACGCTGCGGGCTGCGCCGCGTCGAGGTGCGCGACCGGCAGCTGCTGGTGAACGGCCGACCCGTGTGGATCCATGGCGTCAACCGACACGAGCACCATCCGCAGCGCGGCCGGGCGGTCACCGTGGAGGACATGCGCGCCGACCTCGTCACGATGCGCGCCCACAACATCACCGCGGTGCGCACCGCCCACGCCCCCAACGACCACCGCTTCTACGACCTGTGCGACGAGCTCGGCATCTACGTCGTCGACGAGGCCAACATCGAGGGACACGCGTCGAACACGTCGATCTGCCGGGACGAGCGCTACCGCCCGAGCTTCCTCGAGCGCGGCGCCCGCATGGTCGGCCGCGACCGCAACCATCCGTGCATCATCCTGTGGAGCCTCGGCAACGAGACCGGCTACGGCCCCAACCACGACGCGCTCGCCGGCTGGATCCGACGCACCGACCCGTCCCGGCCGCTGCACTACGAGGGCGCGATCCACCACGGCGACCACCACGACCCCGACGGGCCGATCCCGCTCGACGCCGGCACGGCCAACACCGACCCGACCTACGACCCCGCCGACGCGAACCCGAACTGGATCGACGGGGGCCGGGCCGCCAGCGACGTGGTCTGCCCGATGTACCCGCCGCTCGGCGCGATCGAGCAGTACGGGGCGGACGGCGTCGGCGACCGGCCGCTCATCCTGTGCGAGTACAGCCACGCGATGGGCAACTCCAACGGGTCGCTCGCCGACCACTGGGACGTCATCGGGCGCACCCCGGGGCTGCAGGGCGGGTTCATCTGGGAGTGGAAGGACCATGCGCTGCGCCATCCGGACACCGGCCGGCTCGTGCACGGCGGCGGCTTCGGCGACGCGCCCAACGACGCGAACTTCGTCGCCGACGGGCTCGTCGGCGCCGAGGGCGACGCGCACCCCGCCCTCGCCGAGGTCGCCTGGGTCTACCGGCCCGTGCACACCACGACCGTCGACGGCGCGGTCCTGCACGTGGCCAACCAGCGCAGCTTCACCGGCCTCGACGACCTCACCGCACAGGTCGTGCTGCTCGTCGACGGTGCGGAGGTCGCCGCCGCGGCGCTCGAGGTCCCCACGGTCGCCCCGCACGCGAGCGTCGACGTCCCGACACCGCCGGCCGTCGCCGGGCCGCTCACCGACGCGCTCGGCCGCGCCCGCGACGGCGAGGACGTCGAGGTCGTGCTGCAGGTCACCTGGCGGCTGCGCGAGGCGACCTGGTTCGCGCCGGCCGGCCACGCGCTCGCGTGGGACGAGGCCGTGCTCGCCCGGCGCACCACCCCCCTGCCCGCGCCGCTGCCCGGTCCCGCCGATGCGGCGCGGCTCGACGCCGTCGTGCTCGACGGGCCGGAGCCGACGCTCCTGCGGGCCGCGACCGACAACGACGGGTTCAAGCTGATGCCGGCGGCCGTCCGTGCGGCGATGCCGATCGGCGGGCGCGCGCTCGACCGCTGGCTCGACTCGGGCGTCGTCGACACGCCCGCGCGCGACCTGGTCGCCCACACCCTGGACGCAGAACCGGTCGACGGCGGGGTCCTGCACCACGTGCGCATCACCCTGCCCGACACGCTCGCCGACCCGGGCCGTGTCGGCGTGCGCCTCACCGTGCCGACGCGGCTGCGGCGGCTGCGCTGGTACGGGCGCGGCCCCCACGAGAACTATCCCGACCGTGCCCGCGCCGCCATGCTCGGCGTATGGGAGGACGACGCCGACACCCTCCCCTACCTCGTCCCCCAGGAGCACGGGCTGCGCACCGACACCCGCTGGCTCGCGCTCAGCGACCCCGACACCGGCGAGACGCTGTGGGTGCGCGCGATGGGGCCGACCGCGCTGCACGTCGCGGTCGTCGAGCAGCCCGCCGAGACGCTGCTGGCCGCGGCCGACCACGCCGCGCTGCCGCCGAGCAGGCGGCGCTGGGTCCAGCTCGACGTCGCCCACCGCGGGCTCGGCACCGGCAGCTGCGGCCCGCGCGTCGCCCCCCAGTACCGCATCCCCGCCGGCACCTTCACGTTCGCGTTCTGGCTCGGGGTGACGGACCGACCGTGGGCCCGACCGTGAAGGGCCGGCCGTGAGGGACCGACCGTGACGGAGCAGCCATGAGCACACCACCGCGCCCGCACGACGCACGCTCCGACCGCCTCGAGCGGCTCGTCGGGCCGACGACGGAGGTGGTCGTCGCCTGCGGCCCCGGCCCCGTCGCGATCGTCCACTGGGGGGAGCCGCTCGGTGACGCCGCCGCGCTCGACGCGGCGCTCGCGCTGCACGACGTCGGCACGCAGCCGGGCATGCCGCTGCTGTCCGGACCGCTGTCCCTCGTCCCCGAGCACGGCAGCGGGTTCGACGGGCGACCGGGGCTCGTCGGCGCACGGCCCGACGGCCGCGACTTCGCGCCGCGCTTCACCGTCAGCGACGTCGCACGCACGGACGCGGGTGCGGGCGCGGGTGCGGGCGCGGGCGCGACGCTCACGGTCACGGCGGTCGACGTGCACGCCGGGCTGGAGCTGCGCACCACGATCACGCTCGACGACACGCTGCGGGTGCAGAGCACCCTGACCAACGTCGGCGGCGACGCGTACCACCTCGCCGCGCTGCGCCACAGCCTGCCGGTGCCCGAGCATGCCGACGAGTGCCTCGGCTTCGGCGGCCGCTGGGGGCGCGAGTTCGCCCTCGAGCGCCACGACTGGACGTCCGGCATGCTCACGGCGGAGAACCGGCGCGGCCGCACCTCCCACGAACGCTCCCCGCTCGTCATCGCCGTCGAGCGGGGCACCGGCGAGTGGTCGGGGCGGGCGTGGGGCGCGCATCTCGCGTGGAGCGGCAACCACGAGTGGGCGGCCGAGCGCACCGCCGACGGGCGCCGGCACCTGCAGCTCGGCGAGCTGCTCCACGCCGGCGAGGTCGTCCTCGCGCCCGGCGAGTCGTACGAGACGCCCGAGCTGATCGCGTCGTTCTCCGCGGGCGGGCTCACGCCGATGAGCTGGGGCCTGCACCGCACGCTGCGGGCCCGCGCCACGCACGCGGCGACACCGCGGCCGGTGACGTTCAACTCGTGGGAGGCCGTGTACTTCGACCACGACGCGGACCGGCTCGCCCGGCTCGTCGACCTCGCCGCGGACGTCGGGGTCGAGCGCTTCGTGCTCGACGACGGCTGGTTCGGCGGCCGGCGTGACGACACGCGCGGGCTGGGCGACTGGTGGGTGTCGCCCGAGGCGCACCCGCAGGGGCTGACCCCGCTGATCGAGCGGGTGCATGCGGCGGGCATGCAGTTCGGCCTGTGGGTCGAGCCGGAGATGGTCAACCCCGACAGCGACCTGCTGCGCGCGCACCCCGACTGGGCGCTCGTCGACGACCGCTACGCGCCGGTGCTGCACCGCGACCAGCTGGTGCTCGACCTCACCCGGCCCGAGGCGTTCGCCCACATCCACGACGCGCTCGACCGGCTGCTCACCGACCATGCGATCGACTTCCTCAAGTGGGACATGAACCGGCCCCACATCCAGCCCGCCGACGCGACCGGGCGGGCCGGCACGCACCGGCAGACGCTGGCCGTCTACCGGCTGCTCGACACGCTGCGCGCCGCCCACCCCGAGGTGGAGATCGAGTCGTGCTCGTCGGGCGGTGCGCGCGTCGACCACGCGATCCTCCGCCGCACGGATCGCGTGTGGGCGAGCGACAGCAACGACCCGCTCGAGCGGCAGCGCATCCAGTACGGCACGTCGATGCTGCTCACGCCCGAGACGATCGGTTCGCACATCGGGCCGCGGCACACGCACACGAGCGGCCGCATCCACGACATCGGCTTCCGCGCGATCACCGCCCTGTTCGGCCACCTCGGCATCGAGGCGGACCTGACCGAGTTCGACGCGCGCGAGCTCGCCGTCGTGCGGGCGACGATCGCCCTGTACCGCGAGCACCGGGCGCTGCTGCACGGCGGCGACGTCGTCCGGCTCGACGTGGAGGCACCGCGCCTCGCGCTCGGCGTGTACGCGGCCGACCGCGGCGAGGCGCTCGTGAGCGTCGCGGCGCTCGACTCGGCACGGCACGCCGTCACGCCGCCGCTGCGGCTGCCCGGCCTCGATGCGGAGCGCACCTACCGCGTCGCCCCCGTGCACCTGCCCGACGTCACGCCGATCGTCGACCTCGTCCCGCCGGCGTGGTGGACCGACGGGGCGCTCGTCGCGACCGGCCGGCAGCTGGCCGTGCACGGCGTGCGCCTCCCCGGGCTCCGACCCGAGGCCGCCGTCGTGCTGCACGTCACGGCCACGGCGGACCGCTGATGGCCGACGAGCGGGTCCACGTCCGCGCACCCGGACGCGTCAATCTGATCGGTGACCACACCGACTACACGGGCGGGCTCGTGCTGCCCATGGCGATCGACCGGTGGACGGAGCTCGCTGGCCGACGCGGCGGCGACCGCGTGCGGCTGACCTCCGCCGACGAGCCCGACCCCGTCGAGCTGCCCCTGCCCTTCCGGGCCGACCCGGCGACGGTGCGCCCTGCGTGGGGCCGCTTCGTCGCCGGCGTCGTCGCCGAGCTCGACCCCGACGTCGGCCTCGCAGGGCACGTGACCACCACGATCCCCGTCGGCGCGGGCCTGTCGTCCAGTGCGGCGCTCGGCGTCGCCGCCGCGCTCGCCCTCGGACACGACGGCGACGCCGCCGACCTCGCCCAGGTCGTGCGGCGCTCCGAGCACCGCGCCACCGGCGTCCCCACCGGCATCATGGATCAGCTGTGCATCGCCTCCGCCGTCGAGGGCCACGCCACGCTGATCGACTGCACGACGCTCGACGTCACCCACGTGCCCGTGCCCGAGGACGCGCGCGTCGTCGTGCGCTTCGTCGCCCACCGCACCCTCGACGGCTCCCCCTACGCGGAACGCGTCGCGCAGTGCGAGGCCGCCGCGGCGCTCGTCGGGCCCCTCGCGCAGGCGGACGCCGACGCGGTCGCCACGATCGCCGACCCGCTGCTGCGGCGTCGCGCCCGGCACGTCGTGACCGAGAACGCGCGAGTGCGCCGCTTCGCCGCAGCGCTCGATGCCGGCGACCTCACCGAGGCCGGGGCGGTCATGGTCGAGGGGCACGCGAGCCTGCGCGACGACTACGAGGTGTCCACGCCCGCGATCGACGCGGCCATCGACGAGCTGCTCACCGTCCCCGGTGTGCACGGGGCGCGGCTGACCGGCGGCGGATTCGGCGGCTGCGTCGTCGCGCTGTGCGAACCCGGCACCGTCATCGACGGCGGCTGGCCCGTGCGCCCCGTCGGGGCAGCGACGCGGGACTGAGGGCCGCAGGGCGCTCAGTCGTTGTAGACCACGAAGAAGTACATGGTCGCGTTCCCGAACTTCAGGGTCTGATTGTCCCAGTACAGCTCCTGGTTGTCGGTCTCCGTGTCGCTGCCGTTGTAGTTCTGGATGCCGAAGCGGCTGTTGGAGAAGCTCCTGAGGCTGGGTCCTGGCGTGTTGCCGTCGACCGCGTGACCGTTGGCGAAACCCCAGATGCCGTCGTCGCTCGAGAACTTGTCGCTCCGGTAGTAGCCGTAGTAGCCGGGGCTCTGGCTGTTGCTGAAGGTCGTCCGCGTGCCGCTGCTCGTGTACGCCTCGAGCGTGCTCGCGCCGTTGTCCAGGACGGCCCCATAGATCCGGCGGTCGTCGGCCGGGAAGAACAGCTCACGCAGGTGGGTGGTGTTGTCGTAGTCGCGGTAGAGCATGACCCCCGAGCCGAGGTACTGGGAGTTCGTCATGGCGACGAACCCGATGTAGGGGTGGCCGTTCAGCAGGTCGTTGGAGAACCCTGCGCTCTCGGCGAGGTAGTTGGACGAGCCGGTGCGCTGCATCACGGCGCGAGAGAACCGGCCCTTCTGCGTGATGTCGTCGGACTGCGACCCCATCTGTTCCGCCATCGACCCGAGCGTGGGGCTCGCGAACACCCGCAGCCCGCCGTTGCCGAGGACACCCTCGATCAAGTCGACGACCGTGTTCGCCGACGTGCTCGCCCGGGAGCTGGAGAGGGCGTTGTTGAGGTCGGTGAGCAGGACGCGGGTGTCGGTGCCGGATTCGGTCGTCAGCGACGTCGTCGACGCCCCAGCGCCGACGTCGACGATGTTGGCCGTCACGCGGTAGTGGTACGTCTCACCGGAGGTGAGGGAACCATCGGTCGTCGACATCTGGTTCGTGA